>CAMCWB010000062.1:10000-22247 GCA_945882315.1 Bauldia litoralis | reverse complement strand
GGTATCAGGCTGAACGGCTTCGGGCTTCGTGGTAGTGCTCGTCATGGCGTGGTCTCCTGTCCGGCGCGTCAACGCTGGACTCGTTCGGGTTAAAGCACCCGGAGACTACGCCACCCTCAATTCCAACCAACTTCGCGACGGCACCCATTGCCGAAGAAGAAAGCCTGTGCGTCGAGTCAATCGACGCTCAGTCGAACCCCAAGGTCAGAAACGTTTCTCCGCAGAAGAACGCAGCAAGAGCAGGATCATCAGGTCCTGTCGGAACCCGTTCATCCATTAGATTGCTTCTCTTCGACCTTCTCTCCGACCTTGCCGTAGTGCGCATAGCTTCTGGTCGTGTACCACTGGAAGAAATCCCAGTAGCTTTGCCGAGGATACTTCGGAGGATTGTCCGGGCTGGTGCACGACGGCAGACACTCGGCTTCAGCGTCCAGGCTTGGATTTACGAAGCAAGCCAGCGAGTATCGGTCGTTGTTCCTCGGCGGCAGGACTCGATGCGGCGTGGCCCGGAACCGATCATTGGTCCAGCGTGACAGGAACCAGCCGATATTGATGATGATCGCTCCCTCCGGAACGACGGGCCAGAACCATGTGTCATCGACATCAAGCACCTGCAGCCCGGCTTCTTTCGCCGGCGGCAGGAATGTCATGAAGCCCGAGTCGGCGTGAGAGCCAAGGCCAAGTTCGCCGGGTTCCATCACCGGGATCTTGGGGTATTTCGCAATCCGGAAATAGTTATGCGGCTTTTGGAAATAGGGGTCGAAAAAGTCAGGCTTCAGATCCAGCGAGGCCGCCCAGATTGGCAACAGGCTCTTACACAAGTCGTTGACTTTGCTCATGTAATTCTCAACAGCCGCCTGAAAACCGGGCAAGTCTGCCGGCCACTGGCTTTGAGAGAAGAATTGCTTCCCCGCGATGGCTGCGGGATGGTCCTTTGGATAATCGGTAGCGACGACCAGGCATTCGACAGAGTCGAGCTTGGTGTTCTTGTCGTACTTTGAATGGGTGAGAATCGTTGCCTTGCCTGGAATGAATCCGCGCTGATGCTGGTCGACTTTGATCGCCATTTTGTCGTCAGCCGGAAGCGCATGAAAACGACGCGCCGCATCCTCCATCTTATCGATCTCCGACTGCGGGAGACCGTGGTTGACGAGACAGAGGAAGCCAACCCCTTCACAAGCATCCCGCCATTTGGCGGCGAGTTTCTCAAGCGCGCCCGGTTCCCCGGCGAAGTAGGGGCCAAGGTCCATCACCGGAAGCGCCCGGTGCGGCATGTCGGCATCCCGCGGATCGGTCGAGTGTGGCGAAGACATCGAAACTCCTTTTTGTGTCAATGGTCTGGAATTATGATTCTGCATATCTTACTGATGCAGAATTGTGCAAAGTTGATAGGGCTTATGCATCGTCGCGCCACGAGAGCTCGGCCCATCAAAGTGGCGTCTCATGAGTGAAAAGATCACAGTAAAGCTTAGTGATTTGGAAGTTTTCGCCGAGGTCACAGAGACTCGAAATTTTCGTATGACTGCAGAGCGATTGGGAGTCGCGCAATCTCAGATCAGCCGGGCAATTGCGCGGTTCGAAGAAGGGCTGGGGGTGCAGCTTTTCCACAGGAACAGAAAGGCGGTCTCGCTGACTGACGCAGCCGAGGGCCTCCTTCCCGACGTACGCAAAGCGCTTGACGCTGCCCGTCAGTTAGAATCTGCCGCCAGGGTAATTAAACGCAATCGACTTAATACCATCACGGTTGGAGCGCCTAGTAGCATTCCAATGATTCAGACTTGTGCCCGCATCATTCGCTCCTTCGGTCAGTCTAACCCCGAGTGCAAGATAGTTGTAAGGGAGTTGGGAATACGTGAGCAGATTGAAGGATTGCTGAATGGTAGCCTGGATGTCGGTATTTGCATTCTGCCTATGAGAGGGAGGCCAGCGACCATTCGGATCGAGGACATTCATTCGGAGCCACTGTTGCTGGCTATCCCGGAAGATCATCCACTTTCCAAACATAGGACCGTGCCCATGAGCCGGCTAAAAGAACAGCCTTTTATCACGTACTCACCGCATCTTGGTGGCGGGCTATGCGACCTCACAACTGAAGTTTGCGCCAGGGCTGGGTTCCAGCCGATCGTTTCGCAAGTCGCTTTCCTAATTCCAATTGCCGTTAGCCTGGTGGCGGCTGGGCTAGGCGTTGCGTTCGTCCCCGCCTCAGTGGCTACGCTCCAAGCTCCTGGGGTGACTTATAGACCGGTGGAAGACAAGCGTGCGACAACACGTCTTGCTTTGCTCTCCCGCAAGAACGAACGCCTTGCATTGACGAAGAAATTTCTTCAGATCGGACGCTCTTGGAGCGCGTAGCTATGACATGTCGCTGAGCGGTGCGAGTTCGCCCTGCCCGCGGGAACGCCAGCTGGCGAACCATAGGTCTTCAAGCAACTCGAATTGCTCTTGCAGCCCCCTTGTGAGCACGAAGCAATCTCCAAAAAAGTAGCTAAAACGTTTGCCGTTCTAGGGCGCGTGTGTCGACGTCAGGCGGCATCCTGCCTCGTCGAACAGAAGGCCAGATAGCGGAGTTTCTGGGCCGAAGCGCATACCTTCATCGACGGGGGAGTTCCGAGACGCGTACTGTCCTCCCGGCCCCCGCATGAAGCATTGCTTGGAGAAAATAAGTGACGCAAAGCCTAGCGGGGAGACCGGCTTAAAGACGATCTAAGATGGTTCCCCATTGTCCAGTAAGCTTTATCCCCTGGGCCGCCACGCCGGGGGCTTGTCGAACTCCGCCGTTGTTCTCATCGGCGATTCGAGCCTCGCCCATAAACGCTGCGCCATATTCTTCATCTTTAAAGCCTCAGCCCAGCGATCTGACATCTCGCACCCCTGTGCGTCAGTCATGGCGTAAGGAGGGGGGCCGAACTCGCAGAGGAAGGTTAGCACCCCATCGTGGGGCGCGCGCGCTCGCCATTTGGCGAACCCATATTCCCACCATGCGAGGAACTGGTCGGTCCATGCCTCATGCGCCGGAAAATTGAGCTGGATTTGGATTTGCTCTGCCGAAGCAATCCGGCCATGGAAGCCCTCACAGCGGTCGAGAATGCGACGCATGAGGTGCTCATTTTCTTCTGTGACCGGTTGGTTTATCTCCCGCCCGACGACGTAGTGCGAAAGGTCGCCCGTGAGCTTGAAGGTTGGAAACTCTTCGAGCAGTTGAAGAGTAAGCGGAAGGTCCCCTGTCAGGCGGTTTCGGTGAGTCTCGAAATGCAGGCGCACCCCTGCTTCGTCAGCTAGGCGAAGCCACCCGTCGACAAGGGGCACGGCGTCAGCAAGCCGGAGCGGGCGAACATCGGCCTGAACATTAATATGGTCGGCGCCAAAATCACGAACCATCTCCAGCACTGGCTCTAACGAGCCTATGGTGGCGGGGTAGGCTTGCGCCTGCCACAGTTTTCCATTCTCGCGCAGGAACGCCGTAACGTCGGCGACATAAGCGCGATCGATAAACTGAATGCCGGCGCCATCGAAGCCGGCGTCCAGAATCATCTTGAGCTTCTTTTCCAATGGAAATTCGGTGCCGGCAGACCCCAGCCCAACCATGGACCACAGCGATTGAAAGACCAGGAACCTACTCATAAGTCCTCAAGTTTCGTTTGTCGTTGATTAGGGAAGCCGGTTTTCTCGTTGCCGGAACGGCGACAATGAAGCGGATTGCCGACGCGCTTGCGTGCGGTCCTTCAATCGGCCGACCATTCCGATCAAGAGTGTAGACCCCGGGCCCCCATACGGCGATTGGTCGGCTCCCGTTTAGGGAGACGCACTGACACTCACTCGCAGTTCGCCGCTCTAACATCCAAACGCCCTCCCCTACCGGAGCAACCTATCCGTCGCGAGGGCCTCCCACGCGGGAACGCCGGAATCAAATTGGGAGAGTTTTGCGATATTCAAGGCTATCGCACGATTCAGGTTCATGTCGTCCCACCGCGCCATTTCGTCGGTTGCTTCGCGTAGACACCGCTTTCGGAGCATGTAACGTCGTTTTCCACTTATACGGTCTAGGCGAACGGACATCGAGCCGACCCCAGACCCCATGCGGGGACATCGCCGCAATGGATGAACCGTCGGGAGCACTGTCTGCTAGACTAGTACCGCGATCTCAAGACGCATCTCTGATGTCGGTGGGATGAGAGCCACGAGTTTGTTAGAAGCGTTCCCTTCGAAGCACGTTGGTGTCCGAGACGCTCACCACACCGATATGCTCTGCCACGACGCCAAAGCGGCGTCCAGCAGCGCGTCCAGGCGCTTCGGGCTGATCAGGCAAATGACGGTAATCATTCCACTTACCCGCCCCAGTTGACCATCCGGCCGGCTACGATCGCAACATGATCGGCGAACGCTCTAACGCCAGATACCGCGCAGTCCGGCGCCCCAACGATCTGACGGGAGTTGCGGAACACGTGCGGCAATCCCTCACATTTGGAGGACTTGTCCCACAGCAAAGTCCAGCCTGATAAGGTCGCGGGCCACGGTCCGCTCAGACATGCCAACTTGCCCCCGCCATAAGGCCGGGGCCTTTTCATCAGAGAATGTCGGAGCCAGACGCTCCCGTCGGCGCGCTGCTCAGCTTTGGCTTCGGCGTCCTCAACAGGGACGATTCAGAGGGGCCTGCCCGCACAGCTGCGGGGCGCAAGGAGATGGCGATGCTCGGTCTCGTCTCGTGGTACACAAAAGTAGGCGTGGCTGACCATCCACCGAAATCCATGGCGAGAAGCATGGAAGCGTTCCCGACCTTATCCGCGGCGACCTCAGATTTTAACTCGCAAGAGGTGCCGTGTAGGATCACCCGCACTAGCAGGCTGTTGAAGAAGTCAGGTGCGTTCGCAGACGAAGGCTGAATCGTCGCCGTTGTGGATGTAGAAGTGCCCGACGAGTCGACCGGCGGTGCCGATTGCGGCCCATCCGCGACCGCAGGCAGGGTCAGTCTCGTCGTGTCCCTCCCACGAGAACTCCGCGCAGGCGGATCCGTCGCGCGCGCCGTAGCGGACGTCGAGGAAGCCCTTTAGCGCACCGAAGGCGATTTCGCCGTCAGCTGCGCCGTTGAAGGTGAGGTGCGCTTCCTCAACGAGGTCGAGGAAGTCGTTGTCCCAATTGTCCATCTCGACGATGCGCCAGCGGCCGGCGAAGGCCTTGGCGAAGGCGGGAACCCTGGCCATCAGCCGATCCCCGTCATGAGCTTGGGCAGCCGCACCAGATTGTAGGCGGCGGCCGCGAAGGTGAAGGTCCATCCGACACGGTCGCGACCACGGAACCTGGTCTTGTCCTGGCCGGCGACCGTCTTGATCCAGCCGAATGCCTCCTCGATACGCTCGCGGATGCGCTGGCTGACGGCATAGCCGCCGTACCGGGTCGTGCGTGCGTCGATCGCCGAACGTCGGCCGCTGATGTTCTGCGCCACGTGCGGCGTCACCTTCATCGAGCGCAACTCGTTGACGAAGTCCTCCGTGTCGTAGCCCTTGTCAGCGCCGAGCGTAATCCGTCGCGGCCGGTCGGCGCGAGGCTCGATCATGTGCAGGGCCGCCACTCGCTCGGCATTACCGTCGGCCAACGTCAGGCAGGCATCGACCAGAAGGCCGTGGCGGTTCTCCATCAGCCCATGCCCCATGAAGCACAGCTTCGCCTCCTTGCCCTTGCCCTTCTTGTAGAGCCTGGCCTCCGGGTCGGTGGTCGAGGCGTGCGTATCGTTGCGCCGCTTCTGGCCGTGGAAGTCAGCTTCGGCATTGCGCCCGCCGCCCTCGGTCGGCGGCTTGTCCGAACCATCCTTCGGCCTGACGCTCTTCATCGATGCCCAGGCCTCGATCAGCGTGCCGTCGACCGAGAAGTGATCGCTCGACAGAAGCCGCTTGACCCTGGGCTGGGCCAGGATCGCGGCCAGGAACTTCGCGGCGACGTCGCCTTCCAGAAGCCGGTCGCGGTTCTTGGAGAACGTCGAGTGGTCCCAGGCCGGATCGTCAACGCCGATGCCGACGAACCAGCGGAACAGAAGGTCGTATTCCAGCCGCTCCATCAGGAGCCGCTCCGAGCGGATCGAGTAGAACGCCTGTAGCAGCATCGCCCGCAAGAGCTTCTCCGGCGGGATCGACGGCCGCCCGAGCGCCGAATAGAGCGCCGCGAACTCACGCTCCAGCGCGCCGAGCGCCTCATTCACGATCGACCGGATCGCCCGCAGCGGATGATCGCGCCGAACCCGCGCCTCCAGATCCACGTAGCTGAACAGCTCGCCCGTCCGATTGTCGTCCCCGCGCATGCATCGGTCTCCGAATCCATTCGGAGCTAATGAATCACGAGCAAAACGTCGCGGCGAGCGACTTCTTCAACAGCCTACTAGAGCATTTTCCGATCACCTTGCGTCGTATCCGGCGGCTTCGAAATAGGCTCTGCATTCAGCAGGGGTGAAGCGTTCGATGGCGGATGCAATGGCGCTCCACAGGTCGGGGATGGTACGTGCGGCAGCGGCGCGGAGAATGGCCTTGTTATCCACGAGGCTAGGCGATGGGCGGGGCGGCTATTGGCGCCCTCCCGTCGTGTGGGGCGAAGCCTTGTCACCCAATTGCGGCAACGCGGTTGGAGCCGCGGTCCTCAGGGGTCCTGATGGTCATCTCCGTAGACCGCGCGGTTTATCTGGATGCCCCTCTACTCCGCCCCCCTCCGACTTGGGTAGGCCTCAACCCGTTGATTTACTTACGATTACGCACCCTCTTGCTTCCACAGTGCTTCCTGGAGCCGGGCCGAAACATAAGCGCAAAAATGGCAACGCCGCCAAGTCTTTGACTTGGCGGCGTTATTTGGTTGCGGGGATAGGATTTGAACCTATGACCTTCAGGTTATGAGCCTGACGAGCTACCGGGCTGCTCCACCCCGCGTCAAAAATCGCGGATCAGCAAACCGCGTGCGTGCTTCATATAGCTGTAACAAAGCGGCATTTGAAGGCTGTTAATTTTCTTTTTTACGAGCCTCGGCAAATGGCGGAAATCCCCGGTTTTCTGCGGCTTCTTCGATTGCAGGCGGTTCCAGACCGCGCTATAGGCCAGACTGCCACGGATGGTGGAGTGCGGAACCTGACAAACGACTTGGCCTTCGGCGTGAGCCCGGCTTCCGGGAAAGGTTCCTCCCGCGCCTTGCCGGTTCTCGCTCTGGCGCTCGGCGCGGTCCTCCTCCTTCGCATTCTCGGCATTCTCTTCGCCGGCACCGACCTTCATTATGAAGAGGCGCGGCATTGGTATCTGTCGCTTGCCGTCGGCCAAGGATTCTGGAGCAATCCGCCAATTCCGTCATGGCTGATCGGCGTCACGACCAGCCTGTGTGGTGACAGCGAGAGCTGCCTGCGCTTCCCCTCCGCCGTCTTTTCGGTCGCCGTCGGCCTTCTCGCTTACGGCCTGGCGGCCCGGCTCTACGACCAGCGCACCGCGCTCTTCGCCGCGATCGTCGTTGTGACGCTGCCGGCGATCTCGGCCTTCGCCATGGTGGCGATGCCGGAGACGGTGCTTGTCTTCTTCGTGGTCGCGGCGCTGTGGGCCCTGTGGATCCACACCGAGCGACCGACGCTGGCGAGCGGCCTCGGCTTGGGCCTCGTGCTCGGCCTCGGCTTCATGACCGACATGGCGATGGGCTGGCCTGTAGCCTGCACCGTCCTGTACCTTGTCACGGTCCCACGCGCTCGCCCGGTCCTGGCGGCGCCCGGCACGTGGCTCGCCGTCGCGACGACCCTGCTCGTGGTCGCTCCCGAGATTCTCGCCAGCTTCGAGATGGAAACTGCCGCTCTCTCGGATTTCTTCCGCACCGGCGGACGCCTTCTCGGCGGCTTCGATGCGGACGAGGCGCTCGCCTTCGGCCTCCTGCAGTTCCTGCTCTTCGGCCCGATCTTCCTGGTCGTCTTCCTGCGTTCAGTCGTTGCCCGCTACAATCTCGTCGCGCGCCACCCGGCCGATCTTTTCCTCCTCTATCATTCGGTGCCGGTATTCGCCGCGATCCTGGTCATGTCCTTTTTCTACCAGAGCACCGGCCATCTCGCGCTGCCGGCCTATCCGGCCGCCGCGATCTTTGTGACGGCGCTACTGCTCCGGCATGGCTTCAAGCGGCTGCTTCTCGCCTCGATTGCCCTGCATCTGGGAATGATGGCGACGATCATCGGCGTCGGCATCTTCGCCCGGAATGCGGCCGAGCTGCCGGCGATCAACCGGCTGCTTGGCTGGCATGATTTCAGCGAGGGCCTGAGCCGCGCCGCCTCGGTCTCCGAGGTGAAAACGATCGTCCTCCGCGGCGGCGACCAGGTCTATGAGGCGCTCTATTACCTGCGCGGCCAGGGGCTCGAGATCCGCGCCTTCAATCCGCGCGGCCGCAGCCCCAGCAACGATGTCGAGCGGCAGCGGAGCTGGGCCTATGGCGACGCCGAGACCGTTCTCCTCGCCACAGGCCGCGATCCTTCCGCCTTCGGCATCCCGCTGGGTGCGATCGACAAGATCGGCGAGTTTCCCGTCCAGTCCTATCTCAGCGCCAGCGGCCTATTCTCGCTCTACCGCGTCAACCCGCCGTCCGAGGATCAAGCGGTGCCCAGTTCCCTATCGAAGGGAACGAGATAGGCATCCGGTAACGATCGCCCCTCGCCAGGCGAGCCACGGGGCGCCGGAAGCAGGTTGTTCCTCACGGCGAGAGGGTGACGCCGTAGAGTGATCGAAACACGCGCGTCCAGCCGTTCGACCAGAAGGCTCCCAATGGCCGAAGTCCTGCTGTTCCACCACCCACAGCGGCTGACCGTCGGCATGCGCACCTTCGCCGGCGAGCTGCGGGCTGCCGGCCGCACCGTGCATACGCCGGACCTGTTCCACAGCCGCATTTTGGCAGGATCGACGGAGGTCGCCTAATATCGGCAAGGTCGGCTTTGCCGACATGCGCTCCCGTCTTATGACGCGGCTGCGACCGCGCTCTTCCCAGGCGCGTATGCGGTTCCTGGATCCCGTCTAAGCACTTGGCCAAGGCCGCCACCGAAACAGGCTCGCGATCGAGCTGTCGGGCTGGCCGTCGCCGGCGAGGAGTATAGCTACTCGCTACTCGCTACTCGCTACTCGCTACTCGCTACTCGCTACTCGCTACTCGCTACTCGCTACTCGCTACTCCCCAACGCAAAACGCCGCCCCGAAGGGCGGCGCTTGAACGTCATGGAAGAGAAGGGCTCGAAGAAGCTTCTGTGCTTGGCAGGCCTGGCAGCGACCTACTTTCCCGCGTCTTAAGACGAAGTATCATTGGCGCTGAGGAGTTTAACGGCCGAGTTCGGAATGGGATCGGGTTCAGGCCCCTCGCAAATACCACCAGGCCGGCGAAACACAGAAGAAGCTTGGTCTATTCCCGTCGAACCCATCTTTGGATGGGCATTGTAAATGAGAGTGATTAAGCCAATCGAGCTATTAGTACCGGTAAGCTTCACACATTACTGCGCTTCCACACCCGGCCTATCAACGTGGTGGTCTACCACGGCTCTCAAGGGAGAAATCGTTTCGAGGTGGGTTTCCCGCTTAGATGCTTTCAGCGGTTATCCCGTCCGTACATAGCTACCCTGCAATGCGGCTGGCGCCACAACAGGTCCACCAGGGGTACGTCCATCCCGGTCCTCTCGTACTAAGGACAGATCCTCTCAATTCTCCTACACCCACGGCAGATAGGGACCGAACTGTCTCACGACGTTCTGAACCCAACTCACGTACCACTTTAATCGGCGAACAGCCGAACCCTTGGGACCTGCTCCAGCCCCAGGATGTGATGAGTCGACATCGAGGTGCCAAACGATCGCGTCGATATGGACTCTTGGCGATCATCAGCCTGTTATCCCCGGCGTACCTTTTATCCGTTGAGCGATGGCCCGTCCACGTGGGACCACCGGATCACTATGGCCGTCTTTCGACTCTGCTCGACTTGTCAGTCTCGCAGTCAGGCGGGCTTATGCCATTGCACTCGACGAGCGATTTCCGACCGCTCTGAGCCCACCATCGCGCGCCTCCGTTACTCTTTGGGAGGCGACCGCCCCAGTCAAACTACCCACCATGCATTGTCCCGGACCCGGATGACGGGTCGCGGTTAGACATGCATAACTACAAGGGTGGTATTTCAAGGATGGCTCCACCTGAGCTAGCGCCCAAGCTTCAAAGCCTACCACCTATCCTACACATGCCGTCACGAATGCCAATGCAAAGCTATAGTAAAGGTGCACGGGGTCTTTCCGTCTAACCGCAGGAACCCCGCATCTTCACGGGGAATTCAATTTCACTGAGTCGATGCTGGAGACAGCGGGGAAGTCGTTACGCCATTCGTGCAGGTCGGAACTTACCCGACAAGGAATTTCGCTACCTTAGGACCGTTATAGTTACGGCCGCCGTTTACCGGGGCTTCGATTCAGAGCTTGCACCCCTCCTCTTAACCTTCCGGCACCGGGCAGGCGTCAGACCCTATACGTCATCTTGCGATTTCGCAGAGCCCTGTGTTTTTGCTAAACAGTCGCTACCCCCTGGTCTGTGCCACCTTTTCCTGGTTGCCCAAGTAAAGGTCCTCCTTCTTCCGAAGTTACGGAGGCAATTTGCCGAGTTCCTTCAGCATCGTTCTCTCAAGCGCCTTGGTATACTCTACCAGTCCACCTGTGTCGGTTTGGGGTACGGTCTATAATGTGGGAGCTATTTCCTGGAACCCCTTCGCGGCCGGGCTAGAACCAATGCGCCCGACAACATACGGAATCCGTCACTACCCACAGGCTCAGGAATATTCACCTGATTCCCATCGACTACGCCTTTCGGCCTCGCCTTAGGGGCCGGCTAACCCTGCGCAGATTAGCTTTACGCAGGAACCCTTGGACTTACGGCGACAGTGTCTCTCACACTGTTTGTCGTTACTCATGTCAGCATTCTCGCTTCCGATACCTCCAGGGGCCCTCACGGGTCCCCCTTCACAGGCTTACGGAACGCTCCGCTACCGCTTACGTATTGCTACGCAAACCCAAAGCTTCGGCACGTGACTTTAGCCCCGTTACATTGTCGGCGCAGGAACCCTTAATTAGACCAGTGAGCTGTTACGCTTTCTTTAAATGATGGCTGCTTCTAAGCCAACATCCTGGTTGTTTTGGGATCCCCACATCCTTTCACACTTAGTCACGATTTGGGGGCCTTAGCTGTTGGTCAGGGTTGTTTCCCTTTTCACGACGGACGTTAGCACCCGCCGTGTGTCTGCCGGATAGTACTTCTCGGTATTCGGAGTTTGGTTAGGTTTGGTAAGTCTGTGGGACCCCCTAGCCCATCCAGTGCTCTACCCCCGAGAGTATTCGTCCGACGCACTACCTAAATAGTTTTCGCGGAGAACCAGCTATTTCCGGGTTTGATTGGCCTTTCACCCCTAGCCACAAGTCATCCCCGTCTTTTTCAACAGACGTGAGTTCGGTCCTTCAGTGAGTGTTACCTCACCTTCAACCTGCTCATGGCTAGATCACACCGGTTTCGGGTCTAATCCAACGAACTGAACGCCCTATTCAGACTCGCTTTCGCTGCGCCTACACCTATCGGCTTAAGCTTGCTCGTTAGACTAAGTCGCTGACCCATTATACAAAAGGTACGCCGTCACCCAGGACGAACCTTGGGCTCCGACTGTTTGTAAGCATCCGGTTTCAGGAACTATTTCACTCCCCTTGTCGGGGTGCTTTTCACCTTTCCCTCACGGTACTTGTTCGCTATCGGTCACTGAGGAGTACTTAGGCTTGGAGGGTGGTCCCCCCACGTTCAGGCAGGATTTCTCGTGTCCCGCCCTACTCAAGGCTGAATGTTCGCATTACCCGTACGGGGCTATCACCCACTGAGGCCTGCCTTTCCAGACAGTTCCGGTTGTCTCACATTCAACACTGGCCTGGTCCGCGTTCGCTCGCCACTACTAGCGGAGTCTCTGTTGATGTCCTTTCCTGCAGGTACTTAGATGTTTCAGTTCCCTGCGTTCGCCTCTTGAACCTATGTATTCAGTTCAAGATACCCTTGCGGGTGGGTTTCCCCATTCGGAAATCTCCGGATCAAAGTCTGTTCGCGACTCCCCGAAGCTTATCGCAGCGTACCACGTCCTTCATCGCCTCTCAGTGCCAAGGCATCCACCGAATGCTCTTATTTCACTTAATCACTCTCATTATCGATGCCCATCCGATGCCTTGCGGCACCAAACGGTAATCGACAGAGAAAAGACCAGCTTC
>CAMCWB010000062.1:0-7500 GCA_945882315.1 Bauldia litoralis | reverse complement strand
AAAAAAGCAGCCCATCTTCCACAGGCCTGAATCGCGTCGGCCGAAGCCCTGAATCCCAGCCTTATTCGCGCCTAAAACTAGGCCGACTGAAGACGCCTGTTTCCGCCGCCATGCGTTGACTCGCATGGGCTTGCGGGGCAATTTCGATAAATTGTGCCCAGCGCTCACTCAAGGCGCCGGCGGAGAGGCGGGGAGACGATCCGATCGTGAGGGGGCCAGCACGCCATTTCTCCCTGACCCGTTATATGAGCGACGGCACGATAGACCTCGGCAACGAGCCGCCGCTGTCGCTCGGCAACGAGCCACGGGAAGCCCCGGCGAAGCGCGCCGTCAGCATGCGATGGCTCGGCGGCACCATTCTTACCGGCGTCACCTCGATCTTCCTGATGGGCGGCGCATTGACCGCCGCCCTCGACAACCCCAACCAGTTCGCAAGCCTTCCCGAGGCCCTCGCCGACACGGCCGGCGCCGATGAGAACGAATTCGGCCAGAAAAGCGATCGCATCCAGCCGATCGAGGAAGAGATCGCCACGCGGCAGATCCTTCAGGTCTCGACCGTCACCCGCCAGGGCGAGCGCGACTTCATCAAGCTGCGGCCTTTCGCGAAGGTCCTGGCGACGCTCGGCGCGCCGAAAGACGAGTTCGCCGAAAAGATCCCGCCTTATGACGTGATGCGCATCTTCGCCGACACCTCCGACGTCGAACCCGGCGGCAAGGCGGTAGCGGCGGCAGCCGACGGCCAGATTTCCGATACGACGGTCGACGGCGAGGTCTCGGTCAAGGTTAGCGCCCTGCCGCTCGGCGAGCCCGGGCTGGCGACGGTGGCGCTCGATACCGGCACGGTCGAGCAGGTCGTCCGGGCCGCGGCCAAATTCGGCGGCGGCGGCGACGCCAAGATGGCGACCGCCATGGCCTATGCCGAGGAAGGCGATGCCTATGGCGGCGACGGCGATCTCCTCGGCAGCGACCAGACGGTCGTGGGCGGCGGCACCGGCACCGCCGAGGATCCGTTTTCGGCGCTTGGCGTGACGATCGTTCCGGAGAACGTTTCGAGCATATCCAAGAACGACCTCGATACGGAGGGCGAGACGGTCCAGGAGAAGATCGTTTCCGTCACCGACCATGAGGACCTCAAGACGATCCTCACCGACAACAACATGGCCGACGAAGACGCCGATGAAATCGAGACGGCCTTCAAGCCGCTGACCGACGTCGACGATCTTGGCCCCGGCAACAAGGTGCGCGTCGCCTTTATGCTCGACCCGGTCGACGGCGTCACCGAGCGGCCGATCCGCGTCAGCCTTTATAAGGAAGGCGCCCATCAGGCGACCGTCGCCCGCGCCGATACCAGCGGCTTCGTGCGCGCCGACGAGCCGGAGGCGATGCCGGAAGGCATGCAGGTCGTCGAGCCGGACGACGCGCCGGGCGCCATGCCGAAGCTCTATGACGCCGTCTATCAGACCGCGCTCGAGCAGGAAGTGCCGCCCGAACTCGCCGATCAGCTGATCAAGATCTTTGCCTTCGACGTCGACTTCCAGTCGCGCATCAGTTCGGGCGATACGCTCGAGGTCTTCCACTCGCTGCCCGATCCGAACGATCGCGACGCGGCCGAGCCCGAAATCCTCTTCGCCTCGCTGAAAGTCAGCGGCGTCACCAAGCGTTTCTACCGCTTCCGCACGTCCGACGACGGCTACGTCGATTACTATGACGAGGAAGGCAAGAGCGCCAAGAAGTTCCTGATGCGCAAGCCCCTGCCCGGCGCCCGCATCAGCTCCAATTTCGGCTATCGCCGCCATCCGATCCTGAAGCGCAGCCTGCTGCACACCGGCGTCGATTACGGCGGCCGCGGTTACGGCGCGCCGATTCTGGCGGCCGGCAACGGCATCGTCGAGAAGGCCGGCCGCGCATCGGGCTACGGCAACCTCATCGTGCTGCGCCATACCAACGGCTACGAGACCTATTACGGCCATCAGCAGAGCTTCGCCAAGGGCATCGCCCCGGGCGTCCGCGTCCGCCAGGGCCAGGTCATCGGCTATGTCGGCTCGACCGGCCAGTCGACCGGCCCACATCTCCATTTCGAGATCCGCATCAACGGCAAGCCGGTCGATCCGCTGCGCATCCGCCTGCCGGAAGGCCGCGTCCTCGAGGCTAACCTTCTGAACTCTTTCGAGAACGAGCGCACCCGCATCGACACGCTCCTCGGCAACCAGGCAACGCCGACGAAGGTCGCGGCGGCGAACTAGAGCAATGTCAGGAAAAGTGGAAACCGGTTTTCCGTCCGACATTGCGCAAAACCAAAGAAACTAGAGCATGACCCGATTCCGTTGAATCGGGTCATGCTCTAGCCGCCACCCGCACGGCAACGAAAAAAGCCCGGTCTCAGCCGGGCCTTTTCATTTCCTGTTGCGGCGGTTCAGGCCGCCTTGCCGCCCTTGATCCTGGGCAGGAAGAGCAGCTTGTCGGTGCCGCCGGTGACCTTGACGACGGCGCCGTCCGGCACCTCGCCGGCGAGGATCTTGTCGGCAAGCGGATCCTGAACCTCGCGCTGGATAACGCGCTTCAGCGGGCGCGCCCCGTAGGTCGGGTCGTAGCCCTTCTCCGCCAGCCAGTTGCGGGCCGATTCGTCGAGGTCGACGGTGATCTTGCGCTCGTCGAGGAGCTTCTGGAGCCGCTTCAGCTGGATATCGACGATGGTGCCCATATGGGCCCGCTTCAGCCGGTGGAAGAGGACGATATCGTCCAGCCGGTTGAGGAATTCCGGCCGGAAATGCGACCGCACGACGCTCATCACCATGTCGCGGACCTTGTCGACATCCTCGTCCTCGCCGAGCCCGGCGAGGTAATCTCCGCCGAGATTCGACGTCATGATGATCAGCGTGTTGCGGAAATCGACCGTCCGCCCCTGCCCGTCCGTCAACCGGCCGTCGTCGAGCACCTGCAGCAGGATGTTGAAGACGTCCGAATGCGCCTTTTCGATCTCGTCGAAGAGGATGACCTGGTAGGGCCGCCGCCGCACCGCTTCGGTGAGCGCGCCGCCTTCCTCATAGCCGACATAGCCGGGCGGCGCGCCGATCAGGCGGGCAACCGAGTGCTTCTCCATATATTCGGACATGTCGACGCGCAGCAGCGCCGTGTCGTCGTCGAACAGGAACGACGCCAGCGCCTTGGTCAGCTCGGTCTTGCCGACGCCGGTCGGGCCGAGGAACATGAACGAGCCGATCGGCCGGTTGGGGTCCTGGAGCCCGGCCCGCGCCCGCCGTACGGCCGTCGAGACGGCATGCACCGCTTCCGCCTGGCCGACGACCCGGCGCGCCAGCTCGTCCTCCATGCGGAGAAGCTTCTCGCGCTCGCCCTGCAGCATCTTGTCGACGGGAATGCCGGTCCAGCGCGACACGATCTGCGCAATATGGTCCGGCGTCACCGCCTCGTCGACCAATTCACCGGCCTCGCGGCCCTTCGCCTCGGCGTCCTTGATCTTGCGTTCGAGGTCAGGGATCAGCCCATAGGCAAGCTCGCCGGCCCGGGCGAGATCGCCGGTCCGCTGTGCCTTGTCGAGTTCGGCGCGAGCCTGGTCGAGCTGCTCCTTGACCTTGGTCGAGGAGGCAAGCTTCTCCTTCTCCGCCATCCAGCGCTGCGTCAGCGCCTGGCTCTGCTCCTCGAGATCGGCCAGTTCCTTTTCGAGCCGCAGCAGGCGGTCCTTCGAGGCCTGGTCGCTCTCCTTCTTCAGTGCCTCGCGCTCGATCTTGAGCTGGATGATGCGCCGGTCGAGCTCGTCCAGCGCCTCCGGCTTGGAATCGATCTGCATGCGCAGCCGCGCCGCCGCCTCGTCGACGAGGTCGATCGCCTTGTCGGGCAGGAAACGGTCGGTGATGTAGCGGTTTGAGAGCGTCGCGGCCGCCACCAGCGCCGAATCGGTGTAGCGGACGCCGTGATGGAGCTCGTATTTCTCGCGAAGGCCGCGAAGGATCGAGATCGTGTCCTCGACCGTCGGCTCGCCGACGAAGATCGGCTGGAACCGGCGGGCGAGCGCCGCGTCCTTCTCGACATGCTTGCGGTATTCGTCGAGCGTCGTCGCGCCCACGCAATGCAGTTCGCCGCGGGCCAGCGCCGGCTTGAGGAGGTTCGACGCGTCCATGGCGCCGTCCGCCTTGCCGGCGCCGACCAGCGTATGCATCTCGTCGATGAAGAGGACGATCTCGCCTTCAGCCGACTGGACCTCGTTCAGGAGGGACTTCAGCCGCTCCTCGAACTCGCCGCGATATTTCGCGCCGGCGATCAGAGCGCCCATGTCGAGCGCCAGGAGCCGCTTGTTCTTCAGGCTTTCCGGCACGTCGCCATTGACGATGCGGTTGGCGAGGCCCTCGACGATCGCCGTCTTGCCGACGCCGGGCTCGCCGATCAGCACCGGATTGTTCTTGGTGCGCCGGGCGAGCACCTGGATGGTGCGGCGGATTTCCTCGTCGCGGCCGATGACCGGGTCGAGCCGCCCCTCGCGCGCGTCGGCGGTAAGGTCGCGCGTATATTTCTTCAGCGCCTCATACTGGGTTTCGGCCGAGGCCGAATCGGCGGTGCGGCCCTTGCGGATTTCCTCGATCGCCTGGTTGAGCGTTTGCGCCGTGACGCCGGCATCGGCGAGGATCTTCGCCGTCTTGGCATCCTTCTCGATGGCGAGCGCCAGAAGCAGGCGTTCGACCGTCACGAAGGAATCGCCCGCCTTCTTGGCAAGCTGCTCGGCGGTCTGGAAGACCTTGGCGGTCGGGCCGGCAAGATAGAGCTGCCCTGCCCCGCCGCCGCCGACCTTGGGCAATTCCGCAAGCACCCGCTCGGTCGCCGCCAGCGCGTCGCGCGGCCGTCCGCCGGCCCGCTCGATAAGCCCCGACGCCAGCCCCTCGGTGTCGTCGAGGAGCACCTTCAGCAAATGTTCCGGAGTGAATTGCTGATGGCCTGCGGCCAGCGCCCCGGTCTGCGCCGATTGGATGAAACCCTTGGCCCGGTCGGAGTAGTTTTCGAAATTCATTGTCTCGCTCCGTGATTGGCACGATCCGCCCCAACCGGGGCTCCGGTCAAAGCGGTCTGCTGCCAAACTCATTCGTTCCGAAATGTGGTGGCCGCGTCCATTTCCGGCAAGGGTCTCTCGCGCCCGCCGCCCGGAATCATCGGCCGAAACCACCCACCAAGCCGGCCGCCAGTAAGGCTTTCTTATCTCTCCGCCATCATGGTGCAGTCACTCGAGGATATGTCATGACGACCGGCGCCGATCTTCCTGCTCCCGCCCGCAACCCGCGTGGAACCATGGAGACGGCCGCCAGCCCGGCTGGCGGCGAGACCGCCGGAACGTCACGGCCGATCGCCGGTCTCCTGCCACTCGTGGCCGGCGCCGTCATTTTCCTGGTGCTCATCCTGGCCGGGGCCAATCTCCTCAACGATCCCGACACCTACTGGCACATCGCCACCGCCGAATGGATATTCGCCAACGGCTTTCCGACGACCGATTCTTTCTCGTCGACCTATGCCGGCGAGCCCTGGATCGCCAAGGAATGGCTGTCGCAGGTTCTTTACGCCCTTGCTTTCCGCCTCGGCGGCTGGACCGGCGTCGTCGCACTCGCTGCCGCGGCCTTCGCCGCAACCATCGCGCTGCTCGCCCGCGCCCTCGAGCGGACGCTGGCGTCGATCGAGGTCATCACCTGCCTCTGCGCCGCTTTCATGCTGGCCGCGCCGCATGTCGTCGCACGGCCGCATCTCCTCGTCCTGCCGGTGGTGCTCTGCTGGACGGCAGGGCTGGTCCGCGCCCTCGACGGCGACGGCAAGCCGCCCTTCCTCATACTGCCGCTGATGACGCTCTGGGCCAATCTTCACGGCAGCTTCCTGCTTGGCCTGTTGCTCGCAGGCGCCGCTGCCCTGGAATCACTCGTTGCTGCCGCGCCGGGCACCCGCCGCAAGGTCTTCGCCGCCTGGAGCCTGTTCGGGATCGCCGCGGTCGCCGCAGCCTGTGTGACGCCCTACGGCCTCGGCACGGCTGCAGCTGCCCTCGACGTCCTCCGTCTCGGCGATCTCCTGCCGGCGGTCGACGAGTTCCGGCCGCCGGATTTCAGCAAGCCGTCTCCTCTGGAATTCATCCTGCTTGCCGCGATCGGCGTTGCCGTCTGGCGCGGCGTGCGCCTGCCGCCGGTGCGTATCCTCGTGATCCTCGGGCTGGTCCACCTCGCCCTTTCCGGCGAGCGCTACGCCGAGACCCTCGGCTTGCTGGCGCCGCTCTATCTTGCCGCACCTCTGGCACGCCAGTTCCCCGAGATGGCGTCGAAGGCGCCAAAAGCGCGGGCTGACGGGCGGAGCGTGATTGCCGGCCTCGTGCTTCTTGCCGTCGCCGCGGTGGCGGTTGCCGGCTTTGCCCGGACGGACCCCTCGCCCAATGCGCGAATCTCGCCGGTAGCGGCAGTCGCCGCGATCAAGGCCGCCAATGTCGGCCCTGTGCTCAATGATTACGATTTCGGCGGCTATATGATTGCGGCCCGACTACCGACCTTCGTCGACGGGCGCGCCGAACTCTACGGCGAGACGTTCCTGCTGCGTTACCGCAACGCCGTCCTGCTTTCGGATCTGGCGGGCCTGATCCGGATTCTCGACGAGTACGGCATCCGGGCGACGCTTTTCTCGCCGGCGATTCCGATCGTTGCCTGGCTGGACAGGGAGCCCGGCTGGAAACGGCTCTATGCCGACGGCATCGCCGTCGTGCATGTCCGCACCGGCGAAGCGGCGCCGAACTAGCGCCACTTCTCCTTCACTCAGGACTGATCAGTCCTCACTCGAGCCGGACGGCGCCGGAGCCGGATCTCCCTGCACGGGAGCATCGCCGCGCGGCTCGTTCTGGTCGTTGCCGAAACGCTCGCGATAGGGACGCCGCCGCCGGCCGCGATAGCCGTTGCCGCCTTCGCGCTGCTCGCGACCCTGGCCGTCCTGCTGCGGACGGTTGTCGTCGGGGCCGCCGCCCGTCTCCTCGCCGTCGGCACGCGGCATGCTGTTGCCGGCATTGCCGCCACCGTTGTTGCCGCCATTGTCGCCATTGTTGCCGCCACTATTGCCCCCACTGTTGCCATTGACATAGGGCTGGGGCTCGGGGGCGTAGACCGGCTGACCGCCCTGCTGTGCGTAGGGCATCGGCCGATCGCCGTAGTTGCGTTCGTTATAGCCGTTGTTGCGGTCGTCTTCCTCGTCGCCTTCCTCGTCATCATTGCGGAAGACCTGCTGCGGCTGCGGCATCTGCGCCTGGGCCGCCGCGACGATCCGGTAATAATGCTCGGCATGCTGGAGGTAATTCTCGCCGGCCACACGATCGCCGCTCGACTGACAGTCGCGGGCGAGTTGCACATACTTCTCGGCGATGTGGAGAGCCGTGCCACGGATTTTCACGTCCGGTCCGTTGCTCTCGAAAGAACGGGTCAGCGGATTGGGGCCCTTGCGATTGTTATTATTGCGCCCGCGCATCCGCTTGTTGTTGTTATT
>CAMCWB010000061.1 GCA_945882315.1 Bauldia litoralis | reverse complement strand
ACGCATTGAATGCCGAGCGATTCAGCGACGCGCGCGGTGTAGGGATCCCAGATGCCGAGGGCGTTGATGAAGCCGGGCTTGTTGAGGAGCTCGCGGAGCCGGGCCGGAGCGGAAGTCTGCGCCATTCTCGAATGTCCTTGTTCTTGGTTAGAGAGAGTCTTTGATTTCGCAATGTCGGACGGAAAACCGGTTTCCACTTTTCCTGACATTGCTCCGGTAATCCTGCGTGGGCACGGCGTTGGCGCGCCCCCCGGGTCTCGCCTTCGCGAGCCCGAGGACATGCTTTGCCCACCCTACATTCTTCCGTCAGAGGCCGACGGCGCCGTCATATTTCTTCAGTTCGTCTTCGGGCAGGTATTTCTCCTCCATCGCCTTGATCTTCGAGAAGCCGGCGAATTCGTGGAAGGCGCCCATCGGGTGGCCTTTCAGCCTCTTCTGGAAATCGATCTCGGCCTCGGCGCCGCGCGCCTTGAGGTCGACGGCATAATCCCAGGTCGCCATCATGGTGGCGCGCATGCCGGCGAGCGAGGTGTGCATCGCCTTGTAGCCGGCGGCGGCGACATCCTCAAAGCCGATATTCTTGCCGCGCCAGTCGAGATTGGACGAGAAGTTGAAATAGAGCGGCAGGTCGGGGAATTCGGCATGGACGCCGTCGGCGAAAGCCTTGGCGAGCTGCATGTCGGTGTTGGGGAATTCGCTCCAGACCATCTGGCAGCCGGCGCGCGCATAGGCGATGCCGCGCCGGACCGCCTCGTCGAGACCGCCGCCGAGCGCGGCGACGGCATCGGTGCGGCCCATGATGACGAAGTCCTTGTCCTTGCGCGCATCGAGCGCCGCCCGCATCTTGCCTGCCGCCTCCTCGATCGAGACCAGCGTCTTGCCGGCGACATGGCCGCAGCGCTTCGGGCTGACCTGGTCCTCGATATGGATGCCGGCAACACCGGCAGCCTCGAAATTCTGGACGGTGCGGATGACGTTGATGGCGTTGCCGTAGCCGGTGTCGGCATCGACCATGACCGGCAGGCCAACGGAGCGGGCGACATGGCCGGCATTGGTGACCATTTCCGGCTCGGTGATGAGGCCGACATCGGGCAGGCCGAGAAGGGTCAGCGAGACGTCGTAGCCGCCGAGATAGATATAGTCGTAGCCCGTCTTCTCGACGATCATCGCGTGCAGCGGCGTCGTGATGCCCAGCGTGTAAAGGTAAGGTTTCTGCCGCAGGAGATCCTGCAACTTCCGGCCCATGCTCATCTCACGCGCTCCCAGTTCTTCTTGTTGGGGCTGTTCTACAGGGCTTCGGACGCCCTGAAAATGGCGAGGTGTAGCGGTTCAGACGTTTTCTGCCAACGCTTCCCTTGTCGGTCGCAGCCAAGCTTCCGGCGCGAGGCGCGGCCAGACATGGGCCTTATCCGTCAGGGGTCCGTAGCGCTCCAGCCAAGCCGACAGATTGGCACCGTCGCGGACCTCACGCCAATCGTCCACGAGGACAACCGGCAGGTCTAGAGCGCGTCGAGCGGCGAGGACTTCGCGACGACGATGCAGCCGAGATAGAGAAGTTCCCAGGTTCGATGGCAGTCGAGACCGTTACCCGAGCGCTGAGGACGAAGGGATATCGGGAATAGCGCTCCCATATCGCGGCCTGGGAAAGGCACTTCTCCAGAAAGTTGACATGGCCGCAGCCCGTCAAAGCGGCGCTCGCAGCGCGCCGCGCCGCCGAATTGTTGTTCACCGTCAGATCGCAAGACCCGCAACGGAGGGCCGCCCTATAAAAACCGGCCATGCAGCCGTCCCACTATTCCGCGCCTGGCCATGAGGCTCCCGGGTGAGAGGCATAAGGAAACGACGCAGGTCTAAAGCCGATGCCGCATCGTAAGAGCACAAGGTTGCAACGGACTTTCGTCTTCGGAAATCTGTCGCCTCATACTCCTCAGGCGGCTGGCGGACGAGGGGGAAGGCGCCTCCAGACATAGGCCTTTTCGGTAAGCGGCGCGCAACGGTCGAGCCAACCGCGACAGACACGCATAACGTCCGGCCTACGGAACTGGATTTCAGTGCATCGCCGCAGTTGCACCAACCCAATATCAGTGCTTATAGAACTTATGGCTTATATCGCCGGACAACGGCGTCTACGCTGACTTGGTTTTCGGCTAGGTGCGACCTTAGACTCTCTAAGCCAGGCGCGTCGGGCCGCAGCCCGGCAGCCATTCGCGCGAGGAAGTCAACGTCGTAGTAGCGCGTAGCGTCCCCTAGGCTGCGAACCTCGTCCATCAAGTTCACTGTACCCATCGGCGAAGTGATGTCGCAGACATTGTCTGAGCCAAGCCGCACCTGAACCCCGGCGGCGACAAATTCCAAGACGCGCGCGATCGAATTATGCGTCGGGGTCGAGAAGGGCCGGTATTGCCGCATCGACAATGCCGCGCCGGGGCAGCAGATGACTCCGATATTGAGTGCCGCGAGCTTGCGCGCCAAGCGATCGAAGCGCTCCTCGTCATAGGCCGACGGGGAGATTACGTGGATGAGCCAGATGAGAGGCTCCTCGACGGCGGGGAGGCCGAGCCCCATCGACTCGGCGATGTCCGCCACCAACTCCGCGCCGCTCTCGTAACAGTGGTTCGCCTGGTCGACATGGATGTGGATCTGCTTGCCCAGCCGATGGGCGAGGGAGAGGCCGCGACGGCAACTTTCCTGGAACCCCATATGTTCGGGATAGTCCGCTGTGTCGTCGCGTTCGGGCAGCAGGCCGATGAAATCGGCCAAGGCGGCGCCTTCTTCGAGAAGTTCCCAGCGCTGGGGCTCGTCGTCGCGAAAGCCCAGAGGTGAATAGGCCCCGATCCGCAGGTCGATGCGACCGGCATAGGTGGCTTTTAGGTGCGTGAAGGTTTCGATCGCCGTCAGCCCGACCCGATCGCAGGTCGTATCCACCACCGTGTCGGCGCGGGCGGTGCCCACCTCGATCATGGAGAGCAAGAAGGGTTCGACCCGGGCGTAGAGTGAACCGACCTCATAGCACTCGCTGGCATGGACCAGCGGGATGATCGCGTGCTTGCGCGACAGGGAGAGCGAGGATTCCTGCATAATCCCCGCCTTGCGCAGAAGGTCTAAGGTTGGATGGAAAGTCCCGGCCCGGTCAAGATGCAGATGGGCGTTGAGGAACCCGCCATAAGACCTGATCCTGTCGTGAACATCCTGGAAATAAGGCGTTGTCACGTTTCGGGCTTTCCTGCGGGTGTGATGGTTGATAGACGTGCCACAGGTGCGCACACCCCGCAATAGGCGTCGGCTAGCGAAAGCGAGGTTTGGGGAATGGCAAAGCGGCGACTGACCGAAGCCTGTGGATTGACTTGGCGACAGCCCCCACGCAGGCGGTGGCGGCCGTCCTTTCTAGACACCGGGCAGGCAACCGGTTAAGTCGCGTCGATAATAAATAACCCTTCGCGTCGAGCCGCCATGCAGAGTATCAGGATCATCGGTGCCGGTTCCATCGGGAATCATCTGGCACATGCCGCCCGAACGCGGGGATGGGCTGTAACCTTGACCGACATCGATCCGGCGGCGCTCGGACGCGCCCGCGACGAAATCTATCCGGGCCGATACGGGGCCTGGGATGCCGGGATTGTCCTCAAGGATGCGCGCGAAGCGGCCGGAGACCCCGCCGATGTCGTCTTCATCGGTACGCCGCCCGACAGCCACGTGGCGCTGGCGCTCGACGTGCTGCAGCGCGTTCGCCCGCGCGTCTTGCTGATCGAGAAGCCGCTTGCAGGCCCAGCTCTCTTGCGCTGCCAGGAATTGGCCGACGCCGTCCGCAAGGCCGGCATTTTCGCGGCGGTCGGTTACAATCATTGTCTCGGTCGCAATACGGTGCTGGCCGAGAGCGCGATCCGCTCCGGCGTCCTGGGCAATCTGAAGTCGATTTCGTCCCGCACGCGTGAGCACTGGCAGGGGATTTTCAGCGCCCATCCCTGGCTATCCGGACCGTCCGACTCGTATCTCGGATTTTCTGCGCGGGGCGGCGGCGCGACCGGCGAGCATTCGCACGGCATCAATATCTGGCAGCACTTCGCCCGCGTGGCGGGCGCCGGACGGGTGGTCGAAGTTTCGGCAACGCTCGACCTCGTCCGGGAGAACGGACTGGACTACGACCAATCGGTTTTCGCGACCCTCACCACCGACCAGGGTTTGGTCGGCGACGTGATCCAGGATGTGATCACCGCGCCGGCCGAGAAATCGGCCCGCTTGCAGGGCGACAAGGGCTATGTCGAATGGAAGGTGAATGCGGCATCGGGGCAGGACATGGTCGTTTCGGCTACGATAGGGGCGGCGCCCGAGATGTCGATGATCCCTAAGACCCGTCCCGACGACTTCATCGCAGAGATCGACCATTTAGCGGACGTGATGGAAGGTGGTTTGACAGACTCGCCGATTTCGCTGGAGCGCGGGCTTGAGACGATGGTGGTGATCGCGGCCATCTTCCGCTCCCATAAAGAGAAACGTGCCGTCAGTATTGACTGGTCCCGCGGCTTCGTTCCAGAAGCTCTGATCTGAGGTCGCCCCGATGCCGGACATTTTCTCTTTCGAGAATCTCTTCATCTACGACCTTGCCAATAACCATATGGGTGACACGGCCCACGCCGGCCGGATCATCGCCGAGGTCGGGCGGGTGTCGCAGGCAGCGGGCGTCCGCGCCGCGCTCAAGTTTCAGTTCCGCCAGCTCGACACCTTCATCCACCCAGACTATCACGGCCGGACCGACCACAAATACGTCAAGCGCTTCTCCGAGACGCGGCTCGACCTCGAACAATTCAACCGTCTCGCCGACGGGGTTCGCGAAGCCGGGCTCCTAACGATGAGCACGCCTTTCGACGAGGAGTCGGTCGACGTCATCTGCGACATGGGGCTCGATCTGATAAAGATCGCCAGTTGCTCAGCCGACGACCGCCCCCTGATCGACAAGGTGGCCAAGGTCAACAAGCCGGTCGTCGTCTCAACCGCCGGGCTTCGGCTGGAAGAGATCGATTGGCTGGTCAATCATCTCGAGGCGCAGCGGGTAAATTTCGCCTTGATGCATTGCGTGGCGATCTATCCAACGCCCGACTCGAAGCTGCAGCTCGACCAGGTTCGGCAGATGAGGGCGCGCTATCCAGGGGTCGCCATCGGCTGGTCGACGCATGAGGACCAGAACAACACCAGCGCCGTGCAAGTGGCTTATGCGCTCGGCGCGCGGCTGTTCGAGCGGCATGTCGGCCTCGCGACCGAGCGCTACAAGCTGAACGCCTATTCTTCGACGCCTGAGCAGTTGGAGCGCTGGCTTGCCGCCTTCGCACAGGCGCGCGACATGATCGGTGCGCCGGAACGGGCCCCGGCCCCGGCCGAGGAACGCCAGACTCTTCTCGAACTCAAGCGTGGTACCTTTGCGCGTCGGCCAATTGCCAAAGGCGAGACGCTTACCGCCGCGGATGTCTTCTTTGCGATGCCGGCACAGGACGGCTGCATGAGCTCCGGCCAGTTCCGCGATGGGATGGTTGCAGATCGGGATTATGCAGCGAAAGAGGCGCTGGCCTCCCTAGACTACCACCGGGCCAGCGACGAGGACACTGTCTACCAGATCATGCTGCAGGTTCGCGGCATGTTGAACATGGCTGGGATCAACATCAATGAGGACGCGGAGATCGAAATCTCCCATCATTTCGGGCTCGGCCGCTTCCGAGAGTTCGGCGCGGTACTTATCACCTGCATCAATCGCGATTACGCCAAGAAGCTTGTCATCCAGCTTCCTCGGCAAAAGCACCCATACCATTTTCACAAGCGCAAGGAAGAGACCTTCCAGCTCCTTGCCGGCGACGTCGAGATCGTCAAGGACGGTCATCGTTTCCCGCTGAAGCCCGGCGACACATTGAGGGTCGCGCCCGGCGAATGGCATAAATTCCACACGCTGGAAGGCTGCGTCTTCGAGGAGATTTCCTCGACCGCCTATGATAATGACAGCTTCTACGAGAACCCGGCTATCGCGGGCATGCCGCGGGAGGCACGCAAGACCAACGTCGACCACTGGAGGGATTACTTCCGTGGACGCACCCGGGGCTGACCTCTTCGTCTTCGATTTTGACGGGACGCTGGTCGACTCCGCTGCCGCGAAGCGGCAGGCCTTCTACGACCTGTTCCCGTCGGACTGCGCGGCGGCGGTGACGGCGGTCCTTCAGCGCGATCCGGACGGCTCGCGTCACGCGCTGATCCCAGAAATGATTTGCGAGAGCGGGAGGGCGGGATTGGACGCATCCGCCCTGGTCACGGCGTTCGGTGAAGGCGTCCGGCGGCGCGTCACGGCCGCATCTGCCGTGGAGGGCGCCGAGGCGGCGCTTGCCTGGGCTGCTCGGCGTGGCACCGCCTGCGTATTCTCGATGACCCCGCATGAGGAATTGCAGGTTGCCATCGTAAGGCGCCGCTGGATGCGCTATCTCGCCGGGGCCTGGGGCTATCCCAACCAAAAGCCCAAGGTTCTTTCCGATCTTATGGAGCGCTACGGTGCCGCTCCCGATCGGGCGATCGCGATCGGCGATGGCGTCAGCGACGAAGAAGCGGCCCGGCGGAACGGATGCCGGTGGTTGAAGGCTGAGGCAGGCTGGCCCGACCGACTGATGCGGATGTGAGAGACAATGATCGAAGGCAGGCGAGTGCTTGCAGTCGTCCCGGCGCGGGGCGGCAGCAAAGGGGTGAAGATGAAGAATCTCCGGCTCGTGATGGGCGTTCCGCTGGTGGCGCGGGCCGGACATGTCGCGGCCGAGGTAGAGGAGATCGACCGCGCCGTCGTCTCGACCGATCATGAAGAAATAGCCCGCGTCGCGGAAGAGGCGGGCCTCTCCGCGCCCTTCCGCCGTCCCGAAGAGATTTCGGGAGACCGCATAGGAGATTGGGACGTGCTGTCCCACGCTCTCGCCTTCATGGAGGCGGCTGACAGCGTGACTTACGACATTGTCCTGATGCTGCAGCCGACGTCCCCAAGCCGCACGGCCGACCACATACAGCGTACTCTCAGGCTTCTGGTCGAAGGCGGCTTCGATGCAGTCTGGACGCTGAGCGAGACGGACAGCAAGGGACACCCCCTGAAGCAACTGACCGTCGATGATAACGCGGCGATGGACTATTACGACCCGGCCGGTTCGACGATCATCGCCCGCCAGCAACTAGTTCCGGTCTATCACCGCAACGGCATCGCTTATGCGATCACTCGGGATTGCCTGCTTGGCCAGCGAAGCATCAAGGGATCGCGGGCCGGTGCGCTCGTGATCGACGGACCGGTGGCGAATATCGACAGCGAACTCGATCTGGAATGGGCCGAGTTTCTGCTCTCGCGGCAGCTGCTTGCGAGAACGAAATGACCGACACCGTAATCACGCTGACGACCATCCCGCCGCGGATGGACCGTATCGAGCGGACCATCGAGTCGCTTCTGGCGCAGACCGCCAAGATCAGCGCGATACAGCTTTGGGTGCCGCGCAGCTACAGGCGGCCGGAGTTCGGCAACTATACCCTGCCGAAACTTCCGGCAGGCGTTGAGTTGCGAATCTGCGAGACCGATCTCGGACCGGCGACGAAGGTGCTGCCCGCTGCGGCCTCTTTGGCGGGTGAGGACGTCCGGATCATCTATTGCGACGATGACGAATATTATGCGCCGGATTGGGCCGAGGTCCTGATCCGCAACAGCGAAATCTACCCGGATGCTTGCGTGGCGATCGCGGGGCTTAACATCGCCAGCATCACGCATGAGTGGTTCAAGCGCAGTTGGAAGTTTAGGCTGCTCAACATCGCGACGCTGGATTTCTACCGCGCCCACTATCGGCAGCAGAATGCAGGAGCGCGACCTGGTATAGGTCCGGTTGACATTTGCCAGGGCTTTGGTGGGGTAATCGTGAAGCCGGGCTTCTTCGGACAGGCGGCACAGGACATACCCGACGTGCTCTGGACGGTCGACGACATCTGGCTATCGGGTCAGCTTGCCCTGAATGGCATCGCCATCAGAAAGGTGTCGGAACAAAAGATGTGCGAGAAGACGGAACTGGCCTCGGTCGCGGATCTCACCTCCTATAACTATCAGGGGCATGGCCGCGTGAAGGCCGACTATATGTGCGTTGAATATTTCCGGCGAAACTACGGGATATGGATTTAGCTTTTCGAGCGGTGTGTTTAGTGGCGCGGCGACGGACGGCGTTCGTTCGAAGGTGGAACGGCCAGATGAGGTATCGGTGACGGCTCAAGCCAAAGGTCCGAAGGTGCGGCAACCTCCTGCTTCATCCAATCGCTTCTGGCCGGCACAGTCGGTTCTGATATGCGGCTTGAAACGTTCGGGCACGACCGTTCTCTGGGAAACGCTGCGCAAGGACGCAAGCAACCTGTGTTTCGACGAACCGTTTCATCGCGATTTGTGGAAGGGAAAGCGACACAACAACAAGGGTACCTGGACCGAACTGGCCACGGCCTGGAAACGGCTGTCCTTTGGCGAAGATCCCGACCTGACTCCGATCCTGCCGCTGGACGAACTGGACCCGCGAAGTACTCCTCAACAGCGCGATTATCTGCGCACTCTGATGCTGCAAGGGGAGCAAGGGGAGCACACCGTAATTGACGAGGTGCGCACTTGGAACCGCTTGCCGGAGCTTTTGCCGGGCGACGTCACAACAGTGGTCGTTCACCTGCTGCGCGACCCGGCCAACTGGGTAACGGCGCAGATGTTGCCAAGGGCCGAACGGTCGTGGGCCATGAGCCTGCGTGATGCCTATGAGCAATCGACGTTCTTTCGACGCAGACGCGACTATGACAACTGGCGCTACGAAGAGATTATCGAAGCGGCGCTTGCCGACCAGCATCCGATCTTCACTAGGCTTGGGCTGTCTTGCAGCGAGCTCGTGCGTCAGCCGGCTTATGTCAAATTGTTGGCCTTTTGGTGGGCGTCTAACCTCGAAACGCATAGCCGGTTGGCACAGTGGGCGGGCGGACCGGTGCTGACCGTGACGCTTTCGGAGTTTTCGGCTAGGCCGAGTGAGGTCATGGAGCGTATCTATGGCGCGGCAGGATGGCGCCTTTCCGAGCAAATAGACTATAGTCACGTCAGGTCGATACGCCAGAGTTGGCATGGCGGCTCCAGGGGGTGGGCGCGTGCATTTGATATCCTGGGACTGCCTCCGGAACTCGCAAAAGAAGGCTCTCTCAGTAGCGAAGCTATGGCTGCCCAACTTTCAGCTCATTCTCGGAAAAAGCGATTGAGGACCTGTTTCGTAAATTTCGCGGAACACTCTGCGTGTGGACCTAGAGACAGAGAACCAAGAGGTTAGATCCGCCTGCATGACTTATTCGATTGATCGGCGAGGCGAATTCCGTTGAGATTTTGGAACCGCCTGCGTGGAGTGCCGGAAGAAATAGTGTGCGTCTCTTATCCAAAGTCGGGCCGCACTTGGGTACGATTTGCTCTGGACGTTGCCGGGGCATCATCCGTCAAATTCAATCACGGGGGATACGCAAGCCGTAATCCCGACGAGATGGGCTATGAATTTCTCGGTGTTCGCCCGAAGGTGTTCGGCGATCGAAACATCTTCCTTTACCGCAATCCGTTGGATACCGCGGTCTCCGAATATTATCAGATGTTCAACCGCATCTTCACCCCCGACCACGCAGCCTATGAAAGGATCAGGTCCCGTCTCGCGAAGCTCGACCGTTTGCCACCCGCGTCTATCGATGATTTCGTCCTGCATCCGATTTGGGGTTGCCGGAAGGTATCCGCCTTCAATGCGGCGCATATCGCCTATTTTGGGCGTGGCAAGAATAACCTGATCGTTCGCTACGAAGACCTGCGTCGCGACCCCCGTCGTTATTTCTCCCAGATGCTCGATTTTATCGGGCTTGAGAATTACGATATCGAGCGTGTGCTTAGGGAAAGCAGCTTCGAGAATATGCGGGCGCTGGAACTTAACGGCGACAGCGACACGCGCAGGGCCCACAAGCTTTACGGCATGAAGGCCAACGACGAGAATTCGCTCAAGGTCCGCAAGGGCAAGGCCGGCGGTTATGCAGATGAACTTCGCCCCGAAACGGTCGAAGCGGCGCGCGCAATCTGTGCGACATTTGGAATGTCGATAGACTGAGTGGCGGATGAGCAGTCGGTCGCAGGGCAGGCGTAGTCCATGCATGCTTGCGTTGACAGTTTATTCCGTCAAACCTAACGTTTTGGAAGGTCTTCGGATGGGAGTATTGGCGTGGCATTGACCTTGACGAGGTTCATCAGGCCGAAAACGCTGACAGATTGTGTCTTCGACAATTCAGTCTCAGGTCGGCTCAGCCATCTTTATTGGCTCTATGGAATCAATGCGGGACGAAGCCTGAAACAGAAAGGGCGTGATGTTCCCGACCCTGATGTCGAGGCGACCATCAGTCAGCTTTCGGAGCGTGGCCTGGTCGTGACCTCGGCCAATACGTTTCTCAGTCCTTCTGGGCGCGCTGCGCTGGATGCAGCGGAGGCGATGATCCGCAAGGAATGTGAGTCCGAAGCGGTTCAGGAGATGGTCGGGCAGGGCAAGAACCCTGAGCGGAGCAAAGACTATCTGATCCAGATCGTCAGCTTCACGGATGTCCTCGACGCGGACAATCCCCTGGTCAAGCTCGCGCTCGATCCGAAGATTCTCGAGTGCGTGGCCGGCTACATGGGCATGTGGCCCATGCTGCACGCCGTAGGATCATGGCTCAACTTTCCCACCTTTCAGGAGGCCAAGTACTCGCAGCTCTGGCATCGCGATCCGGAAGATCTGAAAACACTCAAGGTATTCATCTATTTGGATGCTGTCGGCCCGGAGAACGGGCCGTTCACCTATATTCCCAAGACGCAGCCCTTCGGCGTCGATTGCCGAATTGAGCCGCAGCACGAGCATGCTCGACGCGTTCTGGACGGCGAGATGGATCGCGCACTGCCGGAAGACCGCTGGGTTAAGTGCACTGGAGCGGCGCGGACCATGATCATGGCGGATACGGTCGGATTTCACCGGGGCGGTAATGTGCAGGAGGGCAGTCGCCTGCTCATAACGTTTACGTATACGTCAGGAAAACCTCAGCAGGCTCGCAAGTTGAGTGTGACGGGCAAACCGAGTTGGGCGCCTACGCCCCTTCAGCTAAGCGCGCTTTCGAGCTGACATGCATAGATTAGTTGAAACCCTCAAAAAAACAAGAATCTTTAGGTCTCGGAACGACGATATTGTTCATTTTTTACATATAGGCAAATGCGCAGGAACTGCGATCAAGGATCTGGCCACCCAAATCAATGCAATACCGCATGGCCCCCGCATAATTGGTCACGGCCACAGTAAAAAACTCGCGGATCTACCTTGCGATTCCAAGTATTTCTTTTCAATCCGAGATCCCATAACGCGCTATTATAGCGCTTTTTATATGCGAAAAAGCAAAGAGCAGCCTCGGCTTTATCGGGAATGGAGCGAGGGAGAGCGGAATGCTTACTCGACTTTTACCGAAGCTAACGATCTCGCCGAGAGCCTATTTGTCGACTCCGATTTGGGGACTAAAGCATTTTTTGCCATGCAGAGCATCGGACACCTCAAATCTCAGCACACATGGTTTAATCTAAACGAGATAATAAACACGCGGCCACCGATATGTATCGTTCGCCGAGAAAAGATCGATTTAGATATAGCCTATCTCCTCAAATCGCTAAATATAGACGACAAGCTGTCCTTGCCGGCGGATCCCGTGAGATCTCATCGAAATAACTATGATAAAAGTCCTCCGTTAAGCCAAAAAGCCAAAAAGAATCTAGAGGTCTGGTATTCGATCGACATCGAGTATTATAAGAAGCTTGATTCATGGATCGATTTCAGACAGCGCCACGTCGGTTAAGCATCAGTTGTTCGTGGAGATACTGGTCGCGTAGTCGGATGAGTAAATCCACAGCATCCTCGGGGGAGCACCAGCGACCATCCTGATCTTTATACTTCTGATAGTAAAATTATATGATAAATACTATTTCGTCCAACGTGCGGGTTCGAGACCTTCTTGAGAATTCCTGATAATCTATTGTAAGCCCCCATCCAGCATAGCAAGGTTTTCCAAACACGTGAACCTCCTTGCCCATAAGCGCCGCTTCGAAACCGAGCATCGATGAGAAAACATAGACTTTCTCGACCTCGCCGAGCAGCGTGTATGGATTGACCTTGTCTCTGATTATCTTGATGCGATCGTCGTCCTGGAGTCGTCCGTAGTAGGATCTTCTTGCTCCGCCTCGCTTCCCGTCTAAGGTATCCGGGTGCACCTTGACTAGGATTTCTGCGTCGGGGTTCTGCGCGATGGCCGCATGCAGCATTTTTGAAAAGGATCGGGATGATCCCCCGCTCTTGAGTACCGCCCAATCATTCTTGGCCTGCTCGACAACCAGAACGCGAGGTCTGCTTTGCTTTTCCAGAGAAGAGGATAAGTCCTGGTCGTTGTATTTGGTGAGATTGTGGTCGACAATTTGTTTACGAAGTGCGGCCGCCCGCAGTATATCCGAAGGGCTGACGACAAATTCTCGGTCGTTTAGGGCAGCCTCGATCCGTGTAGATACCGTGGCATCGAAGTGAAATCCAAGATCGTCAACAAAGAAGCAAATGGCCTGATCATATATTGAACTAGAATTATCAAGTAAAACGCTGCGGAGAAATCCCGCCTCTACAAAAAATATCTTATCGATTTTACTTTTGTATATATTTTTTGAGTGACGTAGCAATGCATTATAGCCGAAACATATCGCAATCTCATCACCTTTGAGGGAAGACGGCATCTCGCGGTGAATTTCGGCGCCAAGCGCGTTTAAGAAAAACGATCGGCCATATAGATCGTCACGCTCAGTCAACAATATGATTCTATTCGTTGCCGGCTTGCTTGCAAATATCTCTTCAATAAAGATTGGTTGCGTCAGCCGGTTCCTTGAATTTCTTTTCAAAGTCTTTTCGGCAAAGTAATTATTTTGATAATTCTTGGCTAGTTTAATTAAGTTTTCTAGCATGTCGGTACCTAAATTTAGCAGCCTGTGCCAAGTCGGGAATTTCAGGAAGTTATCGATCCCAGGCCCGGTAACGGGCCCGTGATCTGTTGCGTGTTGGCCAACACAAGCGAATTGAATATGTCTTTGCCTTCTTTGCTGCGCACCTGATGCGTTCGAGGATTCCCGAGGCCGCATCGTACCGCGCCGTTTGAGCGCGCCAAAACTCCAATCTTACCATGGCGTCCGAGCCGCCACCGCCAGCCCACCGGTACGTACGAATTCGCCGGGGCGTCAGGGATACCACTTCTGCGGTTGACCAGGATTGCTGTATCGCTAGCGCCGAAGCTGGCAGATCCAACGTGGTGCCGCTCGTGTCCGGTGGCTGGCTCACCCGGTCGCAGCCATCTGCGTTTTGTCGTACTTTGTGGAGGATGTAGCGGGGCGCATATTAAACGCACAAACATGCCTGTCTTGCGCCATCCAAGTTTATGAGGGCCGTTATCCTTGCTGTGGACGGAGCGGGTCAGTAAGGGTCGCATAATGTGTTACTGGACCATGTCATCAGAATGATCTCCTTTGATCCTCTCAACCCTGCGTTTGTTCAGAATCCCTACCCCACTTACGCCCATTTGCGCCGGAATGAGCCCGTACATCGTACCTCGGCAGGCTTCTGGGTCCTTACGCGATTCGAGGACGTCGTTACAGCACTGAAGGATCCCCGACTAGGCAACCGGCCAGCGCCTTTTGCACTTGTGAGCGAAAGGAACCGAAGCAAATATGTGTGCGCCGACGTCGCGGCAAACCTGATTGCGTTTCAGGATCCCCCAGGGCACATCGCACCTCGCCGATTGATGGCGACGGCACTTCAATCCTATCTCAAGCGCCGCGAGGCGATGATCCGCGAGGTTGCCGACGAGATCCTGGCCAGATTAAGGGGGCGTGGCCAACTCGACTATGCGACCGACTTTGCCGAACCGTTTGCCGCCACCTGCATCGCACGGATCATGGGCTTTCCGGACAAGGACATCCCGTTGCTGCTCGGCTGGAGCAATCTATTCTTCTACATGTTCCACGCCATTCCCGACGCCGCGACCCTCGAGAGAGTGGATCGAGCTCTGGTATCTTTCCGTGTCTATGTCCGTGAGGCGCTGAACGCGCGCCGGACTGCGCCACGCGACGATTTGCTGACTCTCCTGATGGAGGCGCGGCGGGGCGACCACGAGTTGGCCGATCAGGAGGTTGTCGACAACGCTATGCTGCTTACTGCAGACGGCATCGAGAATGTCCAGGCCGGGCTGACGGGGACTGTGGCGACCTTGCTTAGCCATCCCGCTTCCTTGGCGCGGGTTCTTGACAACCCGTCGCTTCTGCCTGCGGCGATCGACGAGTGCCTGCGCTTTGAAAGCCCCGGACAGTATCAGGCACGTATCGCCCTCGAGACTTTGACAATTGGCGACGCGACGATCAGGGCAAATTCCGTCGTTTTGGTGGGACTGGCCGCCGCAAACCGTGATCCCGCGGTTTTTGGGGAACCCGATCATTTTAACATTGATCGGCACGGGCCCCGCCATCTTGCTTTTGGATTGGGACGCCATGCCTGTATCGGCGGCGCGCTTGTGATGGAAGAGATGGCGGCGGCCATCCTGTCTTTATTCGATGGTTCGCGTCGTGTCGCGATGCGCCACAGCGAATTGACCTGGGTTGCAAGGGCAGGTCATCGTTGGCCGGCTTCGCTCATGTTGGATGTCGTCGATCTCCTTCCGGCTTATTAGGGATCGGTCGCGCTGGGAAATACCGGATGCTCTCGGATCAGATGACCATTACCGGCTTGCTGGAGCACGCCGCTGCCAATCACGGAATGACGACAAGCATCGTCAGCGAAGGCGGTGCAGAGATTTCCTATGCCCGCCTGCACGATCTCGCTTGCAGCATCGGTGCGAGCCTGGAGGCGGGAGATTTCGGCAAGCTGGGACAGCGTCCCCGCTTCGGAATTGTGATGCCAAATGGCCTCGATATCGCCGTAACATTGCTCGGGGCGGCGATGGCGGGGGAGGCGGTGCCGTTCAATTCGATTTCGACGGCTCTTGAGTTCGCTACCTATTTTTCTGCCACCAAGATCGATGCGCTAATCATTCTTGGGAACGCTCTTGGGCCTGCCGTCGCTGTGGCGGAAAGTCATGATATTCCCCTGCTGCGCCTCACCGGAGATTATCGCATCGCTGGGCTTGAGCCCGCGCAGGCAGCGCCGAGCCCAGCAAAGCCTGCGGATGTCGCTCTCGTCCTGATGACGTCCGGTTCTACCGGCAGGCCAAAAATAGTTCCGCTGACCCATCGCAATGTCTGCCGCTCCGCATATGAGGTTGCGAAGTCGATAGAGCTGACTCCCGACGACCGATGCCTGTTGATGTGGGAGCAGTTCCACATCGGAGGTCTTGTCGATTTGCTTTTGGCACCGCTGTTGTCGGGGGGTCGCATCATTGCCACCACCGGTTTCAATGCGCCCAAGTTTTTCGATCTTCTCCGAAAGCATCGGCCGAGTTGGTATCAGGCGGTGCCGACTACATTGAATGAACTGTTATTCCATGCCGAGCGGAACGGGTTGGTCACGCGTCCGAACTCGCTACGCCTCATACGCTCCGTCGCTGCCGCTCTCTCGCCGGCGCTCATGGAGCGCGTGGTCGAGACGTTCGGCGTTCCCGTCATTCGAACCTTCGGCATGACGGAGGCGGGCCCGCTCGTGACCTCTACCCCGCTGCCGCCCCTGCCACAAAAGCCCGGGTCAGTCGGAAAGTCCTGCGGGACGCAGATTCGCATCTTCGGCGCGGATGGGCCGATCACCGAAGCCGGTCAGCCCGGTGAAGTGGGAATCCGGGGAGAAAATGTCTTCTCCGGATATGAGGGCGATCCGGAGGCGAATGCCGCATCATTCCGCGACGGCTGGTTTCTAACCGGCGATGTCGGCTTCGTCGATGCCGATGGGGACCTGTTCCTCTCCGGGCGCATCAAGCAGATGATCAATCGGGGTGGCGAGAAGATCAGCCCCCAGGAGGTCGATGATGTCCTGGCCGCGCATCCGGGCGTCACAGAGGCCGCGACTTTCGCAGTAGTCCATCGAACATTGGGTGAGGATGTGGCCGCGGCTGTGGTCCTGCGCGAACCCCTCGACATGGCCGACCTGCGCGCTTTTGTTTCTGACAGGCTAGCGCCTTTCAAAGTGCCGCAGCGCATCAGCGTGCTCAAATCCCTGCCTCGCAATCCGGTCGGCAAGATCGACCGGCTGGCGCTTGCTAAAATGGCCGAGGTCGGAACCGATGTGGGCTTTGCGGGCGCACGAAACGAGACAGAAGCTTTTCTAGTCGCACTTTGGGCAAAGGAACTCGGTGTTCTGGAGGTCGGCATCCATCAAGATTTTGCCGCTCTTGGCGGTGATTCTCTGTCGTCACTGCGAATCCTCATGGCGATGGAAGAGGCGTTCGATTCGGCGATCCCCGAGGAGGTATTCGCGAATTTCACGACCGTTGCAGTGGTGAGCGATGCGCTGCGTATGCGGGGCTTTTCGTTGACCAAAAAGAGCGAGACCGGCTCTTCTACATTGACGGCGGAGGCCGCTGACGCGCTGGATCGCGTCAATGTCGGCACTTTTGGCAGCGAAGACGATCGGTCCGGCGTAGCTGATGCGCTGGAGAAATGCGGTAGTCGGAGCCGGTACCGGATACTTGTCGATGGGGTGACGGTTTACGCGACCGCTGCGGAGCTTCTTGCGGTGCTGGAGCAGACGCTTGCGGTCCGCGTGGGCTCGCGAGCCGAGCCCCGGCCGACATTTTTGCAGCGCGCAGCGCTTGGCTTGAGACATCGTCGCTGGGTGAGGAGCATGCAACGGGAAATCCGAGACGCTCCGGCCGCGATGACTTGGTCGCGGCGCATGCTGCTGCCGGATGCCTTCCGCTATTCAAATCCGGCGGTGCCCGCCTCGGAGAAGACGCTCGTGGTTGGTTTCGCCGGTAATCTGGCGCGGCTCATGCAACCGACTTACCGGCTTCTTGCTTGTCTTGATCCCACGCGTGTCGATCTTCTACTGCTGCGCGACCCCGCGAAGAATCTCTTCATTGGCGGTGTACCGGGGATGGGCACCAACATTGCCTCCGTATCGGCGTTTGTCGGCGCGCTGTCGGCAACGGATTGCTATAGGGAGACGATCGCTCTCGGCACCAGCGGCGGCGGGCTTGCTGCGTTGTACGCCGGCCTGAACAACGGTTGGCGAAGGTCCATCCTGGTCAGCGCTCCCAGTCTTTCACGGCATCCCGATCTGGTTGACCTTCTGAACATGGCCGCCGCGGCGCACCGATCTTCGTCCGAGGTAATACTCGCACATGGCGCGAACCAGCGCGACGTCGACGCTGCGCGACAGTTGCGGCATGTGGTGCCAAGGGCACGAATGGAGCTGCAGCCTCGGTATACGACCCATAATATCCTGAACGAGGCCTATCTTGACGGCAGCCTTGCGACGCTCATGCGTGGGTGGTTGGACTTGAGCGAGACCCCGGAGCGGCAGCAAGTCGAAGTAAGCGAAGAAATGCTCGGCAGGCGGCCTTGCGATGGAAGCGTATAGTCCACGACGGGCGATGTTTCGGTGGCAAATGGATTAGCGACAGTATCCGATAGACGCAGCGGGATGGGTTTCCCGCTGATCGCGGCTGGCGTCATTCTCGTCGTTCTCGCCGTCTATTATGGATCGTTTCTGCTCGTCGGCACCATCGGTCATGGCGACGAATATCTCACATTGGACAGGTCGCACTCATTCCTGATCAGAGATGATCCTTGGGTGGTCTTCTCCGAAAACCAGCCGACCTTCAAGAAACCGCCGCTGCAATACTGGATAACGGCAGGGCTCATGGAGCAGGGCCTCGATCTCAGGATTGCGCTGCGGCTGCCGTCCTATGTGTTTGCGCTTCTCACTCTGGCCGCCGTGGGCTGGCTGGCGTTCCTCTTCCTGCCGTCGAACCCCTGGGTCATCCCGACATCGATGCTACTCATGGCGGGGTCGAAGCGATTTTGGGACAACGCAATCTCGGCGCTGCTGGATTCCGGTGCGATCTTCTTCGCCACAGTTGCTGTGGCGGCAACGCTGTCGGTGCAGCGTTCACCGCGATGGTGGTACGTGGTGGCGCTGGCTTGTGGCGGAGGGGCGCTTCAGAAAGCGCCAATACCGATTGTCTTTGTTGCGCTGATAGTGGCGGGGCTCTTCCTGGTGCGCGGCCTTCGCGACCTCGAATTGAGGCGTGCTTTCGCCAACCGACATTTCGTCATTTCGGTGGTGATCGCCTTCCTGCTGATGGCGTTCTGGCCGGTGCTGCAATGGCTGCGCTTTGGAGCGGCGTCGTTTGGCGAGGCGTATGTCAGCCAGATGGCTGGACGCTTTTCGCCCTTTGGCAAAGCCGACGATGGTGGATTCTCGGCCTTCAGCCTGCTCATGGATGGAGAGATACCGCTTCGCCTTGCCGGCATGATCGCGCTCTACTGGCTCCCCTTCCGCCTCCAGCGACCGGAACTGCTCGCGTTGGCGCTGCCCTTCACGCTCTATGCATTGATCGTCACATTTGCGACCGGCTTCGTTTCGCCGCGTTATTCGCTGTTTTTCCTGCCCGGGATGATGGCCGCACTGACCGCCCTAATTCTTACCGCGCTTCCCGAATCCCGGGGGAGGTTGGCCGCCGTAGTCATTATGTCGGTTGTGACACTCGGGCCGTTCAAGACCGTCGCGCAGCTTCGCCTGGACGAGAGTGAAGGCGCGGCTTTCATTCCGCTTGCCGAAGAGGTCGGGGGGGCACTCAAGCCCGAAGAGACGCTGGTCTTCTGTGGCGGAAGGACGGACGCTGGACGGCTCAATCCCGGTATGTTGTCCTATTATGCATCGGAGGGCCGCCCATTCTTCCAGATGCGCTCGGCGAAGACCCTGCGGGAGGCGCTTGCGACAGGCGCTATCAAGCCGCCGTTGAGAGGCATATGCACCGAGGGCCAGCTTGCGCGCTTTGATGGCTTGTTGACCGGGGTCACGCGAACCGGCGAAGATGCCGGCTACCTGCATTGGACGGCGGATGGTTGGAGTGCCGCTCCCTGAGCGGCGAAGGGCAAAGCGGGCCATGATCTCGGACAGGCATCGGGCTATTTTCGTCCATATCCCGAAATGCGCGGGCCAGAGTGTCGAGATGGCCTTTCTGTCCGACAACGGGCTGAGCTGGGAAACTCGCGCGCCGCTTTTATTGCGCCCCAATCCCGATCCGGCACGCGGGCCACCCCGTTTGGCTCATCTGACCGCGGCCGACTATGTGGCCTGCGGCCATGTCTCGCCCAAAACCTTTGCCGACTACTTCACATTCTCGGTCGTGCGCGATCCCTGGGCGCGGGCAGTGTCGCTCTACCGCCATCTGGCGCCGAACATCTCTTTCCGGGATTTTGCGATGCGTTGGCTGCCAGAACAGCTGGCGGCGCCGGGCGAGGCCCCCTCCTTCTGGTTTGTCCGGCAACAAGCGGATTTTGTAACGCAAGGGGAGCGGGTCGTCGTCAACGACATCCTGCGTTTTGAGACGCTAAAGGAGGAGTTTGGACGCGTCGTTGCTGCGACCGGGCTCCGGTCGCCTCTTCCCCACGCCAACCGAAGCGAGGCGCGGACGAACCCTGATATCGAGCGTAAGCCGTCGCTGGTGAAGCGGCTAGGGCTGGCCGCGAAGGCCGCTGTCACGCCCCAGCGTTTCGAGACGCGGGCTCGGTGGCAGGATTTCTACGGCCCGGAGACGGCAGCGCAGATCGGACGGCTTTATTCGGCGGATGTGGCGTGGTTCGGCTATGATTTCGCGATGGACGGGGCCCGATCGTGATCTCTCTTTTGCGAAGCTTGATGTCGAAGCCTATGGCGGGCGGGGGCGATGTGGCCCTGCCGCAGGTCGCCGTGCTCGGGGCCATGCGTTGCGGCACCAATCTCACAAAGCAGATGCTGGAAACGCATTGGGAGGTGTCGGCAAGCTTCAGTCCATTCGGCTGGAAACATGCCGGCTTGCCGGTGTTAAGCCCGGGGTCAGAGATTACCTATCCCGATATGCCAATTATCTATCTGGTGAAAAACCCTTACGCCTTCGTACTTTCGCTATACCGATATCGGATGCTTGCCCTCACTAAAGGCGATCGGGTCAGTGTCGAGGGAGCCGATAAGCTCGACGACTTCCTCAGGCAGCGTCTCGTTATCTTCGATAGTCAGCTTCCGCATTCGCCCAGGATGCGTTTTAGCAATCCGATGCAGTACTGGAACTACATCTACTGGAACCTCGAGACGATCGAGCGCAGCCGGTTCCGCATCCGCGGACTTAACTACGAGGTTTTGATCAATCGGCCGGCCAGCTTGCTTGTGGTCGAAGAAATTGCTGACCTCCGTCGACGCAAGGCAAGTATTCAGTTGCCTAGGGGGCACATGGGGCGTTTGACCGAAACGAATATCGAGTCCGAGAAGCGTCCGGAGACAGCATTCGATACCAGCTATTATTTCGAGAGCCGATACCTTCGCGACTTCACGGCCGAACAGTTGCACGTCATCAGTAGTGAAGTCGACCCGTGGCTAATGGAGCGCCGCGGCTATCGGACAATCTAGCGGCAGGCCGGCCCCGGTCTCATCCAGATACCGAATGCCTCCTGAAAATGGCGAATGCAAGAAAGGTTTGCCGCATGCCGGCCGCTATCCTCGAGCTCGAAGTCGAGAAGGGCCGCCACCGATGAAAGATTCGTCTTCGTCGACTTTTCTATGCGGGATACTTTTCGGATCGTGACCCCGTTTAGGGTCATCTGACCGGACAACCAGACATCGTCTACCGTCCACAAGAGGTCGGGTATTTCGAATGCAGTCCTCGGGAGGAAGGTAGGCCGGATTACGACGCCACCATACCCCTTAGCGATGTCGACAGGACCATGGCCCGGATCTAACGCGCGAATCTTTTTACGATGAAAATGACCGTAAATGCCGAGAGTCGAATGGGCGAGAAGCCGATAGCGCCGGGTATTTGCGAAGGCGCGTAGGGCCGTCACTTCGATCTTTTCGCCCGCTTCTACGATGCAGTCATCCGGATAACAGACACTTTGCTCCACAAGATGGGCCGCCCAGTCGGGATGGTAGATTCGATCGTCGTCACAATAGAGTAAACGTACGTTCTGGCCCGCGAATTCTTGAACGGCAGGCAGTATTTTTGTAGCCGGCCCGTAGTCTATCGGGCAGCGGCGCAATTCCACGCCAAGGGGCAAAGCGGGTAGCTTGATGCTGCCGAAGTCGGAGCGGCGGTAGCGTTCGGGCACCCACAAGATGATAGATGAGATTGGCGTATTCTGGTTAAGGAGCGACTTCAACGTCGCGTCGATCCGAGATATGCGCGGCGGTATCGTTGTCAGAGAAATGATCGTGCGGGTCATATTGCTTCAATGTGAATGGCGTGTTTTTTACGTCCCGGAGCGTCAGTCGAGCGTAAAGGTGAAGTCTGAAAGGCGGCGTACTTTCAAGCCGCCGAACCGCCCAAGCGCTTCTGCGTATCCAGCAACCCGCCTGTTCAAAGCTCCCAAGTCCAGTGGTGGGAACTGGCGCGTCAAGAGCTGCAACTGTTCCAGACTATATCCAAGCTGCTCGTGGTCGAGGTGATGCATCCGTAGTTCCGGCTGCGCGGCCGCCAGGTAGCGCCGCATAGCCCGCCCCCTGTTGGAGGCTAAGCTGTTGACGTAGCGCTTCAGCCAAAGCCGGCCTATTTCCGCTTCAAGAAAAAGCCGCTTGCGCGGGCCGACAGTGGCTCCTCGTGTAGAGGCCGTATCCACGAGCTTCACAATCCGCTCGCAAGAGAAGGGGCCGGAAACGCTGGCAATGTGATGCTCAAGCAGAGCCTGCTGTTCGACCGTCAACGGGACATGGCGGCCCGAAAGGATGTCGGACAAGGATGCGGCGAGTGACATTGCGTCGGCGCAACTTTGGCCGAAAGCATGCGCCAATGCGTTGTCAAACTCAGATAGCCACGGAACGAAGTTCAGGACCGGCGTGCCGGCCACAACTGCCTCAACGGCAGTCGTGCAATTATTGTGAATCAGTGCTTCGGCTGCCATCAACCATGGAATCACGCCGCCCTCGAATGCAACTTCAGCATTGGAAATGCCTTGCACCGATTTGTGCCACGGCTCATGGTTTTCGTTCGGGTGAGGACGAATAACCAGAGTCGTGGGATGTATCGCGCGGGCTAGGGGAGCGACCAAGTCGAGCTCGGCTTCGAACAAAGCAGTCTTGTTCGCGATGAAGTCGTGATCGATGCGACGTCCGCGTTCATCCATTGCCCAGCTGGCCAAGCGTACGCCCCCACCTTGCGGCGTGAGATTGTTTACGCTTGGAAAATTCGTGTTTAATAGGACATAACGGCCATAGCGCTGCCGCAGCGCATCAATCTGCTCCCGTTGAACGGGCGCGAGTTCGTGGCGGAGTAGGTCCATACGCGGATTGCCCACAATCCCAAATCCTTCTCGGACCGAGACCTTATGGCGTTGCCACATATCGTGGTCGTCCTGCCCCCAGCAAAGGAGCATATCGACCGTTTTGAAAGCGTTCTGTGGGTGCTTTTTGAGGAATATTTCATCGGACTGGCGAATTAGTGCCTCCTCGTCCAGCACCACCACCCTGTGACCAAAAGCCTTCAGAAGCGACGTCTTTTCCGCGCTCTGACGTGCATTATGTAGCAGAAAGACGCCTGGTAAAAGGCGCGGCAGGCCTGCCAGGAGACTCGATTTATAGCCAACTATCGGCCGCATTCCCGAGCCGCGCGCAAATAGTGCTAACAGCAACTTGGATTCGAGTTCGCGCGGCTGACTAGTTACCGGAAGGTAGAGGTGTCGCATTCAGTCCTAGCTTCCGTTCGGTGCGCCCCACGAGCCTTTCTCTCTACCGCAACCCGGCGATCAAGGATAACAGGTTGCGTGGCTGGCCCTTAAGATCTGCGGCTCAAATTCTTGTGGCGGCATCCTAGTGCCGTCGAGGACGTTGAGGGCGGCGAACAGCGTGGTCGTGCCATTGCGCTTGTAGTCGTGGGTCATGGTACCGGCGCGGCCCTTCTTCAGCGGCAGGCCCGGCTGGGTGCGGTCGAGGGCCTGAATTTGCGACTTCTCGTCGACCGA
>CAMCWB010000060.1 GCA_945882315.1 Bauldia litoralis | reverse complement strand
GGCGCTGATGGCATCCGGACAGATCGTCATGCGCAAAATCGACGGTTGGCAGACCCTCGCAACCAAGCCCGTCGATCAGCCGGTTGACCTGGCCGCCTGAACCGATACCTTCACCACGCCGGAGCCACGTCACGCGAATTCCAACACGGCCAGCGACGGCACCCAAATCGCGATAGCGCGGCTTCATCAAGGCCAGGGCGCATCAGCTCGCTTGCCACTTCATTGGCCCGCGCCATGATGGTTTGACTGACCTCTGAAACACGTCGTCTGATCAGCGGCATACCCACGCCTGCGTCGGCGGCGAATGCGATCCATCCCTTTGCGTCCATTTCGCCAAGCGTTGCCCGTTTCCCGATCCGCATGGCGAGCTTCGGCGAGAGCTCGGGATAGGCGACCGTCGCCAGAAGATCATAGAGCGGAGCCAGATGCGGGCCATCGCGGTCATACAGGATCGAGAAATTCTTGCCGTGCGCATCGGCGTTTCCGACGATCAGATTGAAGATCACCGCATCGAGCAGCTTCAGCACATCGACCGCAGGCCTGGCGGCGACCCGGCGGAGAAGCTCGAAGCAATCCTTGAACGTAGGGCCGCCTTCGCTGGCGTATTTGGTTTCCGGCGGCACGCCGAGCGCCTGGCAGAAGTCCTCCTGATGAATACGGCGGACGCCGCCGTCTTCATCGCGCGAACGGTCGTAGCGTTGAACGAGCAGAAACGTTCGATCGCGCACGATGCGTGGTTCAACCGCCGCGACGTCGAGGCCGGCGGCGGCGGCAAGGCGCATCACGAAGGCTTCGTTTTCGGTCGTGACGGAGAAACGTGACATCGGCGGCTTCAGAATGTGCGTCGTGGGCTGGCCGGGCGCAGGCAAGGCCACAGCGCCGTCCACCAGAACCACCGGCACTTTCGATTGGGCGCCGGCGAGTGACAGTCGCAGTCCTTCCTCGCCGGCGAGCAACGGACGCACAGGCAGCGCATCCAGCACACGGATGAGGCCTGCATCGTCAAGCGGGATTGGTCGCTGATCCAGGTCGGGCGCAGCGGGCGTTTCGCCCGGCGGCAGAAGCTGGAGCGCACCCGCGCACCCGCGACATCGCCGCCGAGACGATCGAGAAGAGCGAAATCATTGCCGCGCGAAACGCCGAGCGCTTGGGCAGCCGCGTCCCGCTGGCTCTCTTCCGGCAGAAGACCACCGAAGTACGGGCGGCACTCACGCCGGCTGAATGGCTCCACGCGTTTCGGCAATGAGGCCGACAATGGCGAAGCATCGCTATTTTGGAGCCAGCCGGGCGAATAGGCGAAGCCTAGTTCGCCATGCTGGTTTTGCGTGAGCTGGCCGACAACCCGCCCATCCCACCAGACTTCGAGGGCGCGCACCGTCATGCCTTCCGCCCTTCTTCTGGTTCAGGCGGCGGCGTAATGTCGAACGAACATCCAAGGGCCGTTAAGACTTGGAGCGTCTTTCCGATTTGAGCTGTCGGCTTGCCTGCTTCCAGATCGACGATAAAGCGCAAGCCCACGCCGGCAGCGCCTGCGAGCTCGTCCTGCCGCAGGCCTGCGGCCTTGCGGGTCTTTCGGACGATGTCGCCGATCTCGGCGGGTGTTAGCGTTCGCTTTGCCATGATATTTACCGAACGGGAAATTAAACGGGATTTCTGAAGAATGTCTATAGAAATTTCCCGACCGGGAATAAAACGAGGGCGGGTGGCAATATGGCCGAGATTTTTACCGCTCGGGAATGTCTAATCAACGGTGGCCACAAGGATGAGAGCGGGAAGAGCGAGAGGAAGCCTGACGAGTTCCGTGACGGGTTGAGGGCGAGAGAAGGTCTCTTAGCCGACTGTCATGGGAGAGCGACCATGACTTATGTCCCCAAAAGCCAGTTCGGCCAGACGCTTGAGATCCCGGCTGACCGTATCGAACCAGCTGTCGACTTGGCCAACCGCCAGTTTGACGAAACACATCCACGCAAAGGTCCAGCACCGCCAAGGGTATGGAATGGCGCGCGACGAACGATCCGTCGCAACGAACTCAGACTGTTGGTGCCGCTCGCCGACACGACTATCTACGAGATGGAACAGCGCGGTGAGTTCCCCCGTCGTTTCAATCTGACTTCCCGCTGCGTCGTCTGGTATCTCGCCGAAGTCGAGGCTTGGATTGAACAGCGCTGCAAGAATTCCTATGCCGCTCGCGTTCGACTGGCGCCATCCCCTGACGTTCATATGCGACGCACGCGGCCCACCTCCAAATCCAAGAGGGTCGAGCGATAGCTGCGACGGCGAGTTGGGTGTGACGAATCCTCTGCAGTCCGCAGCGTCGTGGCAGGGGTCGTCACACCTCAAAGGGGCCGCCGCTATCCATCATGCAATCTTGCCCCGCAAGCTGTCCGCGAGCATCGAGAGCGCATCGGCGAGTTGTCTCGCGGTTTCCGGCGGCGGCAAAGGCATTTTGAGGTTTTGTGCGCCGGTGGCTGGATCCCGCTCAATCCATGGATGCGCCGGAGCCCTGGGATCGTTGGCGGCCGCAAGAGCGGCAACAAACTGCGCGCCGACCTGCACCAAGGCCTGCCATGGATTGGGACCTACCTCGCGCGGTGAGGGTCCAGCCGCATCCGCCGGTATGGTCGCCGTCTCGCTGGCTGAAATGTTCACATCTTCGCCGGATGCAGCATCGCCGGCAGTCACGACATTCCCCACTTCCTCGGCCGGAGTCACCGCCTCGCCCTCGCCCATACGCCCCGTGACGTTTTCCACGTCCCTCATGAAGCGGTTGAGCCGCGAGCCGCCGAGCGAAATTTCGCTGCTGCCGCCGTCGAGAATGCCCGCCGACAGGGAGCGTTTGAACGCCAAAACCGACAGCATGCCCTCCTCGATGGTGCCCTTCGCCACGAAGTTGATGACCCGAATTGGCCGTGTCTGGCCCATGCGATGAATGCGGGCGATGCGCTGTTCAAGGATCGCCGGGTTCCATGGCAAGTCCATGTTCACCAGGGTCGAGGCATGCTGCAGATTGAGGCCCGTGCTGCCGGCATCGGTGGACAGGAACACGCGGCAGGCGGGATCGTCGCGAAACCGCTCCACCAGCGCCAGCCGCTTCTCTGACGGCACGCCACCGTGGAAGCTGACATAGCCCAGGCCACGCGCCTCCAGGCGGCGGATGAGGATGTCGTGCGTCCGCGTCCATTGCGAAAACACCACCGCCTTGGCATCGGGATCGGCGAACAGATTGTCGAACAGCGCCGCCAACTCGTCAGCCTTGACCCCGTGATCGGACTCGTGGTCCAGCAGATAGGTGCTGTTGCACGACATGCGCATGTTCTGCAGGGCGCAGGTCAGCCGCCGCTGTTCCTTGTCAGACAGGAATCGGGTCTTGCGCCAGCGCTGGACGATCCGCGCCACCACGTCGGCGTTTTCCTGGTGATAGACCATTTGCATCTCGGTCATCGGCACCAGCAGATTCTGGTCGGTCCGGCTGGGCAGTTGCCGCAGCACCTCGGATTTGCGTCGGCGGATCATCACTGGCGCCAGCGTCTGGCCGATCTTCTCGAGGCCGGTATAGCCGGTGACGCGCCCGGCCTCGTCCTTGACCTGATGCTCATGCAGCAGCTTCCAGCTTGGCCCCAGCCGGTGCTGATCGACAAACTGGACGATGGAAATCAGTTCTTCCAGCTTATTTTCCAATGGCGTGCCGGTCAGCACGATCGCATAGGGGCTGTCGATGCGTTTCAACGCGCGCGCGGCGATGGTATTCCAGTTCTTCACCCGCTGTGCCTCGTCGACGATCACCAGATCGGGCGCCCAGGCGGCGATCAGGTCGAGATCGGGTGCCAGTTTCTCGTAATTGGTGATCTTGCAGAAATCATCCAGCGCGAAGTCCTTCTGCCGCTGCGCTCGGCCGCCATTGATAACGCGCGCGGCCGCCTCGTCCTGTCGCCCGGCGAAACGGGTGATCTCGCTTTGCCACTGGTATTTGAGCGAGGTCGGGCAGACCACCAGCACTTTCGAGACGCCGAAATGCCGGGCCAGTATTTCGGTCGCGGCGATGGCCTGGATGGTTTTGCCCAGGCCCATGTCGTCGCCGATCAAGGCCCGGCCGGCTGTTACCGCGAACAGCGCGCCCTCTGCTTGATACGAATAGAGAGGCGCCTTTAGCAGCGCCAGCAGACTAGGATCGTCGGCGCCCTGTGGGAATAACTGCGCGAGCTTTGCCGCGCGTTGGTCTGCATCGCGCCGTCCGGCGACGAAATCGAGAGCGTCGTCGTAGGCACGCATCTCATGACCGGACCTGGACGCCATGGTCATGAACTGCTCGAGTTCACCCAGGCGCTCGTCAGGGAGGATGCCGTTATGTTCGGTGTCGAACAGACCGTCTGCGGCCTGCCTCAATGCGGGTGGGCAATCCGTTCCGGCACGAAAATACACGCTCCGCCTGCCGTCATAGCGCAGATATAGCTCGGAAAATGCGGGCCGGTAGCCGCGCGCGAATGCCGTCTTGGCGCCACGTTTCTTCTCCAGCCGGGCAAGGGTGAATTCGATGTGCTTGCAGGTGCCCAGTTCGCCGGTAGCGTAATCCGGGCAGGCACAGAAATTGTCTCCCGGCCCCAGACCCCGGATCGCCACGCGATAGCTGGATTTTGAAGCGGGATTGCTGACCCGGAATTCCGAGAAAAACGGTTCGCCGCCGAGATTTTCAAGACCGAAGGCCTGCTCGCGGCCAAACTGGCGGCGTAAGCCGCGTTGCCAATCCAACGGCGAAAGATCGGGGGGCGCATGAGTGCGCGAGAGTGTAGGTTCCTTGTTCAGCTTGGTTGCGGAATTCAGGCTTCGGCGCTTGGATTTCATCGAAATGCATTCCGTTCCGCAAAAGTTTCTCTAGCTTCGTAGGTCTAGACCCATGTATCGGACACGACCTATTCTACGGTGTAACCAAGCGCCCGATATCCCAGTCGCCGCTTCGTAGCCATGCGCGCCAGCACCGGCACCAGCTCATCGACGTAGTCAACGACCAGAACCTCGGTCTTTCCGGCGTGCTGGCGGTGGAGGCGACCTACATACTGAGCCAGCGTACCTTTCCAGGATATGGGCATCGTGAGGAAGAGCGTGTCGAGCCTTGGATCATCAAAACCCTCACCGAGATACCGCCCCGTAGCAAGGATAAGCCGTTCCTGGCCAACGGCTACTTGTAGGGCAGTATCAGCCGCCTTGCGTTCGCCGGCAGACATGCCACCCCGAAGGACCACGAGATTGCGTACGAAGTGCGAGAAGCGGATTTGGAGATAGTCGAGATGGTCCCTCCGCTCCGTCAGCACAAACGGGGAACGCTTCGCTTCCAACGCCTTCAGCACATCGTCGAAGATCAAATTGTTGCGCGACTCGTCCTGCGCGATTGCAGCGTAGACCGCCGGCATGGAAGGACGGTCCGCGGTAGCCAGAGGCTGCGGCAACTGAAATTCGGTCGACCGATGCTTCGCGCGGTGAGAAATCCCTCGACCGGCCGCCTGCGCGCGCGCGTCAACGCGATGTCGAACCGGGCCGCACTGCATGAAAATGATCGGATGGTGGCCATCCTTGCGCGCCACGGTCGCGGACAGCCCGAGGACAAATCGCGCCTTTGCCCGACGGGCCACAAGCTCGAAGCTCGTCGCTGACAGATGGTGGCATTCGTCAACGACAAGATGACCATAGTCCGCCACCAGGTCGGATACTTCCCCGTGCCGCACGAGGCTCTCGATCAGCGCGACATCAATGATACCGGTCGGCTTGCGGCGTCCGCCGCCGATGATGCCTATATCTTTCGGATCTATATCGAGAAATGCCTTGAGGCGTTCCATCCATTGGCTGAGCAACTCTCGACGATGGACGAGAACAAGCGCATTCCGGCCCCGTTGAGCGATGAGCGCAGCAGCCACAACCGTCTTGCCGAACGCGGTGGTCGCCGCAAGCACGCCATAGTCATGCGGCGCCAAGGCGTCGAATGCCTTGACCTGTGGGCTGTGCAGCGCTCCCTGGAACTGGACCCGGCTCGGAAGCGGGTTGCCGATCGCTCTTTGATCGTCCAACTCAACCTCGGCGCCCTCACCGCGGATCAACTCGACAGCTTCGTCAAGACACCCTCGCGGCAATCCCACATGACGCGGATGGAGTTCGGCGCAAGAGATGATCCGTGGCTTGCCGAAGGTCGGGAACCGCATGGATTGCGCACGATAGAACTCGGGGTTCTGAAAGGCCGCCAAGCGTACAAGCCGCGCCGTCATCGCCGGCGGCAAATCGGTCCGGTCGATATACAGCTGGTCGGCAACGACGATCGTGATCTTGCTTGGAAGTGGTATGCCGAGCGGGCCAGCCTTCGGACGTCGAGACGGCGTCATGCGCCACGGTTCGCCCGCATCCTCGTCCTCGACCGGCATGCGAACGCCGAGGACACGGCCTCGCATCTCGGCATCGCCAACGATTTCCGCCGCGGCACTGGCACATAGCCTTGGTATCGCCGCCAGGAACGCCCATTGATCCTCGTACGGGCGAAGGTCCTCGTCGATGAAGACGCTGTTGCCAAGCTCGCGCGCCCTGCGCTGTAAAGGCAACGCGATTAGGTTGCCGAAGCCACCGACCGGCATGTTGTCCTGGCTTGGAAAGAACCGATCGTACGAGCCAAACCCTATCTCGGGGCGGCGTTCCATCGTCTCCGTCAGCATTGCGGCGCCAAGTTGCCTGGCTGTGCGCGCAGGAACCGGCTCGGAGAAGAAAATCCAGACATGACCGCCATTGCCGGATCGAGAACGCTCAAGCGCGGCAGGCACCCCTTTGGCGCGGCACGTTTCCAGCATGGCTAACGCATCAGCCGCCCAATTCTCCTCATCGAAATCGGCGGCCAGAAACCAGCAGGTCTCGTCAGGAAGCAACGGATAAACGCCGGCGACGAAGTTACCATCAGAAGTGCGTCCGCCGTTGCCGCCGCGCAGATGTTTTTCGATCATGTCGTCGGTGACCGGGATGAAGGCTTGGTTGGGGCACTCGCCGCATTTCACCTGGGGCTTACCGCAAATCCCCCTGACCCACTCGTTGGCACATGCCGGCGCATAGCCGGACTTAGCGGTCTTGCGGTTTTCCCATCGGACCGGAAATACGTCATGGCGACCGGCGAATAAATGCCGAAATAAAGCAATCTTGTCAGCGCTGGATGACGCCGTGGTGAGCATTGTCGCGTCCGCGACAATGAGCGCATGCGGAGTTTCCAGTGACTTCGTGGCCTCCCGGCTCAGCAGATCTTTCAGTTCGGCCTCAAGCGCTCTCCGCTCGACCTCGTTGGCGGCTAAACGGGCTCGCGTCTGCTCGATCTCAATCTCGATTTCGCGCCCATTTATGGCACTACCGCCCGGCACAGAGGTTCTCCTTCCGACTCCTCGGACGTTCATAGCGACTTTGGCCAGCCACTGGCAGCCATCACGGCGGTTTCTGACGCCCGCAGCCCGAACCAGCCCCGCCGAATTGCACGCCAGACTACGCTAGACCCGCTCTGCTATTTGAACGCACTTTACGATCGGTTCCGACCACGCTTTAATTCACTAACGGCGCTGAATACGGAGCGGAAAAGTCTGAAGATAACATTGAGCGGCAGGTAGGCGGGCGGCGTGTATCACCGCCAAACCTACGCTATCGTCGCCTGCGGTATCCGGTCACTCCCACTCAATCGTCCCCGGCGGCTTCGACGTCACGTCGTAAACCACGCGGTTGACGCCCTTCACCTCGTTGATGATGCGGGTGGCGGCGCGGCCGAGGAATTCCATGTCGTAGTGGAAGAAGTCGGCGGTCATGCCGTCGGTCGAGGTGACGGCGCGCAGCGCCAGGACGAAATCATAGGTGCGGCTGTCGCCCATGACGCCGACGCTCTGCACCGGCAGCAGCACGGCGAAGGCCTGCCAGATGGCGTCGTAGAGGCCGGCCTTGCGGATCTCGTCGAGATAGACGGCGTCGGCCTTGCGCAGGATCTCGAGCTTGTCGCGCGTCACGCCGCCGGGGCAGCGGATGGCGAGGCCCGGTCCCGGGAACGGGTGACGGCCGACGAAAATCTCGGGCAGGCCGAGCTCGCGGCCGAGCGCCCGAACTTCGTCCTTGAAGAGCTCGCGAAGCGGCTCGACCAGCTTCATGTTCATGCGCGCCGGCAGGCCGCCGACATTGTGATGCGACTTGATCGTCACCGACGGTCCGCCGGTGAAGGAGACGCTTTCGATCACGTCGGGATAGAGCGTACCCTGCGCGAGATAATCGGCGCCGCCGACCTTCTTCGCCTCTTCCTCGAAGACGTCGATGAAGAGCCGGCCGATCGTCTTCCGCTTCTTCTCCGGATCGACCTCGCCTTCGAGCGCGTCGATGAAGCGATCAGCCGCATCGACATGGACGAGCGGAATGTTGAAATGGCCGCGGAAGAGCTCGACAACCTCCTTCGCCTCGTTCTGCCGCATCAGGCCGTGGTCGACGAGGATGCAGGTGAGCTGATCACCGACCGCCTCGTGGAGCAGCACCGCGGCGACGGCGGAATCGACGCCGCCGGAAAGGCCGCAGATCACCCTGCCCTTGCCGACCTGCGCCCTGATCTTGGCGACCGCCTCGTCGCGGAAGGCGGCCATCGTCCAATCGCCTTCGAGCCCGGCGACCTTGTGGACGAAGTTGGAGAGGAGCTTGGCGCCGTCCGGCGTGTGCACCACTTCGAGATGGAACTGGGTCGCATAGATACGCCGCTTCTCGTCGGCGATCACCGCAAAGGGGGCGTTCTCGGAAACGGCGACGACCTCGAAGCCCGGCGGAAGGCCCGTCACCCGGTCGCCATGGCTCATCCAGACCTGATGGCGTTCGCCGGGCTTCCAGACGCCGTCGACGAGCGCCGAAGCGCGCTTGATCTCGACGAAGGCCCGGCCGAATTCGCGGTGATGCTCGCCCTCGACCTTGCCGCCGAGCTGATGCGCGATCGCCTGCTCGCCATAGCAGATGCCGAGGATGGGAACGCCCGCCTCATAGATGGAGGCCGGCGGCAGGGGCGCGTTGGTATCGAGCACCGAGGCCGGCCCGCCGGACAGGATGATGGCCTTCGGCTGCAGCCAGGCCATGGCCTCCTCGGCCTTGCTGAAGGGGGCGATCTCGGAATAGACGCCGGCTTCGCGGATGCGCCGGGCGATCAATTGCGTCACCTGGCTGCCGAAATCGATGATCAGGACATTGTCGGTCATGGGCGGCTCTCTCTGGAGCCGCCATTCGGTAAGCAATCCCGGTCGAGTCTGCAACGGCGAGATTGTCGCCGGTCGGACGGGAATGGCCGCCCGCTGCCGTTTCCGGGCAGAAGGCTCAAAGCCTGAACCGCCCGGCTTCTGCTTCTCTGCCGAAAGCATCGATCGCCGCGGCGAGCTTCTCGTCGAGGATGTGGAGATATTCCGTCCAGTCATGGAAGCCGGTCAGCTCGGCGCGGCCGTCGCTGATGCCGCGGAGCCCGATCATCGGCACGCCGAAGCGGCGGCCGGCGCGCAGCACCGCGAAGGATTCCATGTCGACCATGTCGGCCTCGATGCCGTCATAGGCGGCGCCGGAAATGACCGTGCCGCCGGTCGAGAGCGAGGCGGCGGCGATATCCGGCAGCCGATAGGGGATTTCGAGGATTGCCGGCTCGTCGAGAAAGGGCGTCACGCCTTTCGCGAAGCCGAAGGCCGAGGCGTCGATGTCGCGATAGGCGACCGATGACAATTGATAGATCGCGGCATGGTCGAGCCTCCGCGAGCCGGCCGAACCGAGCGAGAAGATCAGGTCCGGCCGCTGGCCCGCATGGGCAAGACCGGCGAGCGCCGCGGCCGTCGCAGCCGCCGCCTCGACGGGCCCGACACCGGTGATGAGCGGACGGAAACGCGCCTTGAGATGCGCGCCATATTCCTGCTCGGTCGCCATCACGAAGAGGACGGCGGTCGTGCCGAAGGTCTCGAGCGCCGGCAATTCGGTCGTCGCAGCCATCAATGCCCTTTCGCCGCGGCAAGAATGAGTCGTCTCAAGCCGTTCTCTCCAGGACGGCGACGAAGAAGGCGTCGGTCCCGGTCTTGAGCGGCGAGAGGAGGATACCGTTTGCCGTGGCATAGGCGGAACCCGCGAACTCGGCGGGAAGCCCGGCGGCGGCAATCATGTCGGCGGCCGGCTTCGCCCGGAAACCTTCGGTGCCGGCGAGGAATGCGGCGATCCGCTCGTCATTCTCGTCGGGCAAGAAAGAACAGGTCACATAGACCAGCCGGCCGCCCGGCTTGACGAAGCGCGCAGCCGAGTCGAGGAGCGCCGATTGCTCGGCGATCCGTTCGCCGAGCGCCCGCTCGCTCAGCCGCCATTTGGCATCCGGTCGCCGCCGCCACGTCCCCGTCCCGGAGCAAGGCGCGTCGATGAGGACCGCATCCATGCGGCCCTCGATATCGGCGAGCGAGGTGCCCGCCCCCCGGACCTGGGCGTTGCGCGTGCCGGCGCGCTTGAGGCGGTCGAAGATAGGCGCCAGCCGGCCCCGGTCGCTGTCCGTGGCGAGAATCTGGCCCTTGTTCGCCATGATCGCCGCCAGCGCCAGCGTCTTGCCACCGCCGCCGGCGCAGAGGTCGAGGACCTGCTCGCCGGCCTTAGTGCCGACCATCCGGGCCGCGAGCTGGCTGCCCTCGTCCTGGATCTCGAACCAGCCTTTCTGGAAGGCTGGCTCGACCTGCACGTTGGGATGGCGCCGGTCGCTGCTGGTCGCTGCAATGCGCAGGCCGTCCGGCGAATGCGGCGTCGGGACGGCGGCGAACTGCGCCAGCGCCTTGACGACCTTGTCGCGGTCGGCCTTGAGCTGGTTGACGCGCATGTCGAGCGGCGGCCGGAGCGCCTGGGCGGCGCCCTCCGCAATCCACTCCGCACCGAAAGCACGCTGCATCATCGCCGCCACCCATTCCGGCACGTCGGCCCGGACATGGTCCGGCGCATGCGAAATGTCGGCGGTGGCGAGCCGGTCGGCTTCCCCGGGGGAAAGGGGCTGCGGCGCATGCGCATCGTCGCCGATCATCCCCGACAATCCCTCGACGCCGCCCGCCCAATGGCGTGCAACGGTGCCCAGCACCAGCGCCCGCGGCGCCTCCTCGCCCATCACCCAGGCAGTGGAGAGACGCCAGCGCAACGCGTCATAGACGAGATTGCCGATTGCCGCCCGGTCGCCGGAGCCGGCGAAGCGGTTCGAAATGCCCCAGTCCTTGAGCGCCTCGGCTACAGGTCGATGGCGCGCCTCGATATCGGCAAGGATCTCAATGGCCGCCGCAAGCCTTCCACCCGGCCTCATGGAGCCGCGTCGAGCGATTCGATGTCGAGCGGCGGCAACGAGCCGGAATCGCCGAAATACAGCGAGAAGCCGCAGACGATCCACATCAGCATCAGAATGACTGCGCCGGCAAAGTAGGTGAAGAAGCGCCGCGGCAGATTGTTGGTGGTGACGTGAACCAGCGCATGCAGGATCCGCGTCGCGACGAACAGCCAGGCCAGCACGACCAGCGTCATGCCGGAGCGCGCCGTGAACAGCGACAGCATCGAGACGAGGTAGAACAGGACCGGCAGCTCGAACTGGTTGCTGAAGGCGTTCGACACCTGCTGCACCGTCGTCGGATAGGCGGACTGATCGAGCGCGACGTCGCGCATATGCACGGCCCCGCTGCGGATCGAATCCGAGCGCAGCTTTCCCATCCACAGCATGATGGCAAAGGTCAGGATGACCTGTACGAAAACTGGAGCCAGAACTGCGCCCGCACTCATCCTCTACTCCCCTTGCCCGGCACGCTCAGACGGAGCCCGGATAATTTGGGCTCTCGCGCGTGATGGTCACGTCATGGGCGTGGCTCTCGCGAAGCCCGGCCGAGGATATGCGCATGAAACGGGCCTTTTCGCGGAATTCGGCAAGATTGGCGGCGCCGACATAGCCCATCGCGGCGCGAAGGCCGCCAGCGAGCTGATGCAATACGCCTGAAACCGGCCCCTTGTAAGGCACCTGTCCCTCGATGCCTTCCGGCACGAGCTTCAGCGTGTCGCGCACCTCCGCCTGGAAATAGCGGTCGGCCGAACCCCGCGCCATGGCGCCGATCGAGCCCATGCCGCGATAGGCTTTGTAGGAGCGGCCCTGGTGCAGATAGACCTCGCCCGGGCTTTCGTCGGTGCCGGCGAGCAGCGAACCGATCATCGCCACGGAGGCGCCGGCCGCCAGCGCCTTGGCCAGGTCGCCCGAGAATTTGATGCCGCCGTCGCCGATCACCGGCACGCCGGATTTCAAAGCGGCCGCGGCCGTATCGGCAATCGCCGAGAGCTGCGGCACGCCGACGCCGGCGACGATCCGCGTCGTGCAGATCGAGCCGGGGCCGATGCCGACCTTGATCGCGTCCGCACCCGCATCGATCAATGCCTTGGCGCCTTCCGCCGTGGCGACGTTGCCGGCGATGACCTGAACGTGGTTGGAGATTTTCTTGACGCGCGTCACCGCGTCGAGGACGCGCTGCGAATGGCCATGCGCCGTGTCGATGACGACGAGATCGACTTCCGCGTCGACCAGCCGCTCGGAGCGCTCGAAGCCGTTGTCGCCGACGCTCGAGGCTGCCGCGACCCGCAGCCGGCCCTGCTCGTCCTTGGTGGCATGCGGGTTGAGGCGGCTCTTCTCCATGTCCTTGACGGTGATCAGGCCGACGCAGCGATAATCCTCATCGACGACGAGGAGCTTCTCGATCCGGTGCTGGTGGAGGAGCCGCTTTGCCTCCTCCTGTCCGACCGACTGGCCGACCGTGACGAGATTCTTCCGGGTCATGAGTTCGGCGACGCGCTGCGACGGGTCGGAGGCGAAACGGACGTCGCGGTTGGTGAGGATGCCGACCAGCCGGCCCGGCGAGGAACCGTTCTCGACCACCGGGAAGCCGGAGATTCCGTGCAGCTTCATCAGCGCCAGCGCATCGGCCAGCGTCGCGTCGGGATTGATGGTCAGCGGGTCGACCACCATGCCGGACTCGAACTTCTTGACCCGGTGAACTTCCGCGGCCTGCTCTTCGGGTGTGAGATTGCGATGGATCACGCCGATGCCACCGGCCTGCGCCATGGCGATGGCGAGATTGGCTTCGGTCACCGTGTCCATGGCCGCCGATATGATCGGCAGGTTGAGGGTGATGGAGCGCGTCAGCCGCGTGCCGATGTCGGTCTCGCTCGGCAGCACCGCCGAATAGCCGGGCGCGAGGAGAACGTCGTCGAAGGCAAGAGCCTCCCGACCAAACGAGGTTTCGATGAGTGTAGCCATCGCCAGCTCCCGGAAATGCGTCGACACGGCCCACTTTGAAGGGTGGGGGACGGCCGACGCGGCGCGAAGGGAAAGTGGCGCGGGTCAATAGCATGCCGATTCGATTCGGCATAGCGTTGGCTCGAGCCAGCTTTCAGTGCCCTTCGATAGCACGCCGGGGACCGACAAATGAATGCCGGAATCTCTAGACTTTCCTTGGCATTAGCAATGTCTGCGTCGATTGGTCTGGCCGGCCTTCCGGTGACAGCCCCGGGCTCCGCTTCGCTGGCCCTCGCCCAATCCGGGCCACAATCCGCACCGGACCGCGAAGCCACCCCCGATCTCGCCGGCCTGCTGGCGGCGCTTGCCGCGATGCAGAAAACCGAGCCCCTGCCGGGGCTCTCGGTGGGCGAGGCGATCGATCCGGCTTTCGGCATCCGCATCCTCGTCGTCGATTTCGACCAGGCCCGCTTCGGGCTCCGTGTCGTGGAGCAGCGCACTGCGACCGGCAGCCATGCCGTGGATTTCCTCGAAACCGCCGACGACGTCTTTGTCATCAACGGCGGATTCTTCGAGAAATCCTCCGGCAACCAGCTTTCACCGAGCGGTTTGCTGATCGCCGGTGGCGCGGTCGTGGCCGAGGAGCATCCCCGCGCCGGCTCCGGCATCCTCTATTCGGACGGCGCCCGTATCGGCATCGCGCCGCGGAACGCCCTGGCCGACCGCTCGGCGCTCCGCGAGGCCATCCAGGTGGGGCCCCTCCTCGTCGATCCCGGCGGGGTCAAAGGCATCTACAAGGACGATATCGAACGCCACAACCGCAGCGCCATCTGTCTCCGCGGCGAGGTCTTCACCGCCATCGTCGTCGAGGGCGGAATGAGCCTTTTCCAGCTTGCCGACCTGCTTTCCCTGCCCGCCGCGGATGGCGGCTTCGGCTGCGACGTGGCGATCAATCTCGACGGCGGACCGTCCACCCAGGCGCTCCTGCGCGCCGGTCAGGAGTACCGCGACATTGCCGGGGATTCCCCGGTGCAGAATGCGATCGTGGTCTTCCCGCGAGGCCCCCGATAGGTGGCCCGTCGCCCCGCCCTGTTGTCATCGGCAGAACCCGGCTAAGAAGCCTCAAGAATCCACGCAGATCGGGAGATTCCCCGGACTCTCTTCACAGAACGCCTCGTCATGCCAACCCGAATTCTCCTGCCGCTGATCGTCGCCTGCGCGCTCTTCATGGAGAATCTCGATTCGACCGTCCTTTCGACGGCCCTCCCCTCGATCGCCGCGGATTTCGGCGCCAACCCGATCCACCTGAAGCTCGCGCTAACCTCCTACCTTCTGTCGCTCGCGGTCTTCATCCCGACCTCGGGCTGGCTCGCCGACCGCTACGGCGCGCGCACCATTTTCCGGCTGGCGATCATCACCTTCACCGCAGGCTCGATCGCCTGCGGCTTCTCGAATTCGATGGTCGAGCTGATCCTGGCACGCATCCTCCAGGGCCTCGGCGGCGCCATGATGGTGCCCGTCGGACGCCTGGTCATTCTGCGCTCTGTCCCGAAGCACGAGCTCATCGGCTCGATGGCCTGGCTGAGCATGCCCGCTTTGCTCGGCCCGGTGATGGGACCGCCACTCGGCGGCTTCATCGTCACCTATTTTCACTGGCGCTGGATTTTCTGGATCAATATCCCGGTCGGAATCCTCGGCTTCGTTCTTGCAAGCCTCTACATCCCGGCGATCTATGGCGACCGCCGCGTCCCTTTCGACACGAGCGGCTTTTTTCTCTCCGCGATCGGCCTCTCCGCCCTTGTCACCGGCTCGACGACGCTTGGCATGGATCTGCTGCCGCCGACGGTCACCTGGTCGCTGCTCACGATCGGCTTGCTGCTGATCGTGCTCTACATCCGTCACAGCCGCCGGATCGAGGCGCCGATCCTCGATCTTTCGCTCTTCAAAATCCCGACTTTTCGCTACGCCCTGGCGGGTGCCTCGCTGTTCCGGATCGGCGTCGGGGCCATACCTTTTCTCCTGCCGCTCTTCCTGCAGCTCGGCTTCGGCATGACGCCGTTCCACTCCGGCCTGATCACCTTCGCATCTGCGGCCGGTGCCCTCTTCATGAAGGCACTGGCGCCGCCGATCCTGCGCCGCTTCGGCTTCCGCCAGACTCTCCTCGTGAACTCATTCCTTGGTGCGATCTTCATCGCAATGCCGGCGGTGTTTTCGGCCGACACGCCGGTCGTGCTGATGTTCGCGCTGATCCTCGGCGGCGGCTTCTTCCGGTCGCTGCAGTTCACGGCCGTCAGCGCCCTCTCCTTCGCCGACGTGCCGCTGGAGAAGATGAGCCGGGCAACAACGCTCACCAGCGTCTGCCAGCAGATCGCCCTCAGCCTCGGCGTATCGCTCGGCGCAATGTCGCTCGAGGCGACGATGCATTTCACCGGAGAGGCGCTCGGCGCCGACTCCTTCTGGCCCGCCTTCCTGCTCGTTTCGACCGTGGCGATAACGTCGGTCCTGCCGCTGATAAAGCTGCCCGCCGGCGCCGGCCAGGAGATGTCCGGGCATCGCCAGCTTGCGCCGGACCCGGTGACCATCATGCGGGAACGCTGAACCCAATAAAAAGCCCGGGCGATGGTGCGCCCGGGCAGTCGAGGTCAGACCGTAAAGCGCTTGTCGCGCCTTTGACTAGAACGGGTTGGCCCGGTTGTAGTCCTGCAGCGTCGAGCCGGCGGCGCCGAACACGAAGCGGGCACCGGCGGTCGCCGTGAAGGCGTCGTCGACGACGTTGGTCCAGCCCACCTCGGCAAAGCCGGAGACCGGCGTGCTGTTGAAGCGGTGCTCGACGCCGAGGCTCGCGACCTGGAAGTCGTCGTCGTCGCCCCAAGCCGTGCCGACGGCGGCGCTGACGGCCGTGTTCGGATCGAAATAGAGGTTGGCGGCCGCGGTCAGGCCCCAGAAATTCGGATCCTCGAAGCCGTATTCGACAGTGCCGATGACATCGACATTGTTGATGAAGGCGGCCGCTTCGACACCGGCGCTGCTCATGTCTTCGGTCGTGATCGTGGCGAAGATGCCGGCGGCCCAGGCGGGATCGAGGTAGAAGACGTGGCCGGTGGTCGACGCCACCCAGTCCTCGGCCTCGAAGAGGTAGGCGGCGTCGGCTTCGAGCGCCACGTTCCAGCCATTGCCGAAGGGCACGACGACGACGCCGCCGAGCTCTGCCGCCCAGTCATCGGCACCATCGGCGCCGAAATAGGTGGCGCTGAGATGGACGTCGCCGAAAACGCCCGACGGGCCGTAGGACGCGGATTGCGCCGGCGGAGCGTAATAGTCGGAGCTGCCGCCAAGGTCGGCCGCGAGCGCGCCGGAAGCGCTGAGCGCCAGTATGGCGGAGCCGGTGAGAAGTGTGGTCTTCATGGTCTATTCCCTATTTCTGACGGACGGCGGCTCGCGTGCCGGCCGTTTCAGCCGTGTATGCTTAAAATTATTCGGAAATAGGTTTCACGACCGACAACAAGAATGGTTACGGCCAGCTTAAGATCGAAGAATCTGGATTAACTCTGTTTGTCGGAATCCGGCCTGCCGTCGCCGCGAAATCCCTTGGCGACGAGATAGAGCTCGACCGATTCCTGACGGCTTGCCGGCGGCTTCACGTGGTGGACCGACACGAAGCTCCGCTTGAGCATGTTGAGCAGCTCGTTCTCGGTGCCGCCGCGGAAGACCTTTGCGACGAAATGACCGCCGGGATTAAGCACCGAGACCGCGAAATCGGCAGCGACCTCGCAGAGATGGATCGTGCGCAAATGGTCGGTCGGACGATGGCCCGTGGTCGGTGCCGCCATGTCGGAGACGACAACATCGGCGCCATGCCCACCGAGCGCCGCGCGGATCGCGTCCGGCGCATCCTCGTCGAGGAAATCCTTCTTGAGCATCACCACGCCGGGTATCGGATCGACGTCGAGATAATCGAGTGCGACGACCAGCGGGTCGACATCGGTCGAGCGCACGCGCTCGGCGGCAATCGCCGACCAGCTTCCCGGCGCGGCGCCGAGGTCGACGACGCGCTTGCCCGGCCCGAGCAGATGGTAGCGGTCGTCCATCTCCAGGAGCTTGAAGGCGGACCGCGCCCGATGACCCTCGGCCCGCGCCCGCGCCACATAGGGATCGTTGAGCTGGCGCTCGAGCCAGCGCGTCGACTGCGACGAACGGCGGCGCGCGGTCTTCACGCGTACCTTGAGATCGCCGCGGCCGCGGCCTTTACCACTGCCATGCTCAGCCATGAGCGGCCTCCCCGCTGCGCCGGCCGGAACGGCTCCGCCACACGCCGTCCTCAGCCATCAGTTCGACGAGGATTCCCTCGCGCAGGCCGCGATCGGCGACCCGCAGGCGCTCGCAGGGCCAGCGGCGCCGGATCGCCTCCAGGATGGCGCAACCTGCAAGCACGAGATCGGCCCGCTCGCGCCCGATGCAGGGATTGGCGACGCGGGCGTCGTAGTCCATCGCCACCAGCGTCTCGACCAGTTCGCCGACCTGAAGATGCGACAGCCAGGTGCCGTCGACGCGCCGGCGATCGTAGCGCGGCAGTTGCAGGTGGACACCGGCGAGCGTCGTCACCGTGCCCGACGTGCCGAGCATATGGACGCCGCCGGCGGCGACCGCGACATCGAGTGCCGCCGCCTCGGGGAACGAAACCAGCATCGCCGCGACTTCATCGACCATGGTCTCGAAAAGCGCCGGCGTGACGTGACGCCCGCCATGGCGCTCGCTGACATTGACGACGCCGACCGGCAGCGAGGTCCAGGTGCGGATGCGGTCGGCCATGCGCCGCCGCTTGCTGCCCGGCTCCGTGGCAAGATCGATCCAGACGAGCTCCGACGAGCCGCCGCCGATGTCGAACAGGATGACGCCGTTCGCCTCGGGATCGACCAGCGACGCGCAGCCCGCGACCGCCAGCCGCGCTTCGGTCTGCTGCGACACGATCTCGAGCGAGAGGCCGGTTTCCGCTTCCACCCTGGCGACGAATTCGCCACCATTCACGGCAGCGCGGCAGGCCTCGGTGGCGATCAGCCGGGCGCGCGTGACATTGCGGTCGGCGATCTTGGCGCCGCAGATCTTCAGCGCCTCGATCGCCCGCGCCATCGCCGGCTCCGCCAGGCGTCCGGTCGCGCCGATGCCCTCGCCGAGCCGCACGATCCGCGAGAAGGCATCGACGACGCGGAAGCCGTAGTCGCGCGGCGCCGCCAGCAGCAGCCGGCAATTGTTGGTACCGAGATCGAGCGCCGCATAGACCGGCATCTCCGAGCGCGCTGCAAAGCCCACTGGCTGGCCGTTCTGCGCAGGCGCCTCGGCTGAATGGAGGGCGATCACCTCGGCCGGGCCGGCACTGGTCTGCGGACCCGTGCCCGGCGCATAGACCGGCCGTCGCCCCCGCTTGCGGCGGCGTTTCCGGCCGTTCTTCCTGGTGCCGCCGGCCGGCGGTTTGTCCGGCGAAGCGGACGCCTGCCTCGATGGCGAGGCATCGCTTCCGGCACTGACCGCCGCAAGACCGGCGGGCGTATCAACGTCCGCCAATGGCGGACGGTCGCCCGTCCTCGTCAAATCATGTCCTTCGTCCGCGCAGCCGGCCAAGCCTCTGGGCGGCGCGCGGCGCAATCGGTTTCGTTTCGGGGTCCAATCTATCAGGTGACGGCGCGCTGACAAGCGAGGCAAGCCGCCCTAGAGTGAATGCATAAACGCCAGAGAAAATCGGGAGGAAGACATGGCGACAAGCGCTTCGATCGAGGATATCCGGGCCATGACGCGGATGGCTGGCCACGAGCTGACCGACCAGCAATTCGAGGATCTGGTGGCGGGCTATCGCCTTTATGAGCCGGTTCTTGCCCGCCTGCCCCGCGACCTGCCGCCTTCGGCCGAGCCGGCGCATGTCTTCGATCCGCGCAGCTTCATGCCCGAGGGGTCGCGTCGATGACCGAGCTGCATCACCTCACCATCGCCGAGGCCGGACGGCTCTATCGCGCCAGAAAACTCTCTCCGGTCGAGCTGACCCGCGCCTATCTCGACCGCATCGCCGCGATCGACGACGGCATCCACTCCTACCTCCTCGTCACGGCCGACCGTGCGATGGAGGAGGCCCGCGCCGCCGAGACCGAGCTGATGGCCGGCAAGGATCGCGGCCCGATGCATGGCATTCCCTATGGGCTGAAGGACGTCTACGAGACGGCCGGCATCCGCACGACCTGCCATTCCAAGCTCCTCGAGAACCACATCCCGCGCGAGGATGCGACGGCGCAAAAGAAGCTCCGCGCCGGCGGCGGCGTGCTGCTCGGCAAGCACGCGCTGTGGGAGTTCACCTTCGGCGGCCCGTCCTACGACCAGCCCTGGCCGCCGGCGCTCAATCCCTGGGACAAGAAGCGCGCCCTTCTCGGCTCGTCGACCGGCTCGGGTGCCGCCATCGCCGCCGGCCTCTGCGCCGGCGCGATGGGCTCAGACACCGGCGGCTCGATCCGCTCGCCGGCAGCGCTCTGCGGCCTCGCCGGATTGAAGCCCACCTATGGCCGCGTCAGCCGCGTCGGCGTGCTGCCCAACACCTATTCCTTCGACCATGCCGGTCCGATGGCCTGGACGGTCGAGGACGTGGCGCTGATGCTGCAAGTCGTCGCCGGCCATGACCCGGCCGATCCCGGCTCGATCGACGAGCCGGTCGACAACTACGCCGAGGGCGTCAACACCTCGATCCGCGGCAAGCGCATCGGCCTCATCCGCGACTGGTATGACGGCGAAGGCAAGACCCAGCCGGAAGCCGTCAAGGCGCTCGACGAGGCGGTGGCCGTGTTCAGGAGCCTCGGCTGCACCGTCGAGGAGATCCGCGTGCCGACCATGCGCGAATTCCTCGACTGCAAGATCCCGATCACGCTGAGCGAGATCTATGCCGCCTACGAGAAGGATTTGAAGGCGCGGCCGGAGGATTTCGGCCGCCAGTTCCGCTACCGCATCATGCCGGGCGTGCTCATCCGCGGCAGCGACCACGTCCACGCGATCCGCTGGCGGACGATCCTCGCCAAGCGGATGCTGGCGCATTTCGAGCATATCGACCTGATGCTGACCGCCGGCCATCTCGGCGAGCCGCCGCAAGTCGACCCGACCGCGAAGCCCGCGATCCTCAACGCCACCTCGCCCTCGGTGACGACGCCCTTCAACCTCACCGGCCAGCCGGCCCTGGCGCTCTGCTGCGGTTTCCTGCCCGACGGCTTCCCGATTGGCATGCAGATCGCCGGCCGTCCCTTCGACGACGCCGGCGTGCTCGCCGCCGGCCATGCTTTCGAGCAGGCGACGAACTTTCGCAGCCGGAGGCCGGTGATCGTTCCGCAGGCGGTGGCGGCGGAATGAGGTAGCCTGGTACGATCCGACGCCTCCTTCTTCTCGGCGTCATCGGCGGGCTTGGCCCGCCGACCCATTCCGTGACCTCGCGACTCGGAAAAAGGTCACCGAGCCGATATAGGGCGGACGAAGAATGCAAACGCCGCGATCTTGATCGCGGATGGGAATCGGCATGGGTCGGCGGGTCAAGCCCGCCGATGACAACAGAGTATGTCCGCTCAATCGGACATCCTTTGGTCCCTGCGTTGTCTCAGCCTGCTTGTTCGGCGCCGAAAGTCGCGCGGAAGAGATGGGCACAAGAGATTGCTGAATACACCGCCGCCGCGTCGGAAGCTCTGGACCGACCGGGCAACCGCCACTATAACGGCGCATCCCATTCGATCTTGGCTTGGCTCTCAAGATCGCCGAAACGGCCGTGTCCGGCCGCTGGTGGGGCGTCGTCTAACGGTAGGACAGCGGACTCTGACTCCGCCAGTCTAGGTTCGAATCCTAGCGCCCCAGCCAACGTTTTCAATTACTTAGCCGATGCCGAAGCCATCGTGCCGGCGCCCGTGTCGCAGTTATGTCGCGTGGACCGTCGTCAGAAGGCGGCGTTCTGCGGCTGCCAGCGCCTCGCCGTCGTCGGTACTGGGAAACAAATGGCCGTAAACATCCATCGTCATGGTGATGGACGAGTGGCCAAGGCGCTCCTGGACGATTTTCGGCGGCAGCCCCAGTCCACCGTCTTCAGTCCGATTGATGCACCACGAGGCATAGAAATGCCGGAGCGAATGCATCCCCGTGTATTTCGCCTTCCCGTCGTCGGTGACGATTCCGGCCGCTATCTGCGGCGGGACAAGTCCTCGCTTGATGATATTCGGCAGCCACTCGATCTGACCGGCACCGGTCGGAAACACGAGATCCATTTCGGACGTCGGGCAAGCCAGCTTCCATTCCTTCAGGGTGTTGGCGACCATCGCGCCGATTGGCACGCTGCGCTGGCCCGCGTCGGATTTTGGCATTCCGATCTCGTGATACCGGTCCGCCCGCTGCCGGACATGGATGCGCCCTGCTTTGAAATCGACGTCTGACCAACGAAGGCCGCGCAGCTCGGAAGCCCGCAAGCCGGTAAAGACCGCGGTCAGTAGCAACGGGCGCCAGCGACCTTTGGAGGCGCCAAGGATAGCGGCGATCTCGCCGGGCGCAGGAATATCTACACCGATCTGCAGCCGAGCCTTACGCCGCTTCTCGCCCTGCCGAGCCTTTCCCTTGCCGCGGCGCTTCGCCATCTCTCGGACGGCGTTGTGACCGACCAGGCCGCGCTCCTGGGCGTCGGCAAGAATACTTCCCAGACTTACGGTGACGCGCTTCACCATCGCGGCGGAGACGGCCTTGCCGAGCTTGTCCTGAAAGGACCGAACATAGGGCACGCTGATTTGCGAAAGCTTCGTCTTACCGATCAGTGGGGCGATATGCAGATCTAGATGCTGTCGATATTGCGCGAGCGTCGATCGTTCTAGCCCGGTTGCCGTGCAACTCTCCATCCACTTCTCTCCCGCCTCTTGCACGGTGACCGTAGCGCCATCGGCGACATGCTCGCCCTTAGCAATGGCAACGTCGGTGCTGCTCGACCAAGCCTCCGCTTCTTTCTTTTTCTCAAAGGTCTTTAGACGTCGGACGCCTTGCTGGTCGGTGTAATCCACCACCCACGCTTCCTTCGTCCCGTTTGCCCACTTGCGCTTCCGAACCGACATGACTGGCCTCCTGTGGCGGAAACAACTGCTCGCTTGTCGCAGTATGTCGCAAACACTCCGCCAGTCAATAGCGCACAGTCGGCGGTACCACTTGACAACCATCGGCACCGAAACGATAACCAAGTACGTACTTGTTTTCAGGTGGTTTGTTGCGGTGAATGTGGAAACCTACAGCTTGGCTGATCTGACGAAACTGATGGGCGAAGGCGCTAAGCGCCGGACCGTCCAGCTGTGGGCGGAAGCCGGCGTGATCCAGGCGGATCCGGATACAGAGCGCGCAGGCGCCGGCACTCACCGGCGCTTCTCGAAAGACGAAGCCATCATCGCCTGCATCATCCGGGCCTTCGCCAGCGCCGGCATGAATATCGGTTCGCTGCTTCGTTTCTCGAAAGCGCTTCGACTACTGCTCGACCGGAAGGGTGTCCGCGCCAACATTGCAGCGGCAATCGCCGACGACGGTCGCGTGTTTCTCAAAGTCTTGAGTACCCCGAAGCAAATAGTTGATTGCGAAATCGTCCGGAATGCCGGGGACGACGATAACCGCTTTATCCAGGAATACCCTTCGGCGCCGGACGCGCCCGCCGAGGCGATTATGCATTTCGTCTTCCTGAACCCGTACCTGCGGCACCTAGGTTAGGGGCCGTCTCATTTGTGCAGACAAGTACGCGATGCGTACTTGATTGGAGAAAGCCATGAGCCAGACGAACGAAACGGACCTCGACGCGCCCATCTGGGGCGCAGCTGCCATAGCCAAGGAAATCAAGCGCCCGGTCCGCGCGACCTTCCACCTTCTCGAAGGTGGAGAAATTCCGGCGAAGAAGATCAAGGGCCGTTGGGTTTCAACTAAGGACATTCCGAACAACAACTGAATCACGCTCTGTCGGGCGTGCGTCGCTGTGACTCGGTTCTAGAGGATTCCTGAGAGCTTCGAACCGGCGTAGGTCGGTCGCATGATCGACGCGGATGCCATCAGGTATCGCTGGGATAC
>CAMCWB010000059.1 GCA_945882315.1 Bauldia litoralis | reverse complement strand
CGCGGCACTGCTTACCCTCTCCCATCGGAGACCTTTGCGGAACGGTTGGTCCTCCCCTGCGAAGCGGGGGAGGGGGACCGCCGATAGGCGGTGGAGGGGGCGACCACAGCCTCTGAAGAGAGCGAAATCCTGGATAGGCTTTTCGTGTCGCCGCCCCCTCCGTCGACACTTCGTGTCGCCACCTCCCCCGTAAACGGGGGAGGACCCCAGCAACCGGCGTTGTGCAAAGGTCTCCTATGGGAGAGCGTAATCACGCCGCCTGCGGATGCCGCGCGTGGTGAGTGCCGGGTTCTAGGGCTTGGCCGGCCGGTCGCTCGACAGGAGATAGATCGCGACGAGCAGGATCGGCCCGATGGTCAGCGCGACGTCGGCGAGGTTGAAGACGAAGAGCGACCGTTCGCCGAGATGCAGATAGAGGAAGTCGACGACATGGCCGTAGGCGATGCGGTCGATGAGATTGCCGAGCGCCCCGCCGATGATCAGCGCGTAGCCGATCGCCGCCAGGCGGCCGCCTTCCTCGGCGCGCTGCCAGAAGACCAGCACGACGATCGTGATGGCGAGCGTCAGCAGGATCAGGCCGATATCGCCGAAGCTTGAAAGCAGGCTGAAGGCGATACCGGGATTGTAGACGCGGTAGAGCGAGAGGATCGGCAGGAGGTCGATCGGCTCCTCGAAGGGCAGCGTCCGCTCGGCGATGATCTTCGAGATCTGGTCGGCCATGATCGTCAGGCCGATGATGCTGAGGCCGATGAAGGACAGCGGCCGGTCCGGACGACGGGCAGTGAGACCGCTTCTCTCAACCATCGAGCTTCAGCCGCCCCCGGGCGATTTCGAAGAGCATGACGCCGGTCGCGACGGCCAGGTTGAGCGAATCCGCCTTGCCCGCCATCGGGATCTTGACGAGCGTATCGCATTGCGCCGACAGCGCCTCGCTGAGGCCCGCCTGCTCGTTGCCCATGACCAGCATGACGGGGGCCCGGTACGGCGCCTGGCGATAATCGGCCTTGCCGGACAGATGCGTGCCGACCACGGAGCCGGTCCAGCGGGCGCGGAAGCGCTCGAAATCGGCGAGCGAGGCGCGCGCCAGCCCGACATGGAAGATCGAGCCCATCGTGGCGCGGACCGCCTCGACCGAGAAAGGATCGACGGTCTCGCCGATCAGGATCGCGCCCCTGGCGCCGACTGCGTCGATGGTTCGAAGGATCGTGCCGAGATTGCCGGGGTCGCGGACCGCTTCGAGCCCCACCCAGAGATCGTCGCCCTTCGGTGCGATCGCCGACAGCGGCGTGAATTTCTGGTCGAAGACGCCGATGACGGTCTGCGGATTGTCGCGCCGGGAAATCTTGGCGAGCACCGCCTCGCTGACCGACAGCACGCGGCCGCCGCGCGCATGCGTCGTCGTCGCGACACGGCGGACGAGCGGCTGGTCGGCGACGCGCGCCGCATGCATCAGCGTGCGGATCGTCCAGCCCGCCTCGACCGCATCGGCGACGAGTTTCAGCCCCTCGGCGACGAACTGGCCGCTCGCCTTGCGGTTCTTCGGAAGCGCCAGGCCGCGGATCTCCTTGACCAGCGGATTGGCGAGGCTGGTGATCTGCATCACGGCGCCGGGCGCCGCCGGTCCGTCCTTAGACATGGTTCGACCACCGGCTGAAAAGTGACGTCGAAAGGGCGCGTCCATCGCCGCCTTCTTCCCGCAACACCAGCTCGCCGGATTCGAGCCTGCCGCCGAGCCCGTCCAGGCATTCGGCGGCGAGCTCGTCGATCGACAGGAAGGAGGCACGGATCGAATAGGCGGTGAGGATCAGGAAGAGCGGGTCGTCGGAAAGAAGCTTGCGGCAGCGCCGCATCATGTCGGGCAGGTCGGGGAAGAGGTCCCAGACCTCGCCCTTCGGGCCGCGGCCGAATTTCGGCGGGTCGAGGATGATGCCGTCATAGCGGTTGCCGCGCCGTTCCTCGCGCTCGACGAATTTCTTGGCGTCCTCGCAGATCCAGCGGATCGGCAGCGTGCCGAGATCGGCGGCCGCCTGGTTCTCGCGGGCCCAGCCGATCGCCTTTTTCGAGGCGTCGATATGGGTGACCTCGGCCCCGGCCCGTGCCGCGACCAGCGAGGCGAGCCCGGTATAGCCGAAGAGGTTGAGGACCTTCAGCGGCCGGCCGGCGCCGCGGATCAGACCTTCGAACCATTGCCAGTGGGTCGCCTGTTCGGGGAAGACGCCGACATGGCGGAAGGCGGTGAAGCGTCCGAGAAAGCCGATGCCCTCGAAATCGAGCGGCCAGGTCTCGCCAAGCGGCGTTTTCATCCGCCAGCGGCCATCGCTCTCCTCTTCGCCGATGCCGACGAAATGCGCGTCGGCCGAGTCCCAGTCCCGTTCCGGCAGCCGCGGCGTCCAGATCGCCTGCGCCTCGGGACGCACGACCCGGTAGGGGCCATAGCGCTCCAGCTTCCGGCCGGCGCCGGAATCGAGGAGGGCATAGTCGCTCCAGCCCCGCGTTTCCAGCATGACGGGGGTCCGCCGGCCAAGCTTGCCGGAGGGGCTGAGTGTCGCCCTGGGGTTCGGGGGGGATTCGACTTGTTTCACAGCGGCTGTTTCTAGAGCATACCGGCGGAAAAAGTGAGACGCTTAATTCGCTGCATGCTCGGGGACGAGTGGCGTCGCCCGAAGCCGTTGACGGAGACGGGCCATGACGACCGCCCCTGCACTGACCGGGAAGGACCGGCAGTTCTTCGAGGAGCACGGCTATGTGGTCGCGCACGGTATTCTCGCGGGCGAAATCGAAACCTTCCGTGACGCCTATATCGGCTATCTCGATGAACTGGCCGCGGCGCTCGACTGCAGGGCCCCGAAAGGCGAACTCTCGGACCTGCCGTTTGCCAAGCGGCTTGCAGTCCTCCTCGGGGCGACCGGCGGCGGCATCCTCGGCCATCTCGATCCCCTCCTGAATCTGTCTTTGCCGAACTACCGCTGGCGCGGCGATCTCCCGCCGGCGCAAACGAAGCCGCTCTTCGAGCTCATGCGAAACGAACAACTGCTCGATGCCGTCGAAACCTTGATCGGGCCCGAGATCGTCGCCTCGGCGACCTATCACGTGAACATGAAGCTGCCCGTCCGGGCTCTCGAACTGGCCGCCGACGCCGCTGCCCGCAACGGGCGTTCCATACCCGCTCATAGCCTTTGGAAATTCATGGCCGGCGGCGCCACCCCCTGGCACTCGGACGGCCACCACGCGCTGCCGGGCGCCGATCGCATCACGGCCTGGATACCGCTCACCGAGGCGACGCTGGATGGCGGCTGTCTGAAGATCGTGCCCGGTTCGCACAAGCTCGGCGTGGACAGCCAGACGCTGTCCGATCCCGAATCAGCGGTGGCGCTACCGACTAGGCCCGGCGATGTCATCTTCTTCGACCACTGGACGCTGCATGGCGCCGAGGCGAACCGGGCCAACGATCACCTCCGCTGGGCGTTCAACTTTCGCTATCATCGGGCAGGCGTGCCAAGCGATACCGTGCACCTGCCGAGCTTTATGGCGCGAAGCCGCGCCAACCGGGCGACGGAGCTCAGTGATCCCGCACTCTGGACGAACATGTGGCGGAGCAGCCTCGGCTATCTGCAGGACCACATCGTGCCGAGCCAGCCGAATGAGAGGATCAGCCGTGAAGATGCAGATATCCTGCGGCGAATCTGGCCGGTGAGATTGTCAAATCACGAGGATTGGCTGCGTCTTGGAGAAAGCGATTTTCCCGATCCGGAGACCGCGGCCGAGATCGAGCGCATTCTGAAAATAACCCGGCCGAGGGATCGCCGCGCCGTCGGTTGAGCGAAGCCCTTCGGAGCAGGGAACCCTTGCCGAGCCCGCCCGCGGCGTGCAAGCATAGGCTGGAATAGATAAAAGCCGATCCGCGAGGCTTTGGTCCCGCCCGCTTTCTGCGCGTGGGCGTTTTGTTGCCTCCCGACGGGTGGATTCCCAGTCCGCACCGGCTCCTAAAGGACGACTGCTTACGATGGAAATGACGGGTGAATATCGGATAGCGGCGCCGCGGCAGACTGTCTGGGCGGCGCTCAACGATCCGGAAATCCTCAAGGCTTCGATTCCCGGCTGCCAGGAGCTGGAAAAGCGCTCCGACACGGAGATGTCCGCGAAGGTCGTCAGCAAGATCGGCCCGGTCAAGGCGACGTTCCTCGGCGAGGTGACGCTGTCCAACATCAACCCGCCGTCCGGCTATACGATCAGCGGCGAAGGCAAGGGCGGCGTCGCCGGCTTCGCCAAGGGCGGCGCCGATGTTTCGCTGGTCGAGGATGGCGACGGCACGATCCTCCGCTACACGGCGAAGGCCCAGGTCGGCGGCAAGCTCGCCCAGCTCGGCGCCCGCCTGATCGACGCCACCGCCAGCCAGATGGCCGAGCAGTTTTTTAGCGCCTTCGCCGCGCGCGTCAGCGGCGGCGCCGTCGCGGCGTCGGCGGCTCCGATCGCCGGCGCCTCCGTGCCGGTTCCCGGCGCCGCGCCGGTGACGGCGACCGCGCCCGTCGAGGAAACGCTCGTCGCCCGCGCCGAGCATCTCGTCGAGGAAGCTGCCCATGACGTCTCCGCGGTCGCTCACGAGGCCGAGGAAAAGGTCGAGGAAGCAGCCGTGCGCGAATGGCTCGGCGGCCCGCAGATGTGGGGCCTGCTGGTGCTTGCCGGGGTGATCGTCGCTATCGCAGTATTCTATATGTGAGGATCGCGCTCGCGATCCTGCTGCCTGAGTTGGGAGGAATTGCTGATGACCACCGTGTCGGTGAAGGTGAACGGGAAGGCGGTCTCGTCCGAAGTCGAGGACCGCACGCTTCTCGTGCAGCTTCTTCGTGAAAATCTCCGCCTGACCGGCACGCATGTCGGCTGCGACACGTCGCAATGCGGCGCCTGCGTCGTCCATGTCGACGGCAGGGCCGTGAAATCCTGCACCTTGCTCGCCGTCCAGGCCGACGGTGCCGAGATCGTCACGATCGAGGGACTGGCGGTGAATGGCGAACTGCATCCGATGCAGGCCGCCTTCCACGAGAATCATGGCCTGCAATGCGGCTTCTGCACGCCCGGCATGATCATGACGGCGGTCGACATGGTCTACCGACTCGGCAACGACATCGACGAAAAGACGGTGCGCCACGAGCTCGAAGGCAATCTCTGCCGCTGCACCGGCTATCACAACATCGTCAAGGCGATCCGCGACGGCGCCCAGCGTATGACGCCTTAGGGCAGAGCGGAGAGGGACCCATGTACGAGACCCATTATCACCGCGCCAAGGACCTGGCGGAAGCTGCGAAGCTCTTCGCCGAAGGTTCGGACTCGCGCTATCTCTCCGGCGGCCAGACGCTGCTGCCGACCATGAAGCAGCGCCTTGCGGCGCCGTCCGACGTCATCGACCTCACCCTTATCCCCGAGCTGAAGGGGATTACCGGCGGCAGCGAGATGGTCACCATCGGCGCCGCCACGACGCATTTCGAGGTGGCGAACTCCGAAGTGGTCAAGGCCAACATCCCCGGCCTTGCAGAGCTTGCCGCGACCATCGGCGACCCGGCCGTCCGCCATCGCGGCACGATGGGCGGCTCGCTCGCCAATAACGATCCGGCCGCCGACTATCCGGCGGCGGTCCTCGGGCTCGGCGCCACGATCCACACCACCAAGCGCACCATCGCCGCCGAGGCCTATTTCACCGGCCTCTTCACGACCGCCCTCGAAGAGGGCGAGATCGTCACCAAGGTTGCCTTCCCGGTACCGGCGAAGTCGGCCTACATGAAGTTCCGCAATCCCGCCTCGCGCTATGCGATGGCCGGGGTCTTCGTCGCCAGGATGAAGGACGGCAAGATCCGCGTCGGCGTCACCGGGGCGGGCAATCGTGGCGCCTATCGCTCGGCCTCGATGGAGAACGCGCTCTGGGTCTCCTTCAGCCCGGACGCGCTGAACGGCATCGAGGTCGATCCCGCCGACATGCTGTCGGACCTGCATGGCTCGGCCGTTTACCGCGCCAACCTCGTCAAGGTCATGGCGAAGCGCGCCGTCGCCCAGATCGCCTAAAAGCCTTCCGGGGTGCGACGACGTTCCGCCATTGCGGGAGCGCGGTCATAGTGCCATTTGAAAGCCGGACCAGCGCCGGAAACCTTTGGCCCGATGATCGTTTGCTCCTGCAATGTCCTGACCAAGACCCGCGTGATCGCGGCGGCGGAAACGCTCGGCCGCGACAATCCGGGGCGCGCCGTGACACCCGGCCGGATCCTCAAGGAACTGGGCGTCAAGGCCCAGTGCGCCGTCTGTTTCAGCCTCATCCGGACCATTGTCGCCAGCGCCGGCGTGATGATCACCTGTCCCGAGCCGATAGCCACCGATGCCGAGGACGATACCGCCGACGCGGCCGAGTGAATTCTTGTTTGACGGGGGAACCCGTGGTTTATAGATCAGAACTATTCAAATCAGGAGGCCTTTATGAAAGGCGACCCCAAGGTCATCGACAGTCTCAATCAGGCGCTTCGCCTTGAACTGACGGCGGTCAACCAGTACTGGCTGCATTTCCGGCTGCTTGAGGATTGGGGCTACCTGAAGCTCGCCAAGAAGGAGCGCGCCGAATCGATCGAGGAGATGCACCACGCCGACCGGCTGGTCGACCGCATCATCTTTCTCGAGGGCCTGCCCAACATGCAGCAGCTCAACCCGCTGCGCATCGGTCAGACCGTCCGTGAGGTGCTCGAAGCCGACCTTGGCGGCGAATATGAGGCCCGCACCGCCTACAGCGAATCCCGCGGCATTTGCCACGCCGCCGGCGATCTCGTGTCGATGAAGCTGTTCGAGGAGCTCCTCCAGGACGAGGAAGGCCACATCAATTTCCTCGAGACGCAGATTTCGCTGCATGACGCGATCGGCGCCGAGAGATATGGCCAGCTCCAGGCGGAAGCCGCCAACGATTCCGAGCCGATCAAGGGCTGAGACGATACCCTCTCCCATAGGGAGAGGGCCGCCGCGCTTGGCGACGAAGGAGCCTTAGCGCGGTGGGGTGAGGGGTTCAGGTGCCAGCCATCGACTCCATACGCCCTCACCCTTCTCGCCTAAAATTCGCTTCGCTCATCAAGGCTCGAAGCCCTCTCCCCACGGGAGAGGGGGCCTATCCCCGCCAGCGCCGCCCGGTCAGGTCCATCTCGAAGCGGTCCGGCCGGCGGGCGAAAGCGGCGATGCCGGACAGCGCGGCATCGGGCTTGGTGATGATCGCGGTCACAAACGTATCGAGAAGCGCCTCATGGGGCGCTTTTTCTATGAAGGCCTTGCGGAATGCGCCGGTATGGAGCGCCGGAGCGATCTTGGTCGGGATGCCGCCGGCGAGATAGACGCCGCCGCGCGGCATGAAGATCAGTGCGAGATTGCCGGCGTGCTGGCCGAGATAGGCCGCAAACAGCTCCAGCGTTTCCTTCGTCTGACGGTCTGCGCCTGAGAGGCCATGGGCGGTGACCTCGGCGGGCTCGTAATGAGCCGGCCGCACCCCGTCGGTGGCGCAGATCGCTTTGTAGAGACGCACGATGCCGCTGCCGCAGAGCAGCGTCTCGCCGCTCACCCGCCCGTCGATCGTCTCGATATGCGGCCAGATCGCGAAGTCGCGGGCGGTGATCGGCGCGAGATCGATATGCCCGCCTTCGCCCGGTACCGGAATCCAGTGATTGCCGCCATGCACCAGCGCTCCGGCGCCAAGCCCGGTGCCGGGACCGACGACGACGCGTGTCTTATCCGGTTGGATGGAGCCGCCGCCGATCGGGTCGATGTCGCCCGGCCCAAGATCGGGAAGCGCCAGCGCCTGCGCTTCGAAATCGTTGATGAGGACGACGTCGTCGAACTGGAAGAGGGCGATCAGCCGCTTCGGCGTTACGATCCAGTCGCAATTGGTGAGGTCGACCTCGTCGCCGGCGATCGGGCCGGCGACGGCGAGAAGCGCCGTCTTCGGGCGCGGACCGGAGCGTCCGGCGAAGACCGCCTCGATGGCGTCCTCGATCGTCGCATATTCGGCGGTGCGCGCATCGGCGAGCCGCTCGAGCGGCGCGGTTGCGTCGGCGATCACCGCGAACCGCGCATTGGTGCCGCCGATATCGCCGATCAGGACGGGGAAGGAGACGCTGTCGAGGCTTTCGGGCATGCGCGGCTTCAATCCTTGATATAGGGCTTCCCGTCGGCGGCCGGCGCCCTGGCTCGTCCGATCAAACCCGCGACCAGCACGATGGTTGCGATATAGGGCGCCATGGCCAGGAATTCCGAGGGGATCGGGGTCTGCAGGATGGCGAGCTTCTGCTGCAATGAATCGGCGAAGCCGAAGACCAGCGCCGCCATCAGCGCGCCGACCGGGTGCCAACGCCCGAAGATCATGGCGGCAAGCCCGATGAAGCCACGGCCACCGGTCATGCCCTCGTCGAAGCGTCCGACGCTGCCGAGCGTGAACCAGGCGCCGCCGAAGCCGGCAACCATGCCGCCGATCGTGACGTTGACGTAGCGGATACGGAAGACGTTGAGGCCGAGCGTATCGGCGGCCTCGGGATGCTCGCCGACGGCGCGGGCCCGCAGGCCGTGGCGGGTGTGGAAGAGGTAGTAGGTGGCGAGCGCCACCATGATCAGCGCGCCATAGACAAAGATGTTCTGGCGGAAGAGCACCGGCCCGACCACCGGCAGGTCGGAGAGATAGGGGATCGGGATCGGCCGGAAGACCGGCGCGTCGTTGAGAAAGCGGTACTTGGTCAGCACCTGGCTCGTCACATAGGAGGTGAGGCCGAGGACGAAGACGTTGATCGCGACGCCGGCGACGATCTGGTCGACGCGATGCGTCACGACGAGCGCGGCGAGCAGGAAGCCGAACAGCCCGCCGACCGCGACCGCCGCGGCAAGCCCGGCATAGCCGCCGGCGAGCGAACCGACCACCGCGCCGGCGAAGGCGCCGGCGAGCAGCATCCCCTCGATGCCGATATTGACGACGCCGACGCGCTCCGAGAGGACGCCGGCGAGGCCGCCGAGCGCGATCGGCACGGCGCGCACCAGCGTCGATTCGAGCATGCCCGTCAGCGAGAAGCTTTTTCCCGCTGCCGTCCAGACGAGGAAGGCCGCGACCGCCAGCATCAGCCCGATGCCGAGCGACAGGCTCGACCAGCGCGCCCCGCCGCGCAGGAACTGGCGGACGCCGAGAAAGGCGAGGATCGCCGAGACGAAATAGGCGAAGGGCGCGGCCGGCACGACGAGGTTCGGCAGCGGCACGAGATCGCGCGGCAACGTCAGGCGGAAGGTCGCGTTGCCGGCGCTGTCGAGTCCGAAGACGGCGGCGGCGAGCACGGCGAGCCCGATCAGGACCCAGCCGGTGATCACCGCCCGCAGGCGCGAATTGGGGTCGATCGCGCCCCGCTGCATCGGCGCCATGGTCGTCATCGCCGCGCCTCCTTGCCGAAGGCGAAGGGGAACAGGAAGCGGACCAGCGCCGGGGCGGCGATGAAGACGATGATAAGCGCCTGGATGATGGCGATGAGATCGATGCTGACGGCGGCCGAGACCTGCATCTGGCGCCCGCCGGCCTCGAGCGCGCCGAACAGCAGCCCGGCGAAGAGCACGCCGACCGGATGCGAGCGGCCGAGCAGCGCCACGGCGATGGCGTCGAAGCCGATATTGCTCGAGAAGCCGGGCGAGGCGCGGTCGAGCACGCCGAGGATCTGGTTGGCGCCGGCCAGCCCCGCCAGCCCGCCGGCGATCGCCATGACGATGACGACGATCAGGCCGGAGCGCATCCCGGCATAGCGGGCCGCGTCGGGATTGAGGCCGGCGGCGCGGAACTCAAAGCCGCGTGTCGTGCGGAAGAGAAGGAAATGGATCGCGAACACCAGGACGACGGCGATCAGGAAGCCGGCATGGATGCGAAGATTGGGATCGATCGCCGTCAGGATGCGGGGCAACTCGGCACTCGGCAGGATGGTCTCCGAAATCGGGTCGGCGCGGCCGGCGCGCTGCACCGGCGGCGTGCGCAGCAGATAGTCGACGAGCCGGAAGGAGATGAGATTGAGCATGATGGTCGTGATGACCTCATGCGCGCCGGTCGCGGCCTTGAGCCAGCCCGCGAGGGCGCCCCACAACGCACCGACAAGCGCCGCGGCCAGCAGCGCCAGCGTCACATGGAGGAGCGGCGGCAGGCCGGTCACGGCGAAGCCGACGATCGTCGCCGCCATGCCGCCCATCAGGATCTGGCCCTCGGCGCCGATGTTGAAGAGGCCGGCCCGGAAAGCGAGCGCCACGCCGAGTGCCGCGAGCGTCACCGGCGTCGCCGCGGTCAGGGTTTCCGACAGCGCCCCGATCGAGCCGACCGAGCCGGTGAAGAGCGCGGCGAAGGCGATGCCGATCCGCGACGGCGCGATGCCGGTGGCGAGCATGATGAGGCCGCCAAGCACGATCGCCACCGCGACGACGAGCACCGGCACCAGGAATATCTCTTCGACATCGTTGCGCGTCGTGACGGCGCGCTTCAGGAGGTCGCCTTGCAGGTTGGTGGCGGGACCGGCTTCGCTCACGCGACCTGCTCCGCCCTCGGCTGCGGCACGACGCCGGCCATCGCGAGGCCGATATCGCGGACGCTCGCGGTGGCGGCGTCGAAATGCGCGACGGTGCGGCCGCGGAACATCACCAGGATGCGGTCGGAGAGGGCACGGATCTCGTCGAGCTCGGTCGAGACGATGAGCACGCCGACGCCGGCGTCGCGCGCCTCGACGATGCGCTTGTGGATATATTCGATCGAGCCGACATCGACGCCGCGCGTCGGTTGTGCCGCGATGATAAATTTGACGTCGCGCGACAGCTCACGGCCGACGATCAGCTTCTGCTGGTTGCCGCCGGAGAGAGTGTCGGCAAGGGCGAAGACCGAGGGCGTGCGCACGTCGAACTCGCGAACGATTTCGGCGCCCGCCTTGTGCACCTCAGGCCAGCGAAGCGCGATGCCGGCGGCGTAGCGGTCCTCGTAATAGCTGTCGAGAATGCTGTTCTCGGCGACCGTGAACGCGCCGATCAGGCCCATCCGCTGCCGGTCCTCCGGAATATGGGCGATGCCCAGCGCATGGCGCTGGCGCGTCGAGAGGCCGGTGATGTCGGTGCCGGTGAGCGATACCGTGCCGGCCGCGGCCGGCCGGAGGCCGGTCAGCGCCTCGACGAGTTCGGTCTGGCCGTTGCCCTGGACGCCAGCGATGCCGACGATCTCGCCGGCGCCGACCGAGAAATCGACCGCATCCACGGCCGTCTCGCGGTTCTCGTTCAGCACCGTCAGCCCGCGCACGCCAAGGAGCGGCCGGCCGCCGGCCGCCGGCTTCCGCTCCACGGTGAAGCGTACGGCGCGCCCGACCATCATCTCGGCGAGGTCGGCCTCGGTTGCCGTCTTCGGGTCGCTTTCGCCGACGATGCGGCCGGCGCGCAGCACGCTGATGCGGTCGGAGATGGCGAGGATCTCGCGCAATTTATGGCTGATGAAGACCAGCGCCTTGCCGGCATCGCGGAGCGACCGGACGATGGCGAAGAATTCGTTGACTTCCTGCGGCGTCAGCACCGCGGTCGGCTCGTCGAAGATCAGCACGTCGGCCGAGCGGAAGAGGACCTTGATGATCTCGACCCGCTGCTGCAGCCCGACCGGCATCTCCTCGATCAGGGCGTCGGAATAGACCTCAAGCCCATGCTCGGCGCTGATGCGGCGGACCTGCTTGCGTGCCGCTCCAATGTCGAGCCGGTCGAACAGCCCGGTCGGCTCGACGCCGAGGACAACGTTTTCCGTGACGGTGAAGACCGGCACCAGCATGAAATGCTGGTGCACCATGCCGATGCCCGCGCGGATCGCGTCCTTGGCATCGCGGAAGCGCACCGGCTTGCCGTCGATCAGGATCTCGCCCTGGTCGGGCCGGTAGAGGCCCGACAATATGTTCATGAGGGTCGACTTGCCGGCGCCGTTCTCGCCGAGAAGCCCCAGCACCTCGCCGGCGCGGATCGTCAGGCTGACATCGTCATTGGCGACGACGTCGCCGAAACGCTTGGTGATGCCGCGCAGTTCGATGTCCACGATGCCGTACCGTATGCCTTGCTGTCTCTAGAGCCGTTTATGATTTGAAGGAATTGGCCCGGCGCTCGGCTTGACCCTCCCCGTGTGGTCTTGCGCCTCCACCCCCTTGGGACGATGTGCCAAGGTCCCCTATGCGAGAGCGTAAATCCCCCCGTGTCAAAAGCCGGCTGTGCGATCCCATCTGCGATTGCCCCGCGCTCGAGAGGATGTCGACTTCAGCCCTTCACGGAGATCGAACCGTCCTGGATGCCCTTCGAGATCGCCTCGATTTCCGTCTTGAGCTCTGCCGGCACCGCGGAGTCGAGGTCGTGGAAGGGCGCCAGCCCGATACCGCCATTCTTCAGCGTGCCGACGATGACGCCGCCCGCGAACTTGCCTGCCTGGGTCTCCCTGATCGCCTCGATCACCGTCGTATCGATGCGCTTCAGCACTGACGTCAGGTAGACATGCTTCTTCTCGGGGTCGGTGAGATACTGGTCGGCATCGACGCCGATGATCTTCAGCGCATCGACGCCGAGCTCGTCGGCGAGCGCCGCCGAGCCGAGACCGACCGGGCCGGCGACCGGCATGACGATGTCGGCGCCCTCGTCATACAAATTCTTGGCGAAGGCGCGGCCGTCGTCGAGCGATTCGAAATTATTGGTGAAGAGCCCCTGCTTGGTGGCAGGATCCCAGCCTTTAACCTCGACGCTGGCGTCTTTCACCTTGTTGTAGTGCTGCACGCCGTAAAAGAAGCCGTCCATGAAATGCGTCACCGGCGGGATGTTGACGCCACCAAAGGTGCCGACGATGCCGCTCTTCGAGACGCCCGCCGCAAGATAGCCGGCGAGGAAGCCGCCCTCGTCGGTCGCATAGACCTCGCCGAGGATGTTGGGCACGACGGGGTCATAGGCATAATCGACTATCGAGAATTTGATGTCGGGGTTGGCCTCCGCCGCCTTCTTGGTCGCATCGCCGAGCAGGAAGCCGACGGTGATGATGAGGTCGCACTTCTCGGCGACGAAGGAATTGATATTCGGCTCGTAGTCGGTCTCGGCATTGGATTCGAGGAGCTTGGCGACTATGCCGAGTTCCTTCTCCGCCCGCTGGACGCCCTCCCAGCCGAGCTGGTTGAAGCCCTTGTCGTCGGCGCCGCCGATATCGGTCACCTGGCAAGCGGTGAAGGCCGCCGCCGGGCCCGCCGCGACGGTCGCGGCCGCTATTGCCGCAAAGCTCAACGAAAGAAGCCGGTTCAATTCTATCTCCTGTCGCTTGCGGGCCACGAAGCGGAGGACCGCGCGGCAAATATGCGCGCCTCGACAAGCGAGGCGGATTGGCTGACAGCCTTGCATTTCCGCCTGTCATCGTCGAGTGGCCAGGAGCCGGAAACGCTGCGCAAAATCCTTGCACGCCGCCGGTCATATGGCGAAGATGGCGGTGAGGATCGGGTGCGGCTTCGACAACGCAACCGGCGGCTTTCTCCGGTGGACCGGACCATGAATTCAGAACTCTTTGAAGCGGCGCGTCGGGTCCGCGAGCACGCCCATGCGCCCTATTCGCATTTCCCGGTGGGCGTAGCGCTGCGCACCGAGGCCGGCAGCCTGCATGTCGGCTGCAATGTCGAGAACGCGTCCTTCCCGGAAGGCTGGTGCGCCGAGACCTCGGCCATCGCCGCGATGATCGCGGCAGCCATGGACGACCGCGGCCGTGCCATCGCCGAAATCTGCGTCGTCGCCATGCCGATCGACGGCCGGCTGGTGACGCCCTGCGGCGGCTGCCGCCAGCGCATCGCCGAATTCGGCCGGCCGGACACGCTGGTCCATGTTGCCGCGCCGACCGGCGAGGGGCATAGCTATCGCCTTGCCGAACTGCTTCCCGCCGCTTTCGCCCTGGAGCCGAAATCGTGACCACCGACATCGACAGGGCCGTGGCGCTGATCCGCTCCCGCACCGATCGCAGTTATGCCGTCGGCCTCGTCCTCGGTTCGGGCCTCGGCCGCGTCGCCGATCTCGTCGTCGATCCGGTCCGCATTGCCTATGAGGATGTGCCGGGCTTTCCGGTCTCGAAGGTCTCCGCGCACAAAAACGAATTGATCGCCGGCATCATCGAAGGCGTGCCGGTCGTCGTGCTTTCCGGCCGCGCGCATTATTTCGAGACCGGCGATGCCGGCATCATGCGCAACCCGATCGGCACGCTGAAGGCGCTCGGCTGCGACACGCTGCTTTTGACCAACGCCGCCGGCTCGCTCAAGACCGAAGTCGGCCCCGGCGAGATCATGCTGGTCACCGATCACATCAACCTCACCGGCCGCAATCCGCTGATCGGCGAGCCGACCGACGCCCGCTTCGTCGGCATGACCGGCGCCTACGATGCCGGTATCCGTGCCGCGCTCCTCGGCGCCGCCGAGCGCGAAGGCGTCGCCATGTCGACCGGCGTCTATATGTGGTTCTCGGGCCCGTCCTTCGAAACGCCGGCGGAGATCCGCATGGCGCGCTTTGCCGGCGCCAATGCCGTCGGCATGTCGACCGTGCCGGAGGTCATTCTCGGCCGTTTCTTCGGGCTCCGCTGCGCGGCGATCTCGACGATCACCAATTTCGCGGCCGGCATGACCGGCGCCGAGCTGTCGCATGACGAGACCAAGCGCCTCGCGCCGATCGGCGCCGCCAAGCTCGAACGCGTCATCCGCCGTTACCTGCGCGACCGCCGCAGGTCCTAGCGGCCGCGATGCTCCCCCAGGAGATCATCCGCAAGAAGCGCGAGGGGACGGCGCTGTCGGCCGCCGAGATCGCCTTCCTCATCGACGGCTTCACGAACGGGACGGTCACGGAAGGCCAGGCCGCCGCCTTCACCATGGCCGTTTTCTTCAGGGGCATGGACCAGCCGGAATGCGTCGCCCTGACGATGGCGATGCGCGATTCCGGCAAGGTGCTCGACTGGCGTGGCCTCGACGGGCCGACGCTCGACAAGCATTCGACTGGCGGCGTCGGCGACAATGTCTCGCTGATCCTGGCGCCGGCGCTCGCCGCCTGCGGCGCCTATGTGCCGATGATCTCGGGCCACGGCCTCGGCCACACCGGCGGCACGCTCGACAAGCTCGGTGCGATCCCCGGCTACCGGAGCGCGGCCGACGACGACCTCTTCCGCCGCGTCGTTAAAAGCGTCGGCTGCGCGATCATCGGCCAGACCGATACGCTGGCGCCGGCCGACCGCCGCCTCTACGCCATCCGCGACGTGACCGCGACCGTCGAATCGGTTTCGCTCATCACCGCCTCGATCCTCTCCAAGAAGCTCGCCGCGGGGCTTGCCGGCCTCGTCCTCGACGTCAAGGCCGGCAACGGTGCCTTCATGCCGGACGACGACGCGGCGAGGGCGCTTGCCGAATGCCTGGTCGCGGTCGCCAACGGCGCCGGACTCAAGACGGTAGCGCTCGTCACCGACATGAGCCAGCCGCTTGCCTCGGCCGCCGGCAACGCCCTGGAGGTCCGCAACGCCGTCGATTTCCTGGCCGGCCGCCACCGCGATCCAAGGCTCGAAACCGTGGCGATCGCCCTCGGTGCGGAACTGCTCATCCTCGCCGGCCTCGCGATCGAAGAGGGCAATGCCAGAAAGAAGATCGAGGTGGCGCTGTCCTCCGGCCGCGCCGCCGAGATTTTCGGCAAGATGGTCGCCGAGCTCGGCGGACCGGCCGATATCGTCGAACGCCCGGACGCGCATCTTGCCGTCGCGCCGGTGGTGAGAGTTGTCATGCCGGTGCGCCCCGGCATCGTGCAGGCGATCGACACCCGCGCCCTCGGTCTGGTGGTAGTCGAACTCGGCGGCGGACGCACGCGGCCGGGAGATCCTGTCGATCCCGCGGTCGGCATCACGTCGCTCGCCACGATCGGCGATATCGTCGGCGGCGAGGAGCCGCTGGCGATCGTCCATGCCCGGACGGAGGCGGCGGCGGACCGAGCGACGGAACGGATGCGCGCGGCCGTCCGGATCGGCAATCTTCGCGCCGAAGAGCCGGTGCTCTTGCGGCAGAGGATTGCCTAAAGAGAAAGAGCGCGGACACTTTCGCGTCCACGCTCTCAAATTCGGCCAGAACGGCCCCTACTGCGTCACGACGATCTTGGTGTTCGACTTGCCGTAGGTCTTGACGAGGTCGAAGAACATCGCGGCATTGGCCTTGGCGAGGCGGACGCAGCCATGCGAGGCCGGCTGGCCAAGCTTCTGGACGGCGTCCGTGGCATGCACCCCATAGCCGCCGGTGAAGAACACCGCGAAGGGCATCGGCGCGTTGTCATAGGTCTTCGACCTGTGGTCGATCGAAAGCCAGGTCGGGTTCCAGGCGCCGGTCGGCGTGCCGTAGCCGGCCGCGCCCGTCGAGACCTTCCAGATATATGTCTTCACAAGGCCCGACTGGTCGGTCACCGACAGCACCATGCGCTGCTGCGAGAGCGACACTTCCGCCTTGACGCTGGGCTTGCCGGTCATCAGCGACGGCAGGAAATTGAAGGAGAAGCCGGCGGCCTGGCTCGGAGTGGCTGCCAGCAGCAGGAGCGCGGCGACGAGACCGGCGATGGTCTTCTTCATGGCAATCCCCTTTTCAACTTCCGCTCCCGGGAACCTCTGCACGAGGGCGGCTCGATCCATTCGATAGGCAACGGATATCAGGAGGCGGCTGTACCGCCTCGGAAGCGTCGGTTGGCTCCCGTTCAGGAATTGATCGGCCTAGAAACGCCGGCCGTGGGTGCCCGGTTCCAGCCCGAGATGGGCTGCGACGGTTTCGCCGATATCCGCGAAGCTCCGGCGGGCGCCTATGGGGCCGGCTGGCAGGCCGGGCCCGAAGGCCAGGATCGGCACATGCTCGCGGGTATGGTCGTTGCCCCGGAAGGTCGGGTCGTTGCCGTGGTCGGCGGTGATGATGGCGAGGTCGCCATGCTTCAGCAGCGCCTCCAGCTCGGGCAGCCGCCGGTCGGATTCCTCCAGCGCCGCGGCATAGCCGGCAACGTCGCGGCGATGGCCGTAAAGCGTGTCGAAGTCGATCAGGTTGGCGAAGAGAAGGTCGCCGTCGCGCAGCCCCGGCAGCGTCGCGATCATCGCCTCGAAGGTCTCCCCGTTGCTGCTGGTCTTGATCTCCTCGCTGACGCCGCGATGCGCGAAGATGTCGCCGATCTTGCCGACGCCGACGACATGGCTGCCACGCCGGATAAGCCGGTCGAGGACCGTCGGTTCGGGCGGCGCCACCGAATAGTCACGGCGGTTGCCGGTGCGGACGAAGTCCTGCGGAGTTTCGCCGACGAAAGGCCGGGCGATGACGCGGCCGATATTGAGGCGGTCGGCGAGGCCGCGCGCGATGAAGCAGAGCTCGTAGAGGCGGTCGAGCCCGAAATGTTCCTCATGCGCCGCAATCTGCATCACCGAGTCGGCCGAGGTGTAGCAGATCGGCTTGCCGGTCCGGATATGCTCCTCGCCGAAGGCGGCGATGATGTCCATGCCCGAACCGTGCCGGTCGGCGAGGATGCCCGGCAGCCCGGCTTCCCCGATCAGCGCCTCGGTGAGTGCGGCCGGAAAGCAGGGGATGGTGTGGGGGAAGTAGCCCCAGTCGAAGGTCGCCGGCTGGCCGGCGATCTCCCAATGGCCGGATGGCGTATCCTTGCCCTTGGAAATCTCGATGCCGTAACCGTAGCGGGCCTGCGGATCGCCGGAATGGCCGAGGGGCAGGGCTTTGCCGCCGGTCGAGGCGGCCGCTGCGGCGCCAAGGCCGAGCCGGTCGAGATTGGGCAAGGCAAGCGGACCGGACCGCAGCCCCGGCCGGTCGCCTTTGCCGGCGGCGCAGGCTTCCGCGATATGGCCGAGGGTATCGGCGCCGTCGTCGTCGAACAGCGCCGCATCTTCGGCGCCGCCGATCCCGAAGGAGTCGAGGACGATCAGGACGACGCGTCTCACCGGTCCGGCTCCCGCAGGAAGCCGGGGAGAAAAGTGCTCCGTCCGGTCCCTTCGTTGGCTAAAAGCGCGAGGCGGGCTAGGCTGAAGCCGGCCTCATCTCGAACCGGATCTTTCCAATGCAAGGCGTGACTCTCGTCGATCATCCTCTGGTCCAGCATAAGCTCACCCTGATGCGGGACAAGACCACTTCCACCGCCGGGTTTCGCCAGCTCCTGCGTGAGATCGCACTGCTGCTCACCTATGAAGTAACGCGCGACCTCAAGCTCACCACCAAGAATATCGAAACGCCGCTGTCGCCGATGGAGTCGCCGGTGCTGGAAGGCAAGAAGCTCGTCTTCGCCTCGATCCTGCGCGCCGGCAACGGCCTCCTCGAAGGCATGCTCGACCTCGTCCCCGCTGCCCGCGTCGCCCATATCGGCATCTACCGCAATCCCGAGACGCTGGAGGCGGTCGAATATTACTTCAAGGCGCCGGAGAACCTCGCCGATCGCGTCGTGATCGTCGTCGACCCGATGCTGGCCACCGCCAACTCGGCCTCCGCGGCCATCGAGAAACTGAAGGAGCGCGGCGCCCGCGACATCCGCTTCGTCTGCCTGCTCGCCGCGCCGGAGGGCATCGAGCGCTTCCAGCGCGCCCAGCCCGGCATCCCGATCTTCACCGCCGCCATCGACGACTATCTCAACGATCACGGCTATATCGTCCCTGGCCTCGGCGATGCCGGCGACCGGCTGTACGGCACGAAATGATACGGGAATAAGACAGGCGTTAACCGCTCGTTAGGCAGCCGCGCAAAATCCAAGGGCCGGGCCGCCGTCCTAGCCTGAAATTAGCCGTTCGGAGCGCAGATTGCCCCGGTCTTTCCCGATCGACCGAGCGCCCCTTGTCCCTCTTCCGTATCCTCATCGTTGCTGCCGTCGTCGGCTTCGCCGCCTTCCAGGTCCCGAAATTCGCGCCGCAGATGATCGAGCAGATGGCGGCGACCGATTCCGGCCCGGCGCCTGAGGTAGAACAGACGCCTGCCCCGGCGCAGGTGATCGCGGTCGCGCCAGAAGCGGCGCGCGAGGAACCCCGGCTACCGCGCAAGATTGCCGGCGGCAACAGCAGCACCGTCGCTGGCGGCGGTGGCGTCACGCTGCGCGCCGGCGCCAATGGCCATTATCTGGCAGAGGCGCGCATCAACGGCATCGGCGTCGACATGATGGTCGACACGGGCGCGACGGTCGTCGCCCTCAGCGAGGACGCGGCTCGAAAGCTTTCGATCTTCCCGTCCCCGGAAGACTATACGGTGCCGATCAACACGGCGAACGGCATGGTCTATGCGGCCCCGGTCATGCTGACCAACATCCGCATCGGCACGATCTCGGTCCCACGGGTCGAGGCGGTCGTCATTCGCGGCAAGGTGCTTGGCGCCAATCTCCTCGGCATGAGCTTCCTCAACCGTCTCTCCCGCTTCACCGTCGGCAACAACGAGATGGTCCTGAAGCAGTAGGTTCGCGCCCGGCTTCACCGCGCCTCCCGGATAGGGCAGGATGACTGAAACAGGGGCCCAAAGCAGGGGAAGGCATGATTTCCGGTTGGACTTTGCGGTTGAGCGCGGCGTTTTCCGTCGCCGGCGCGCTCCTGGCGCCGGCGGTGGCGCTCGCCGACTGGCGCGATTCGTTCAGCGTGCTCCGCGTCGGCGTCATGACCGGCGCCAATGCGATCTATCGCCAGGCCCAGCTCGAGCCCTTTCGCCTCTATCTGGAGGCAAGGACGGCGCTGCCCGTCGAGATCGTGCCGATGCCGACCTATGCCGCGCTGATCGAGGGGCAGTCGTCGTCGCGCGTCCATTACGCTGTCTATAGCGCGACGGCCTTTTCGAGCGCGGCGGCAGCCTGTGGCTGTGTCGAGCCGCTGGCGATTCCGGCTGCGGCCGATGGCGAGACCGGTTTTCATGCCGTCCTCATCGCGCGCTCCGACGGCCCCATCCGGTCGCTGGCGGACGCGAAAGGAGCGCGGCTGGCGCTGGCCGGCCCGGACTCCGTCGCCGGCCGGCTTCTGCCGATGAAGGCGTTCGAGGCGGAGGGCATCGTTGCCGCCGACTATTTCTCGAATGTCCTCGATGTTGCCGATCCGGAGCTGGCGCTAACCGCCCTCCTTGCCGGCGAGGCCGATCTCGCCGCCGGCTGGTCGAGCCTCTCGGGCGATGCCGCGGCCGGCTACAGTCAGGGCAGCCTCACCGCGCTGGTTGCCGAAGGCGGATTGTCGATGGACCAGATCCGCATCGTCTGGCAGTCGCCCCTCATTCCCTTCGGGCCGCATGCGGTCCGAAAGGATATTCCCGGCGAATTGAAATCTCTTCTTTCCGACGCGCTGGTGGCGATGGCGGGCGAGGATCCAGCCGCTCTCGACGCCGTCGATCGCTCCGGGGGCCGCGGCTTCGTCTCGGCCGATGCGGGCCTGTTCGCACCGACCGACGCGCTTGTCGCCGGGCGCGCCGCGGCACCCCGCTAGTCCAGCGATCAGCAGCAGACGTCGTTGTAGCAGACGGTGCCTTGCACCCTTGGCTTGAAGTAGAATTTGCTGGTGAAGAGGATCTCGTCGCCCAGGTAGGCGCCGAGCGTCGGTTTGTATTTGTAGGTCATTTCCACGGCGACGAGCTTGGAACTCGCCAGGACGACACCGGCCGGTAGGCTGATCTTGGCGCCGACCTGGTCCTTCTGGCTGTCGCGTGTTTCGCTCCACTTCACCGTCGCAATCTTGTCCTTGTCGATGGCGACGCAGGTCACCTTGATATCGGTGTTCGCACCGGCCACCGGATAGGGCTTGAGGATCGTGACCGGCGCCCAGTCCAGTACATCCTTCAGGGTAGCCGAGCTCAGCTCCTTGGTGCGCGTGACCACGTCGCCGATGCCGCTGGCCGCGCTGGTGACCTTGCGCTTGGCCGTAAAGGCATCGTTGAACTCGACGGCGCCGGCATAGAGGACGATGAGAATCGGCAGCAATATGGCGAATTCGATCGCCCCTGCGCCGCGCTGATCCTTGAGTAGGGCTGTCACGGACCTGTCGGCACGACCGAAGAGAGCGGTCGGCTGTATGAAGGAGAGAAAAGTCGCGCGCTGCTTCATGAGAACGGCTCGTTCCGGAATACGGCGGCAGAATTGAGGGTGTAGGTGTTGGCCGCGGTCACCGCCGCCCGCTCTCCGATACCGAACTTGATGAGGGCCGGTAGCGCCGGGCTGCCGGACCAATCATAATATGTCCGGACCAGGACGATATCGTTGCCGCGACCGGTGTCGAAGCGGAAGCGATCCTTTCCGTCGACCGTCGGAGTGGGAAGGCCGGCCGCGGTCTTGAAGTCGGGCACGATCCTCACATCGACTCTGAGGTTCTTTTCGCAGTTCGGAAGCGCGGTCATCCGGTCGCAGACGTTTTTTGCGAAGCTCTGCAGCGAGAAAGTCTCCGCCTGGCCGGTACGGACCAGTCGCGCCGATTCCTGCGTCGCGTTTTCGAGCGCCTGTCCGATGAGATAAACAATCGCGAGCTCGAGGATCAGAAGCAGAAAGGCAAAGAAAGGCGCTGCCAGGATGGCGAATTCGATTGCGCTGGTGCCCGTCTGGTCGCGCCGGAACCCTCGCGCCGCCGGGCGGAAGATGCCTCGCCGCGGCTCTTCGAAAGTCGACTTTGCGCGCATGGTGGAGTGGGTCCGACGGCGAAGTGCCGCGCCACCGGGAATAGCACCCTCCGATTGAAGAAGGGTTTCGCCGCTTACGGAGAATCCGAAGAATCGGCGAAAGGGCGCGTTAACCGCGCCGTGCCGGGATCAGTTGGATGCGGACCGCGCATTCTGCGCGCCGATCTGCGCATTCAGATCTTCGAAAATTTCCTTGGTATCGCCAACCGCCAGTGCCGGCGCGCAGTCCGGCGTGCAGGAGAAGGTCACCCGCCCGGAGCGGCGAAAGACGGTGACGACGGAATCCTCGCTGGCCTGGACCGAGAGGACCTCGTCGGCGATCGGCTGTCCCTGCGCGTCGAGCACGATCAGGTTGGTCGTGCCGAAGCTCTTGCCCGTAATGATCAGCGTCTGGGCATCCTGGATAGTCGCGTCGGCGATGCCGGGATTGCCGATAATGATCGTGTCCGCCGGCCGGGAGATGTGCATCACCTTGGCGCGGTCGAGGATCACGGCGATCGGTGGCTTCTCCGCCTCGACCGCAGCGGCGGGACCGGCCTGCGCGAGCAGGACCGCGATCAGCGCGCCGGAGGCGCGAAGAGCCGTCGAAATCTTTCGGCGCATGGGGGCTCCGCTCAGTACAGGACAAGGCGGTAGCATCGCGGGGAATGGTAAATGAAGCCTTAAGGCCGATTTCGCAGGCGGGACGTGCCGAAAGAAGTCGATTTCTCCAATAGAGTGTTTTTTAGATAAATCGATCTAGTTAATAAGGAATAGATGGGCGTCAGGCTCGGAGATTATAGTTTAAGTACAAGTATATACGATTTTAATCAGCGGTTAAGCATTAATAAATCGTAATCAGACCGTCGAAAATGGCCCCCGCATGTTAACTAAGCTTCAGTAATTTGTTGCTAGGTTCGAATTCGGTTACGACCGCGACGAAAAATGCGGAAGTCCCGAACCAATGCTGTTCAAACATGTGGATGAGGAGTTTATCCCAATGAAGACCCTTCTGACGCGTTTCGCCAAGGACGAATCCGGCGCGACCGCTATTGAGTACGGCCTGATCGCGACGCTCGTTGCGGTGGCCATCATTGTCGGCGCCACCGCTCTCGGCACCTCCCTGAACGCGATGTTCACGACCCTCAGCGGCAAGGTCTAACATTCTGCGAGTTCGCTCGCTTAGATTCGGCCACGTCGGTTCGCCGGCGTGGCCGCGCTGATTCCAGACGCGTCCCGCCATGCGGTTGAGTCCCGGTCTTGCCGGCACCGGCTATGGGTGACGAGTCGCTTCATCTCGGAGCCAGGGTGTCGCAGACCATCCTCCAGCAGGCCCTTTTCGCAATTTTTCCGCTTTGCGCGGCCTATGGAGCCGCCTCGGACATCTTGACGATGACGATTCCAAACTGGCTGGTCGCCGTCATGGCCGCCGGATTTGTCCTGCTTGCTCCCCTCGCTGGGCTGGACGTCCATGCCTTCGCGCTGCACTGGCTGGCCGCGGGCGTCGTTCTCGTCGTCGCCTTCGCCTGCTTCGCCTTTGGCTGGATAGGCGGTGGCGACGCCAAGTTCGCGGCGGCCATAATCCTGTGGCTTGGGCCGGCCGGCGCGATGGAGTTCTTGATCTACGCCGGCCTCTTCGGCGGGCTTCTGACGATCGTCCTTCTGTCCTTCCGGGGAAGATTGCTTCCGGCTTTCGCGCTTCGCCAAGACTGGCTGTTGCGGCTCCACGACCCCAAGGCCGGCGTTCCTTACGGAGTGGCACTCAGCGCCGCGGCCCTGGTCGTCTATCCGAACACAGCCTGGCTGGGGCTGGCAGTCGGCTAAGCGTCGCCCAGCAACGATGTTTCATTCGCGCAATTGCTCGGCCCGCGTCCGCCGGCCATCGCGCAACTGCCGGGCAGCATCGCCGTGTCGGCATCAACACCGCGGCAAGTTTTCGTTAATTAAGATTTCTCACCAGCGATTAACCATAAGTACACGATTGACGAGCGACATTGCGGCGGAAGTCAAAGGCTGCCGTAACAGTTCGGGGTAACGCGCGTCATGAAGATCGGCCGGAAAGCTGTTCTGGTGCCGTCGCTGGTCGTGTTGGAATTCGCGTGACGTGGCTCCGGCGTGGTGAAGGTATCGGTTCAGGCGGCCAGGTCAACCGGCTGATCGACGGGCTTGGTTGCGAGGGTCTGCCAACCGTCGATTTTGCGCATGACGATCTGTCCG
>CAMCWB010000058.1 GCA_945882315.1 Bauldia litoralis | reverse complement strand
ACACTTCGTGTCGCCACCTCCCCCGTAAACGGGGGAGGATCCCGGCTGCTCATCCCGCTTTGCAACCCCCACCCAACCCGGTCATAAAGACCGCCCGCATCCCGGACCGCAACGCCTTGCCCGAACTGCTCGCCCTTGCCGCCGCCGCTTTCGCCATCCTGCTCGGCGGCCTCGTCAAGGGCGCCGTCGGCCTCGGCGCGCCGCTGGTCGCCGTGCCGGTGCTCGCCGCCATCTATGGCGTGAAGACCGCCATCGCCGTCATGACGGTGCCGCTGATCGTCAGCAACATCTGGCAGATATGGACATACCGGGCGACGATCGAGGGCCGCGCCATGCTGAAGCTGCTGCTCGTCGGCTGCATCGGCGGCGTCGTCCTCGGCACGCTGCTCCTCGGCCTCCTGCCGGAAGCCTGGCTGGCCTTCTTCCTGGCGCTGATGCTCTTCGTCTATCTGGCGCTCGCGCTCGCCAAGCCGAGCTGGATGCTCGCCCAGCCGCTGGCGCAAAAGCTGGCGCTCCCGATCGGCCTGGTCACCGGCACGCTCCAGGGCGCCGCCGGCCTGTCGACCCCGGTCGGCGCCACCTTCATCCACGCCCAGCGCCTCGGCCGCGAGGCCCAGGTCTTCGCCGCCTCGGCGATGTTCTTCACGCTCTCCACGACGCAGATCATCGCGCTGGTCGGCATCGAGGTCATGACCGTCGAGCTCGCCGCCTTCAGCGTCGCCGCGCTGGTGCCGATCATGCTCGGCGTCTGGCTCGGCCAGTATCTCGGCGCCCGCGTCGGCCGCAAGACCTTCGAGCGCCTGACGCTCGCCGTCATCCTCGCCGTCGCCCTCGGCCTCTTGGCCCAATCCCTCCCCGAGATCCTCGCCTGATTTCCCTCTCCCAGAGAGAGGGCCGCCGCCCTTATAAGCTCAGCGCATTAAGGGCGGTGGGGTGAGGGGTTGTGGCGAATGTTATGGAGCACGACCCGGATCCTCCCCCGTTTACGGGGGAGGGGGACCGCCGATAGGCGGTGGAGGGGCCGCTTGCGCGGCGCTCGCCATCTGCTCTCTCCAACAGGAGAGCTATCGCTATCCCAACCCCGCCGCCCGCAACGCCGCCGGGTCCGGCGCCACCCGCTTGTGCGGCGTCACATACCGCTCCTCGATCGCCTTGTAGCCGAGCGACATCGCGATCCGCGCCAGCAGCGCGAAGAGCACGCGCTGCACTGCCGCTCCAGTTAGCGCCTCATTCGCCTATTCGCTTCAGATCGAGTCCACTAGACTTCATCCATGGACACGTTCGCTCTTCCCGTCGCAATTGCCGATTTGATCGCGTCTCGAAATCAGTTGCGAGCGCACTATCGACAGGTGCTGCATCAGCGGGGAAGTAACGTGGATCTCAAATTCACTCTTGACGGAAACCTCGTGGGTGACTTGGGCGAAGCAATCGCTGTCGAACTCTTTGGCGTGCAATTGGTCGACACCAAGTCGACCGAGGGGATTGACGGATATACGGCCGACAGGAGCGCAACGGTTCAGATCAAGGCAACGGGCACAAGACGCGGCCCGGCGTTCCGGCAGACTGAAACCAGGCCGATCATCTCCTCTTTTTTGATCTGGACTTCGAGAGTGCCACTGGAACCGTTGTCTACAACGGCCCCGAACGATATGCGGCGGAGCTATTGCCGAAGGTTTTTGCCGGTCAGCGTGCGTTGACGCCAACGCAGATCAGAAGTGCCGACAAATGCGTGAAACCGGAAGAGCGGCTGTCCCGGATAGATCGTTAAAGGGTTTGTGACGTAGCCCCTCACGCATTCTCCGCCCAGATCGCCCGCACCACCGCTCCCGTCACCTCCTCCGTCCGCGCGCTGCCGCCGAGATCCGGCGGATGCAGCATCTTGTCCGCCGTCACCCGCTCGATCGCCCGCATCAGCCGCGCGCTCGCCGCGTGTTCGCCGAGATGGTCGAGCATCAGCACGGCCGACCAGAAGCAGCCGAGCGGGTTGGCGATGCCCTTTCCGACAATGTCGAAGGCCGAGCCGTGGATCGGCTCGAACATGGAGGGGAAGTGCCGTTCCGGGTTGAGGTTGGCGGTGGGCGCGATGCCGAGCGAGCCGGCGAGTGCGGCAGCGAGATCGGAGAGGATGTCGGCATGGAGGTTGGTCGCGACGATCGTGTCGAGCGTCGCCGGCTTCAGCACCATGCGCATGGTCATCGCGTCGACCAGCATCTTGTCCCAGGTCACGTCGGGAAATTCGCGCGCCACCTCCGCCGCGATCTCGTCCCAGAGCACCAGCCCGTGCCGCTGCGCGTTCGACTTGGTGACGACGGTCAGCAGCTTGCGCGGCCGCGAGCGGGCGAGCGCGAAGGCGTAGCGCATGATCCGCGTCACGCCGGCCCGCGTGAAGATCGAGACCTCGGTGGCGATCTCCTCCGGTAGGCCCCTATGCGTGCGCCCGCCCTGGCCGGAATATTCGCCCTCGGAATTCTCGCGCACGATCACCCAGTCGAGCTCGGCGGCGGTGACACCGCGGAGCGGCCCCTCGATGCCGGGCAGGAGCCGGGTCGGGCGGACGTTGGCATACTGGTCAAGCCCCTGGCAGATGGCCAGCCGCAGGCCCCAGAGAGTCACATGGTCGGGGATGTCGGTGGCGCCGACCGCGCCGAAATAGATCGCGTCGAAATCTTTGAGCCGCGCCGGCCCGTCCTCCGGCATCATCAGTCCGGTGCGGCGGTAATAATCCGAGCCCCAGTCGAAGGTCTCGATATCGAGTCCGAAGCCGGCCCGCGCCGCCAGGGCTTCGAGCATGCGGAGCCCGGCGGGAACGACCTCGGCGCCGATCCCGTCGCCCGGAATCGCCGCGATCCTGTAAGTGTTGGCGCCTTCCGGCGGCTTGGTGTCCATGGCTTTCTATGAATCCTCCGGCCTGCCGCCCGGCATTTCGTCTTTGCCGGAACTCGTGAAGGTGCTACCTCGTCGGCGCCCCATTCGCGGGTAAAACAATTCCGATGCGACTTTGCCGGAAGCGGCAATTCAACCATAGCCGCCCCTTGACAAAGCCGCGCCGGTCTTGTGAATTGAATATCATATATGATCTTTCAGGGAGGCATCCTTAGATGTCGGATATCGGAATTATTCCCGTAGACTTCGAAGCCCGCTTCGACCCGAAGCGCATGCTCAAGGAGCGGCTCGACCGCGCCAAGGAAGCGATCAAGAACAGCGATTGCGACGCTCTCTTCTGTTTCCGCACGGAAGACGCCCGTTACCTGATGGGCTATCGCCACCATCTCGGCCCGGCCTTCATCATGGGCAATGCGGTGGTCGTGCTCGGCAAGAATTCCGAGCCGGTCATGTGGAACATGGACTACGAGCAGTGCCAGCAGCGCATGCCGTGGTTCGACAAGAGCCAGATCCAGCCGCGCGCCAACTTCCGCGAGACGGTCGGCATGAAGCGTTGGGCCGAGCAGGTCGAACACCACTTCGGCTCCCTCAAGGGCAAGAAGGTCGGCGTCGACATCTGGGACCTCAACATGGAGAAGGCCATCAAGGAGACCTTCCCCGACACCGAATTCGTCGACGGCTACCAGTCGGTCCTGATGCGCGCCAAGGAGGTCAAGACCCAGGACGAGATCCTGTGCCTCAAGATCGCCAACGCGATGACCGAAGCCTCGATGCAGGATGCCATCGATTTCCTCAAGCCCGGCGTGCGTGAGTGCGAAGTGCTCGCGGTTGCCTGGCACCGCATGACCGCGATGGGCTCCGAATGGACGCAGTGCTCCAACATCGTCGCCTCCGGCCCCTACACGGCGCCGTACCGCCGCTTCACCTCGGACCGCATCATCCGTAACGGCGACCCGGTCATCATCGACATCGGCGCCTCCTTCAACGGCTATTACGGCGACCTGACCCGCACCTGGATCTGCGGCAGCGTCAAGCCGACCCGTGCGATGAAGGAAGTCCACCAGAACTGCTACAACGCGTTGTTCAACGCGGCGGCGCAGATCAAGCCCGGCGCGACCAACGCGGCGGTGTTCGCGGCGGCCGATCCTTACGTGCTCGACTCGCTCGGCCACGGCGCCGGCGTCAATCCCTGGGAAGCCCCGGCCTTCAGTCCGCATTCCAAGGACCAGCCGGTTCCGCTCAAGGAAGGCATGGTCTTCAACCTCGAGCCGTATGCCGGCGATCCCAAGATCCCGTTCGGCGCCCGTCTCGAGAACGATCACATCGTCACCAAGGACGGCGTCGATATCTACACGACCTATCCTTTCGACGAGCGTCTCGTGATCGACGTGCATCCGCTCGACGTCACGACCGGCCGCACCCGGCCGGACTACAACGGCTAAACAGTAACTCGTAGGCGGAGTTTCCGGCATGACCAATCCCGTGCCGAGCGACTGGACTGCGGTCGAGCCACCATCCTTCCGGCTCGACGGCCGCCTTGCGGTGATCACTGGATCAAGCGACGGGCTGGGGCGGACATTCGCCCTGGCCTTCGCCCAGGTCGGCGCGACGGTGCTCTTGACCGCCCGCCGCAAGGAAAAGCTCGACGAGGTCAAGGCCGCGATCGAGGCGAAGGGCGGCAAGGCCCATGTCGTTGCCGCCGATCTTTCCAATCTCGCCGACATCGACAATCTCGCCGCGGAAGCGACCAAGCTCGCCCGCGCCAGCGGCGAGCATCTCGTCCTCGTCAACAACGCCGGCTTCGGCTACACGGTCCCGGCGCTGAAGACCACCGAGGAAGACTGGGACAAGATTTTCGATACCCAGGCGAAGGCCACCTTCTTCTGCTGCCAGAAGATGGCGCCGCTGATGATCGAGCGCGGCTACGGCAAGATCATCAACCTGACCTCGACCTGGGGATTCTCCAGCGACGTCGGCAAGGTTGCCTACGGCTCGGCCAAGGCCGCCATCGCCCGCATCACCGCCGGCCTGTCGACCGAATGGGCGCCGCTCGGCGTCCGCGTCAATGCGCTGGCGCCGACCGCGACGATGAGCGATTTCACCCGCGGCACGATGGCCGCCAATCCCGAGCGCGCCCAGCGCCTCGTCTCGCATATCAAGCTCGGCCGCTTCGCCGAGATGTCCGATCACATCGGCCCGGCGATCTTCCTCGCCAGCGCCGCCTCCGATTTCGTCACCGGCCACACGCTCTTGAGCGACGGCGGCTGGCTCGGCGCCTCTTTCTGAAGCCGATGCTTTGAAGTTGAACGGCCGCCCGCCCGGTCCGCTCATCCCCGCGCAAGCGGGGACCCAGGGGCGACACGCCCGGGCGGTGCCACGACGTCCTGCTTCATCTCATCACACGCTGAAAAAGCCCATCGCAAAAGGGATACCGTCATGACAACGAACAATCCGGTCGTCCTCGTCGTCGGCCAGAGCTGGAACGAGCTCGGCTTCGAGGAGAAGGTCCTTGCCGGCAAGGCGACGCTGGTCGACGGCCGCAAGCTTGCCGCCGATGATCCGGTCTGGAAGGAAGCCACCGCGATCCTTCTTGGCACGCAGTACAAGCTCGATGCCGAGCGTCTCAAGGCGATTGCCGGCGGCAACCTCAAGGGCGTTATCCGCTACGGCATCGGCTACGACAATGTCGACGCCAAAGCCGCCACCGAGCTTGGCATCGCGGTCGGCATCATCCGCACCTATTGCATCGAGGAAGTCTCCGAGCACGCCGTGACCTCGGCGCTGGCGCTCGCCCGCGGCGTCGTCCATTGGGACAGGAACATCCGCGCCGGCCAGTGGCGCGCCGGTGCCCGTCCGCCGATGCGCCGTCTCTCGACGCTCGCCTTCGGCGTCGTCGGCTACGGCCTCATCGGCCGCATGGCGGCGCAGAAGGCCAAGACCTTCTTCGGCCGCGTGCTCGCCTACGATCCCTTCGCCAAGCCGTCCGCCGAGGACAAGGCGATGGGCATCGAGGAGATCGCCGACGTCGATACGCTGCTCAAGCAAGTCGACATCGTCTCCGTCCACCTGCCGCTCACCCCGTCGACGAAGAACCTCATCGGCGCCGAGCGCATGAAGACGATGAAGAAGACCGCGCACATCATCAATGTCAGCCGCGGCGGCATCGTCGATGAGGAAGCGCTGCTCGAAGCCGTCCGCGCCGGCACCATCGCCGGTGCCGCGCTCGACACCTTCACCAGGGAGCCGCTCCCGGCCGATCACCCGCTCCTCGGCGAGCCGCGCATCCTGCTCTCGCCGCACATCGCCTGGCTGTCGGACGAAGCCGAGATCGACCTCCGCCGCCTCGCCGCCGAAGAAGCCCTCCTGATCCTCCGCGGCGAAAAACCCTCGGCCCCCGTCACGGCGTAGCGCGGCCGGATCCGCGCGGGAAAGCCCTCTCCCTGTGGGAGAAGGGACAACGCGCGCCTATCCCCGTGGCACGTTCAGCAGTTCGAAATGCGCGTCGAACTGCTTGAGGTCGGTGAAGCCCAGCGCTTTCAGCGCCATATGGGCCGGCCGGCGGAGATGTTCGACCAGCGGCGATCGCACCGCTTCCGGGTCGCGCCGCCGGGCTGCGGCGACCATCACGTAATGCTCTTCCTGTGCCATCCGCACATGCTTCGGGTCGGAGAGGTAGAGCTTGGCATAGGGCCGCATCTGGCCGCGCAGCACTTCGAGATACTGGGTCAGCCGCGGCAGCCCGGAGAGCGCGTAGAAATCGTGGTGGAACTGGTCGTGCAGCACATGCCACTCGTCGGTCTCGACGACCGCGTCCATGTGCTTCAGGATCGCCTCGATGCGGTCCATCGCCGCGTCGTCGGCGTTGAGCGTCGCCTGCGTCGCGGCAAGGAGCTCGAGCGGCAGGCGCATCAGGAAGAGCTCGCGGACCTCGCTTGCTGACAACTCCTTGATGACGACGCCGCGGTTCGGCCGGAATTCGACGAGGCCTTCCGCCTCGAGATTGCGCAGCGCCTCGCGGACCGGCACCGCGCTGGCATTGAAGCTCTGCGCCAGATCGGCGATGTTCAGCCGCGTGCCGGGCTTGTAGGTGCCTTCGTAGATGCCCTGCCGGATCAGTTCGACGATGATCTGCGTAAGACTGCGATACGCCGTATCCTTCTTGCCCAGCATGGACGTTTCAACGGTCATGACGCCTCCGCGAAATGCCGGTCGGAGCGAACGGCGCAGCTTGCCTGACATCTTCGGATATCATATCATATTTTCAATACGAAATATTTGACGAGTTACAACCTACACGCTTCGCCCCGATCGGCGAATGGGCCATGCCCGAAAAGTAAAAAGAAACTGGAGGCAACATTTCGGCCCGGCGAGGCGGGACGGGATGCGGGACGGGTCCGGGCGGCCGGACCGATTTTCATGAGCTCTGTCGGATCCCGAACGGCGCTGTAGCGCATTCGGGTCGCACTTTTTGCAAAATGGGAGGAATGCTTATGCTGAATAGATCGATGCTCCTTGGAATGACCGTCCTCGGGGGCCTTCTGGCCGCCACGACGCTCGCCAATGCCGAGGCCCCGACATGGGTCGACGGCAAGCTCGCACCGCTGGCGGATGGCTGGCCCAACCAGCCGCTCTCGCTCTACGTCATTGACGATCCGGGCACGACCGACTCGATCTTCGCGACCGCACTTTCCAAGGCCGCCGAAGCCAAGTCGCCTGTCTCGATCCGGATCGAGCACCGCCCCGACTTCTCGACCTACTCGACCTGGGAAGCCCAGGCCTGGCTCATCAAGCAGGGCGAGATGGCCGACCAGGGCAACTGGATGATCGTCTACACCGCGCCCGGCAACATCGTCGACCTGATCGCGACGGACTTGAAGACCGAAGCCGGCGTCGACCTCAGCGACATCAACTATGTCAACATGGTTGAAGAGCTGCCCTACCTGATCAACCAGCGCGCCGACGCCCCCTGGGGCGACACGCTCGAGGACATGATCAAATACGCCAAGGAGAACCCGAACACCATCCGCTGGATCGGCGGCGATCCCGGCGCCGGCCAGACGGCCGCCATGCGCTACTACATGGACAAGCTCGGCTTCACGGCCAAGCTTATCGTCGGCGGCAACAGCGGCGAGCGCGCGCTCGCGGTGGCTTCGGGCGATGGCGACATCACCGTCTCCCCGCCGGACGTTCTCCTGCCGCATTACGAAGGCGGCAAGCTCGAAGTCCTGATGGTCGGCGGCAAGACCGCTTCGCCGCCGTGGGACAAGATTCCGACGGCTGAGTCGCTCGGCATTACAAACGATCCGTGGGGCACCAAGCGCGGCCTCCAAGTCGTCAACGCGGTGCCGGAAGATCACCGTGCCTGGCTCGAGGAACTGTTCCGCGAAGCCGCCAAGGACCCCGAATTCATCGCCAACCGCAAGACGGTCCCCGGCATCGGCCTCCAGTATTTCACCGGTGCCGAGGTCAAGGACATGATGAACCAGGCTTGGGATGCCGCCCTGCCGATCATGCAGGCCAACGGCGTCTACTGGAAAGACAACGTCAAGAAGTAAGTCACTACGGACGGAGCCGGCGCGATGGACAGCCGAAAAGATCTCATTTTCTCTCTCGGCGTCATCGCGCTCGGCATCGCCGTCATCGCCGTCGCTTGGTCCTGGCCGGAGCCCCTGATCCGGGATGCGGTCGGGCCGCGCGCCTTCCCTTACGGGCTGGGACTCCTGTTCGTCGGCGGCGGTGCTTTCGTTGCCTGGCAGCGGCTTCGCAACATGCACGCCGCTGCCGGCTACCAGGTTCCCGATGAAGGCGGCGAGGAAGAGGACGGCGTCCCGGCGTCCGGCCTCCGCGCCATGTCGATCATCGGCCTCTGCGTCATCTACGCCCTCATCCTCAACCCGGTCGGGTTCGTGGTCGCCACGCCGCCCCTGATCGCGCTGTGCCTGATCGCCATGAAGGAGCGCAAGCCGGTGACGGTCATCGTCACGGCGCTGTCCTTCACGATCATCACCTACCTGCTCATCCACACCGTCCTCGGCGGCCGCCTCCCGGAAGGCGTTCTGCAAGGCCTGTTGCCCCGCTAGCGTCCGGACTGGATCGACCAACATGGATTTTCTGTCGCCGCTCATCGGCGGGGTGATGGTCCTCGATAACTTCACCATCTGGTTTTTCATTCTTGTCGGCACCGTGATCGGGGTCATCGTCGGCGCGCTTCCGGGCGTCGGCGCGACGATGACCTACGGCATGCTGCTGCCCTTCACCTTCACGCTGCCGACTGATGTCGCCATCGCGCTCCTCCTGTCGATCAGCGTCGGCAACGCCTTCGGCAATTCGATCCCCGCAATCCTGATGGGCATCCCGGGCTCGCCCTCCGCCATCCTGACCGTCATCGACGGCTACAATCTCCACAAGAAGGGCGAGAGCGGCCTGGCGCTCGCCGTCGCCTGGTTCGCCGCCATGGCCGGACAGGCGATCAGCATCGTGCTGTTCGTTTTCATGGTCGTGCCCCTGATGGCGATGGCCTATTATTTCGGCCAGCCGGAGCAGTTCGCGCTCTTCGCGCTGGGCATCGTCGCGATCGCCAGCCTCACCGGCGACAACGTCATGAAGGGCCTGATCGCCGCCGGCATCGGCTTCATCATCGGCATCGTCGGCATCGATCCGAATTCCCCGCTCGGCCGCTACACCTTCGATTACGCCATCCTGCGCGCCGGCTTCGACGTGGCGCCTGTCATGATCGGCCTCCTCGCCCTCAGCGAGCTCTTCCGCTCGGCCCGCCAGGTCTTCAAGTGGGACGCCCGCATCGACACCAAGACCGCCGCCAAGTTCCCGAAGCTGTCGCGGCTGAAGCCGACGCTCTGGCCGATCGTCACCGGCACCTTCATCGGCACCTTCGTCAGCGCCATTCCCGGCGCCGGCGCCACGCCCGCCTCGATGATCTCCTACCAGTGGGCCCAGATCTTCTCGAAGCACCCGGAAGAATTCGGCAAGGGCTCGATCGAGGGCCTCGCCGCCAACGAAGCCGCCCAGAACGCCTCGAACTCCGGCGAGGCGGCGCCGGCGCTTGCCCTCGGCCTGCCGACCAGCGGCTCGATGGTGCTCCTGCTGGCAGCCCTCACCATCCACGGCTTCGTGCCCGGCCCGAACATGATCCGGCAGACGCCGGACCTGTTCTACGCCGCCATCGGCGGCATGCTCGCCGCCACGATCATCCTCACCTTCACCGGCTGGCATCTCGGCCTGGCGATGCTGCGTTTCGTCAACATCAATCGTTCGATCGTCATCATCGTCTCGATCGGCACGGTGCTGATCGGCGTCTATTCGCTGAGCTCGCGGATGTTCGACGTCTGGGTCGTCATCGGCTGCGGCGTGCTCGGCTACTACATGTCGCGCTACGGCTATTCGGTCGCGGCGGCGGCCCTTGCCGTCGTCCTCGGCCGCCAGCTCGAACGCAGCCTCCGCCTCGGCCTCAATCTCACCGACGGCGACTGGATCGCGCTTCTGAGCCGGCCCTTTACCGGCCTGTTCGTCGCGATTGCGATTGCCTTCCTCCTCTTCGGCATTTATCGGACGGTGAAGCTGCGGAGAAAGCTGAGAGGCCAGGAAGCCGCCGCGGCGGCGGGCTAGCAGCGAATTTCAGACGGGGGTCCGCCGGGGCGGGCCGTGAACGACGCCGGATGGCGGCGCAACAACGGGAGCAAGAAAAGTGGAAGAGGGTATTTGGGGAACTTGGTTCGACCTCAACACGAAGGTGCGGTCCTCGCACGTCAAGTGGCTGCACAATGAGTATCTGCCGGAGCTCTCCGCGCAGCCGGGCATCGCCTGGGCGGCGCATTTCGAGCTTCACCCGGAGATCTACGCCAAGCAGCGCGACCGTCTGGTCCACACCAAGGACCCGATCGGCCAGGCGATGCAGCATCTCGTGCTGGTCGGCGCCGTCTCGTCGAACCTCTTCTTCCACACCAACTCGCCGCTCGAGAAGAAGAACCAGTCGAAGGCCACGCGCGAGCGTCTCGCCGAGCGTCAGGAAGTCCGTTGGTTCGTCGGACGGGAAGAATTCCGCGTCAACGGTCCGGAATACGGCGCCTCGGTTCCGGGCGGCGCGCCCGGCCCGTGCATCCAGATGGGCACGTTCAACATGACGACGCCCGAATGGGAAATCGGTCTCGGCCAGTGGTACGAGCAGCTCCGCTATCCGCAATTCGCCCGCAGCGGCTCGTGCATCCGCATGCGCAAGCTCCTCGGCGTCGCCGGCTGGGCGCATCACTCGGTCATCTACGAGTTCACCTCGAACGAAGAGCGCGCCGCCAACATGGAAGGCGCCAAGGATGCCGCCCATAACGAGTGGGGCGAGAAGATCATCCAGCAGACGGTGCACAGCCCGGGCTCGCCGGTCATCGGCATCCGCAAGTGGCCGAAATAGTTCGCCGCTAGAGCAATGTCAGGAAAAGCATGCCCCGGACCACGATCCGGGGTGGAGCCCGGTTTTCCGTCCGACATTGCGTAATATCAAGGAATCTGGAGCGTGATTCGAGTCCATTGAAACGGATCATGCTTTAGCCGGATGAGCAAAACCGAAACGGCCGCCGCGGGAAACCCGGCGGCCGTCTTGTTTTCGCTTCCGAGGGCCGGGGTCCAGGACGCATCGCCGATAAACAGATCGGAGCCCGGCGCCGCGCCACCGGGTGCGGCCGATTAACGTAAATCGGGCAAACCGGCGGACGTGCAACCGGTTTTATTATAATTGTCCGTCTTATGAAGTTTTGGACGCGAAAGCCCCGCAAGACCAGGACGTTGGACGATCATCTGTCCCGCGGCTGGTGGCTCGCCTCCATGCTCCTCGCCGGCGCCTTTCTGTGGCTCTGCATTTACTGGCTGGTCGCCGCTCTGTGGTGACGCCGCGGCATCGGTGACTCCGGCGCGACGGCGAAACGCCATCTGGAACGCGAGCGGCGCCGCATCTTGACCCCTCGCGCAGCGGGGAGGGGCGACCACTGTCAGGTGGTGGGTGGGCGGCCCTTGCTCGGCGGCGAACCCGCCGCGGGGCCCTAATCCCTCCTGAATGATCCGGTCGTCGCCGCCTCGAACCGCAACCCGCCGTCGCGATATGATTCGGGCGCGAAACGTTGCGAAGCCGTGTCTGGAGGAGGGGGCCGACATCATGGCCGTTGAAGGTGCCAGTCACGGCATGTTCTCCGACGCCGAGCCGGCCACCGCCGCCGAAAGGCGCGCGGCCGTCGTCATCGTTCTGGCCTCGGCCGCGCTGTTCCTCGTCTGCCTGCCTTTCGCCAAGCTCAAGCTCGCGGTCGTACCGGCCTTCATCCGGCTTACGAGACGGCGCTGATCGTCGTCGACCTGGTCACGGCAATCCTTCTGCTCGGACAGTTCGTCCGCTTCCGCTCGCGCGCCATACTGGCGCTCGCCGCCGGCTATTTCTTCGACGCCGTCATCATGGTCTTTCATTTCCTCTCCTATCCGGGCGTCTTTTCCGAGACCGGGCTGTTGGGCGCCGGCCCGCAGACCACGGCCTGGCTCTACATCGCCTGGCATGGCGGTTTCCCGCTCTTCGTCATCGCCTATGCGCTCCTGCGCGAGCGCGACGCGATGGCCGGGGAGCGTCCGCCCGCCCGCCTCGCGCTTTCCGTCGGGCTTGCCGTCACGCTGGCGGCAGCGCTCGTGACGCTGGCAAGCACGGCCGGCCACGATGCCCTGCCGGCGCTGATGAGCGACAACCGTTACACGCCGTCGGCGATCTTCTTCCTCGGCGGCGCCTGGGTCGTCAGCATGCTGGCGCTCGTCATGCTGTGGTGGCGGAGCGTCCGCTCGCTGCTCGACGTCTGGGTCGTGGTCGTCATGTTCGCCTGGGTCTTCGATATCGGCCTCTCCGCCGTGCTGAATGGCGGCCGCTACGATCTCGGCTTCTATGCCGGCCGCCTCTACGGCCTCTTCGCCGCCAGCATCGTCATGTCGGTGATCCTCTTCGAGACCAGCGGCCTCTATAGCCGGCTTGCCGCGACCGCCGACCGGCTGCGCCGCCAGGTCCGCGAGACGGAGACGCGCCAGGAACTCGTCGAGGCGCAGCTCCGTCAGGCCCAGAAGATGGAGGCTATCGGCAACCTCACCGGCGGCATGGCGCATGATTTCAACAATCTGCTCGCCGTCATCATCGGCAATCTCGATCTTCTCCTCGAGAAGCGGCCCTTCGACCCCGACATCAAGGAGCTCGGCGGAGAGGCGCTCGACGCCGGCCTGCGCGGTGCCGATCTGACGCGCCGCCTTCTTGCCTTTGCCCGCCGCCAGCCGCTGCAGCCGAAGGAGGTCCAGCTCAACGATCTTATCGCCGGCATCACCAGGCTTCTGTCGCGCACGCTCGGCGAGAATGTCGAGGTCTCGCTCGATCTCGATCCGAAGCTCTGGCCGGTGATCGTCGATCCGGCCCAGCTCGACGCCTGCCTGGCCAACCTCGCCACCAATGCCCGCGACGCGATGCCGTCGGGCGGCAGCCTGGTCATCGTCACCGCCAACCGCCATCTCGACGAGGATTATGCCGCCGAGCATGTCGAGCTGGCGGCCGGCGACTATGCGATGATCGAGGTTACCGACACCGGCTCGGGCATGGCGCCGGAAACCACGGCGCATATCTTCGAGCCCTTCTTCACCACCAAGGAGCTCGGCCGCGGCACCGGCCTCGGGCTCAGCATGGTCTACGGCTTCATGAAGCAGTCGGGCGGCCACATCAATGTCTACAGCGAGCCCGGCATCGGCACGACCTTCCGCCTCTATCTGCCCCGCGCCCCCCATGTCGCCGCCGGCGTCGTGCCATCGCCGGCGACCGACACCCTGCAGGGGCGCGGCGAAACCATCCTCACCGTCGAGGACAATGCCTCGCTCCGCCGCGTCGTCGTCCGCCAGCTCCGCGAGCTCGGCTACAAGGTGCTGGAGGCCGAGCACGCTGCCGCGGCGATGCAGGTGCTGGAGCAGGAGAAGGTCGATCTCCTCTTCACCGACGTCGTCATGGCCGGCATGTCGGGGCTGGAACTCGCCGCTGTCGTGCGCGAGCGCTGGCCGGGGATGCGCATCGTCATCACCTCCGGCTTTCCCGAGGCCCATGTCGGGGGCAACGGCAATGCCACGCCGACGGCAACGGCAGGCACGCCGCCTCTATCCCCGCCAACGGCACGGGCGTGGCGCCGCCGCCGCGCCTCCTCAACAAGCCCTACCGCAAGGAAGATCTCGCCCGCATCCTCCGCAAGGAACTCGAAGGCGGCTGAAATCCGCGGCCGCCTTTGTCCCGGCGGCGGGACGGGCGAGAGCAGTCAGGAAAAGCATACCCCGGACCATGATCTGGGATGGAAACCGGTTTTCCGTCCGACATTGCGTAAATTCAGGGAATCTAGAGCGTGATCCGATTCAATTGAAACGGATCATGCTCCAGCTCATGTCTTTGCCGCATAGGCCGCGTGCCCCGCAACGATCAGTTGCCGTGCTTCGTCGGCATCGCCCCAGCGCACGATCTTGACCCACTTGCCGTCTTCCAGATCCTTGTAATGCTCGAAGAAATGCTGGATCTGGCGAAGCGTGATCTCCGGAAGCTGCCGCGCGTCCGCGATCGTCTCGTAGCGCCGAGTCAGCTTCGTGCTCGGCACGGCGACGATCTTTTCGTCCGAGCCCGCCTCGTCCTCCATGAGGAGGACGCCGACCGGCCGCACCGAGATCACCGCGCCCGGAATGAGCGCCCGGCTGTTGGCGATCAGCACGTCGACGGGGTCGCCGTCGCCCGACAGCGTCTTCGGGATGAAGCCGTAATTGCCCGGATAGCGCATCGACGTATAGAGGAACCGGTCGACCACCAGCGCGCCCGAATTCTTGTCCATCTCGTATTTGATGGGCTCGCCGCCGATCGGCACCTCGACGATGACATTGACGTCCCTGGGGAAGTTCGCGCCGACGGATATGGCATCGATGTTCATGGGAACCCATCCGGTTGATTGAACGAGGCGGGGGCGGCGCCCCGCCTCCGGCAGTTCTCCGATGTTTGGGCGGCGGATACAATAAACCGCCCTGTTGCCTTTCGCCGCGCCGTCCGGTGCAGCGCCGACCACTCGCCGGACGCGCAGCCGGAGCGGGCGCCGGGCTTCCCTGCACTCTGCTCGGAGCTCGTATTGTGTTTCCCGGCAGCCCGGCTTCGCTCCCCCTGCGCCGGCATAACAATAAAGACCGGCGCTAACGCCAAGCAGGTCCTGATGGCCTGTCGTCGGATGAGTCCGTGAGCATCGGCCTGCCGGTTCCGCCTTGGCGCGGAAAGCGCCGGCCTGCGCGCAGGGTCACGAAACAAAACGGGAGGGAAATCTACATGCCGGGATTGAATGCAATGCGGACGGGGCTGGTTGCCGCCGCCGTCACCTTGTCCTTCGGCTCGCTCGCGGGGGCGCAGGAGCTGAAGACCATCAACTTCATGTCGGCCAACAACACGTCCTGCTCGGCCTATCCGCAATTCGCCTTGCAGGCTTTCGGCTATCTCGAGAAGGAGGGCTACCAGCTCAACATGCTCTCCTCCGATACGTCGGTGCCCTATGTCGCCTTCCTGGCGAATGGCGACGCCGATATCGCGATGTTCGATGCGCCGGAGACGCTGGCCGCCCGCGAGGCCGGCCAGGACGTCAAGATCGTCTATGAGGCCTACCAGTTCGCGCCCGAGGGCATCATCGTCGTCGAGGACAGCCCGATCCAGTCGCTCTCCGAGCTGAAGGGCAAGAAGGTCGGCCTCGCCGAGCAGTCGGACGAGCTGACCACGCAGATCGCGCTCGACTCGGTCGGCATGAAGCTCGAGGACGTGACCACCTTCGTCGTCGGCAACACCGGCCCGGTCATGGCCAAGGCGCTCACCGACAAGACCATCGACGCCTTTGCCGGCGGCTCCAGCGACCGCGCCGCGATCGAGACCTTCGGCGTCAAGTTCCGCAACATCACGCCGGATTCGATCTCGCGCAATCCGGGCAACTCCTTCGCCGTCTGGGGCCCGACGCTCGAGGAGAAGCGGCCGCTCATCCGCGCCTTCCTGCGTGCCTGGGCCGCCGGCCAGCACGCTGGCGTCCTCGACACCAAGGCGGTTGTCGCCGCCTGCCGCGAATTCATCCCGGAGCAGTTCGAGAACCTCGCCAACGGCTCCAAGATGATCAACTACAACGTCTTCACACTCCAGATTCGCCGCGTGGTGAACTACGGCGAGTTGCAGCCGCGCGTCTGGTCGTCGATCCAGCCCGGCTACATCAAGGCCGGCGTCCTCAAGGCCGAGATCGATCCCGCGACCTTCCTCGACACGTCCTTCCAGAAGGATTTCGCCGATATCACCACCGACTATGTCCAGGAAGGCATCGACAAGTGGAAGGCCGCCCATCCCGACAAGGTGATCGACTGACCGTCAGGGCATCTTCGCGCAACGTCGATGGACTATTGGATGCCCAACTTGGCTACAGGCGAGCCGGGTGTCGGCGGTGGAGGGGGCGACCACAGCTTCTGAAGAGAGTGGAACGCCGGATGGGCTTTGCGTGTCTCACGCCGCTCGTCCTGCAAAGATCTGGTCCTCGCTGCCTCGGCAGCGGGGACTGCACGAAGCGCTGCCCGCAGTGGCTCAGTCCGCGATCAACCGGAAATCCAGCGTCTCGACCTCGATCGGCTTCGGCGGCAGCAGGTCGGTGGCGCCATAGGCGGCCAGCGGCTCGACCCGCTGCTGCATCGATAGCGGCGTGTAATTCGCCGCCTGCGAATAATCCGGCATGATCGTCTCGCCTTTGCCGCCGCTTGCCGGGATATGCGTGACGGCGCCGCCGAAAGCGGCGAAGAAGCCGGCTCTGGCATTCACCTTCACGGTCTTGTCGAAGAAGCGGAACGCGTAGCTGCCCGGCGCCACGCGGTATTGCGCGAGCACCGTCCGCCGGTCCGGCAGGTTCACCGTGTCGACCGTCGCGCCGGCCTCGTCGACAAGGTCGAAACCCGTATCCCCGCCATAGCTCCGCAGCATGAAGACCAGCCCCGCCTCGCCGGGGGCCAGCGAGAACCAGCCCTCGGGAAAGGTGAAAGGCTTGGTTTCCGCAGCCGCGCCCAACGAAGAGACTGTGAGCCAGACCGCCGTGAAGAATGCCCCGATCCGCATGGTCGCCCGCCGCCTGTGCCAAGGATAGCCATCCCTAGCGCAAAGCGTCGGGGCCTGCATCAAGGCAGTGAGTGGCGCCGTGGGCTCTCGGAAGGCTTTTTGCCCTGGCGGTGTCCGGCGCGATAAGGGCTCAGTCGACCTTGATGCCGTCCTGCCCGACGCTGATGTCGAGCGTGTTCTGGTCGCGCTCGTAAGCCTGATAGGCAAAGAGGCCGCCGACGGCCACTGCGAGCACGATAATCACGAGAATCAGGCTTTGGCGCGTCATGGGACAATCTCCGGGGAGGAAAGCAGACAACGGAGTTCCCCCTATTTTGTTCCCTCGGCGGGTGTCCGGGCAGCCTCCGCGATGTCTCGCTGCGCCGAACGGCTAAGCGGGAGCGCTGGCAGCCCCTGCATTTATGCCGAGGCCCTTGCAACCAAGCGGCTTTCGGCAAGCCGGACCGGTAGGCGCAATTTGTCCTATGGCGCCCGGCGTATTTTGCGGCTCCATGCGCAGCATGATCCGACTCGACAACATCAGCAAGCAGAACGGCCACCAGCTCCTCTTCATCGAGGCCTCGGCGGCCCTCCAGAGGGGCGAGAAGGTCGGCCTCGTCGGCCCCAACGGCGCCGGCAAGTCGACGCTCTTCCGCATGATCGTCGGCACCGACCAGCCCGACGAGGGCCAGGTCGCCGTCGATCGCGGCGTCACCATCGGCTACTTCAACCAGGATGTCGGCGAGATGGCCGGCCGCAGCGCCGTCGCCGAGGTCATGGATGGCGCCGGCCCGGTCAGCGCCGTCGCGGCCGAGCTGCACGCGCTCGAGACCGCCATGGCCGATCCCGACCGCGCCGGCGAGATGGACGCCATCGTCGAGCGCTACGGCGAGGTCCAGGCGCGCTTCGAGGAGCTCGACGGCTATGCGCTCGACGGCCGCGCCCGCGAGGTCCTTGCCGGCCTCAGCTTCAGCCAGGAAATGATGGACGGCGATGTCGGCGCGCTGTCGGGCGGCTGGAAGATGCGCGTCGCGCTCGCCCGCATCCTGCTCATGCGCCCCGATGCCATGCTCCTCGACGAGCCGAGCAACCATCTCGATCTCGAAAGCCTGATCTGGCTGGAGAAGTTCCTCAAGGATTACGAGGGCGGCCTGCTGATCACCTCGCATGACCGCGAGTTCATGAACCGCATCGTCACCAAGGTCGTCGAGATCGATGGCGGCAGCCTCACCAGCTATTCCGGCAATTACGAATTCTACGAGCAGCAGCGCGCCCAGAACGAGCGCCAGCAGCAGGCCCAGTTCGAGCGTCAGCAGGCGATGCTCGCCAAGGAAGTGAAGTTCATCGAGCGCTTCAAGGCGCGCGCCTCGCACGCCGCGCAGGTCCAGAGCCGCGTCAAGAAGCTCGACAAGATCGAGCGGGTCGAGCCGCCGCGCCGCCGCCAGGCGGTGGCCTTCGATTTCCTGCCGACGCCGCGCTCGGGCGAGGATGTCGTCAGCCTGAAGAATGTCCACAAGGGCTATGGCAGCCGGCCCATTTATGAAGGCCTCGATTTCCAGGTCCGCCGCAAGGAGCGCTGGTGCGTCATGGGCATCAACGGCGCCGGCAAGTCGACGCTCCTGAAGCTCGTCGCCGGCCATGCCGCGCCCGACCAGGGCGAGGTGGCGCTCGGCGCCAGCGTCAAGATGGGCTATTTCGCCCAGCACGCCATGGATCTGCTCGACGGCGAGGACACGCTCTTCCAGTCGCTCGAAGGCTCATTCCCGCAGGCGAGCCTGAGTTCGCTGCGGGCGCTGGCCGGCTGCTTCGGCTTTTCCGGCGACGATGTCGAGAAGAAGTGCCGCGTTCTCTCCGGCGGCGAGAAGGCCCGCCTGGTCATGGCCAAGATGCTCTTCGACCCGCCGAACCTTCTCGTCCTCGACGAGCCGACCAACCATCTCGACATGGCGACCAAGGAGATGCTGATCACGGCGCTCGGCCAGTATGAGGGCACCATGCTCTTCGTCTCGCATGACCGCCGCTTCCTGGCGGCGCTGTCGAACCGCGTCCTCGAGCTCACCCCGGACGGCGTCCACAAATATGGCGGCGGCTATTCCGAATATGTCGCCCGCACCGGCCACGAAGCCCCCGGCCTGCACGAATAGGCCGCTCTTCTGCCTCCGGTGGAGGGAAGCTAGGTCGCGCCGGCGTTCGGCGCCGGCTCCTCGGTGGAGATCGCGTCGGTCGTCCGGCCGGGCAGCTCGGGCGTGCCGTCGGCATGCGCGATCGTGATGCGCACCGGACCTTCCTGGATGCTGCCGAAGGGCGAGGCGAAGGCGATCTCGGCTGCGTCGCGGCCGACGCCGATGCGCACCAGCCCGTCGAGATTGGCCTGCCGGGTTCCGTCGAACAGCCACCAGCGCCCGTCGAGATAGGCCTCGAAGACGGCGTGGAAATCATTCGGCTCCAGCCCGTAGGCGTAGCAGCTGACGAAGCGCGCCGGGATGTTGAGCGCCCGGCAGAAGGAGATGCCGAGATGGGCGAAATCCCGGCACACCCCGGCGCGGCCGATCAGGCTTTCGTCGGCCGTCGTCGTCTGGTTCGAGGCGCCGCGCCGGTACTCGATATTGTCGTAGAGCCAGTTGCAGATCGCCGTGATGCGGCTATGGCCCGGATGGAGATGGCCGAACTCGCGCTGGGCGAAGGCCTGCAGCCGGTCGGACGGCACGTAGCGCGAGGGCAGGAGATAGGGAAGGATGTCGAGCGGGATGCGTTCGAGCGGCGTCTCGTTGACCGTATCGGGATCGGCGCGGAAGACGTCGAGCGTCACCTCCGCGCTGTAGTCGATGCGCAGCGGCCCGGCTTCGGCGTTGACGCTGAAATAGCGGTTGCGGATGTCCGGCACGCTGTAGACCTGCTCCGGCGCGCCCGGCGTGACGGTCAGCGTCTCGACGAGATCGAGGTGGCGGACGAGCCTGGCGACCTCGATGTTGAAGATGAAGGTGGTCCTCGATTGGACCTCGTAGGAAAGCTGGCAGCCAAGGCGATAGCGGGGATTCAAGGCTTGCTCCGGAATCTGAGGACAGCCGCAAGCCCTAGCCCCTTTCCGTGACAAGTTCGATGGGCCGGAATGCCGCCCGTCGAAATTCCGCGACGCCCGCCCCGGCCGCGGAACTCCGGCGGCAGAATTTCGTTGGTCTGGTCCCTCCATCGCAAAGGACAATCGTCATGGACAAGGATCGGGTTGAAGGTTCGCTGAAGCAGACCAAGAGCGCCGTCAAGGAAGTTGCCGGCAAGGTCACCGGCGATGCCAAGCTGCAGGCGGACGGCAAGGCCGACAAGGCTGAAGGCAAGGTGCAGAACGCCGTCGGCGGCATCAAGGATGCGCTGCGCGGCAAGTAACCGGACCGTCCGGCAACGAAGCGAACCCCAGCCCCAGCCGGGGTTTTCTTTTTTTCAGTAATGCCGCGGCTGGTGGAAGAGCTCGGTGAGGCGCGGCGCGCGGATCGGCTGCTGCGGCTCGCAGCGCTCCAGGCTGACGATATAGGTCTTGCCGTCCTTGGATTGGCACATCCACCCGTCGGCGGTGGCGCGGGCGCCTTTTCCGGCGATCAGGCCGGCGAGCTGCCGCTGCGCTTCGGCAAGCTCGATCGGCGGCGAGAGATCGGCGCTGTCGCCCTGCACGCCGGAAGGGGCAATAGTATGAACAACGACTTTGAAACGCATGTCGCGAAATCGATCCGAGTTAGGCCCCGGACCGTTGTCGCCGATAGACGGTTAATCGAAGGTTAATTCACGGCGCCGGTGCCGCCGGTGTGATCGTCGCGGGCGGCGCTGTCGCAGGCGCGACCGGCGCGCTGCCGATATCGTCGAGCAGCTTCTCGACATCCTCGCTGATGCCCTCGTCCCGGCAGATCGGCACGCCGAGGCTGTCGTTGCGCGGCATCAGCCCGCTGATCCCCCAGGCGGGCTTGAGATATTCGCAGCCCGTCTCGCCGTCGCGATAGACGACGAGATCCGTCCGGAACGCCTGGCCGCCATGTTCCGCGCTATAGAGGAAATGCGCGAAGGCGCCCGCCGCGACGCCGATGATGAGAAACAGCCACTTCATCCCTGCACCTTCCGTGAAAGCCGACTGGCCGTTTACGACTTTCTGCGCCTCGGTAGGAATTAAAACCCACGATAGCTTGTTCTTGTTTTGTACCTGTCGCATCATGGGCCGGTCGCAACCCCGCTTCGCGAGCCAGATCATGCCGGCCCCACAGCCAGACCCCGCCAGCCAGCCCCAGTCCGCGGAGACGATCGAATCGGACGTCGACGCGCTCATCGCCGCCTGCGGCGATGATCCCCGCGCCGCGCTCCGCGCCCTCATCGTCGCCAACGCCTATTGGGAAGCCGAATGCGACCGCCTCGCCGCCGCCCTCTCGGTTGGCTTCACCTACGGCAAATTCCGCCAGGCCCCCGGCGGCAAGGCGCGGACGTGAGACTGGTTCCTCCCCCGCAAAGCGGGGGAGGGGGACCGCCGAAGGCGGTGGAGGGGGCGGCCACGCACTCGGAAGCAGGCCCGGACGTTCACATCGAACCGCGAGCCCGCCATGTCCCGACGCAAGGGCGAGATCACGCCCCGCCGCATCGATCGCGACTTTCCCCATCAGGTCGAGCTTCCGGCGGCGATGGTCGTCGGCGCGAATGGCCTGCTGGCCGATGCCGTCGCGAAGGCGCTCGCCTCCGTTGCGCCGCGCCACAACAGCGCCCACCGCGATGGCGAATTCTTCATCCGCTACGCCTTCGCCGATCCGGCCGATGCCGAAACCTTCTACGCCCGCTTCGGCGGCCTGCGGCTGACGACCGGCTTCCGGCGCGGGCGGTATTTTTATGAGTATGCGCCCGACTGAATCGCGATGCATAGGGTGGGTTAGCCGGAGGCGTAACCCGCCACCCGAGCCGGCGGAACACGCTGCGCTATTCCGCCTCACGCTACTGAAGTATTCTGAGCTTAATCGACGAAAGCCATCGGGCCGATTTTCGCGGGGCACGCAGATCAAGTCCGCCAACGAGTTGCAGAGTGCATGGTGCAAGATCGGCCGCGTAAGGGAGACCGATATGCCGTTACCACGGCATTCACGACGATCCTGCTCGTTCAGTTTTTCGCGCCGTTTACGGGAGGTAATGAACAAACCTTGCCGGCCGGGCTGCTCTTCGTCATCGACCATGATGCAGTCGATTCTGCTAAGGGCGTTGCCGCAATACCTGAACCTTACGCAGATTGGGAGCCGGCACTGGTTTCCGACGTCGATCGCAAGACGGAAAAGTATGCGGGCTACTATTTGGTGATCAAGTTCGATGACCTCGAAAAATTCTGCGAGAAAGTAGTCGCAGGCCTGCCCCCGAATTAGGACACTGCAACAGCTATCACCGCATACGCAGCGGCGCCCGAGTTCACAAACGAAGTGCAACACCTCGGGCGCCTGGCCACGCTTATCTACCCTTTCGGCTCGGCAGCGGATCCCTTCAAAGCTATCGGCTTGGAGGAATTAACCCGCAAACCCAGCGCTGACAGCGGCTTCGGTCTGCCTCGCGCCGGATGCGCCGCGGTCCAGATGCGGGCGAGATCGAGCATGCGCGATGTGAGCTTCGGGTATCCGTCGAGAATGTCGGCCTCGTCCGCTCCCTGATCGAGCATCGCGGCAACCAGCCGGACGGGAATGCGCGTGCCCTTGAAAACCGGCTCGCCGCCCATGACGCCCTTGACGCTGTCGATCGCGGCTTCCGCGCGGGCGAGGTCGAGCATGCGCGCCTTCAGCTGCTTCCGCGCTTCGCCCACGTCGACGATCAGAAAATCGTCCGTCTTGATGGTCCTCGCCGCCGGTTTCGCCTTGATCGCCTTGAACAGAAGCTGCCGGTGCTCTCCGGTGAGCACCGCGCCGACGCCCTGCCAAAGCGTCAGCTGCAACAGCGCCTCGCCGGTCAACGCCCGCCGACGTATGCGGCCGGCATCCGGAACCGTCTCGACGATCCGCTTGTCGATGGCGTTATGAACCGCCTTTATCCCGACCCCGCTCAGCGCGGCCGCCTCGGCGGGGGTATAGTTTCGGGATGTGGACATAATTATTCTCCTGGCAGAGAATAATATCGGATTTTACCGCTCGCGGTAAAGCGGTGCTCTGGCGAGACGTCCGGGAGAGTGGACTTCACACCGTTCAAAGCTCATTGAGTTTCTTGTTCATTTGAGCTTCGCGCATCGTCATGCAGGCGGCTACGATCATGTCTAAGACGCGCTGTATTCGATTGTAAGCATAGCCGGGTAGTAACTCGCGCTGGTCCAAGAACGATCGCATATATTCAGTTTTGTCGATTAGTTCGCCTTGGTACGCCCCCGCCTTGGTGTTGAAGCTAGTCCATCGCACAAGCGGGTTATCGCCGAGGTCGAGGTAACATTCGATTGCCGCAGCCCGGCCGTTTATGTCGGCCGGATGATGCCCGTTCGGCCCCAACGTGTTGAATTGAGTGAAATCGGGATCGTCCGGCAATTTGAGAATGAGCATGTTGCTTGGGACGTTTAACGATCGATTTCGCACGTAATTTGCCAAGCCCTCCGCGTCATTGTCGTAGACGACGACGACATTGTTCTGGATCGAAATACTAACGAGACCCTGAATGAAACGGAAAAGATTGCCGGTCCCGGAAAAGGGATAGCCCTCTTCCATATCCACGAAATCAAAAAAGTCTGACACATGCGGCTTGAGCAAGTGCAGCGCGTGGCGAATGATCTTCGCGTCGGAACTGCCCTCGGTTACGATTAGGAATCTGTTAGATTGATCGAGAGGTCGGACGAAAGCACCACGATTTGCCCAGCCGCCTATCTCCACATCGGCAAACTGCCATGTGACGGGAAGGTGTTGGGCTTGGGGATTGAGCGCGAGTAGGCGCAGAATTGAGTAGGCGCTGAGGTTCTCCATGCCCTCGCTAGCATGGTACCTTACGTAGTCTGGATCCTTCGTTCTCGAGCCAAGGCCTAGCCGGTCGAATATTTGTCGTCGGAAAAATTTCCCGAAATCCTCGCCCATCTCGCCATAATCAGCGGAGATAGCGTTAGCGTCGATAGAGGCTAGCGCCTCCTTCAACTCGTCAAATGTGAGCCGCTGATTGTCAAAGTCATTAAAGCGGGAGAGATGCTCAAATTCGCGTTCGCAGTGCTTCAGAGTGTGGCCGAGCAATTCAATGCGATCGGCAACCTGGCTCAAGGGCCGCGCCATTCCCTCCTTATATTCGACGAACAGCTCCGAACGCTCTTCGCCGAGTGAATCGATATAAGTGTTGCCGCCCTCTTTGACGTAATAGTATGGAACCTGTGCCAAGTCCGTCGTTTGGAAGAGCGCACTATGATCCGTAAAGCCGCTGTTTTTGCCCCAGTCGATCTCAAGAGGTGCCGTCGCTGGTCGTGTTGGAATTCGCGTGACGTGGCTCCGGCGTGGTGAAGGTATCGGTTCAGGCGGCCAGGTCAACCGGCTGATCGACGGGCTTGGTTGCGAGGGTCTGCCAACCGTCGATTTTGCGCATGACGATCTGTCC
>CAMCWB010000057.1 GCA_945882315.1 Bauldia litoralis | reverse complement strand
GCGCAGCCTTCCTGACGAAACTCCGCCGGACGACAAACCCAAGGTCTGATCGAAAACCCCGAAATGCCTCCCGGCCCAGCCGTCCGGCCGGGCCGGCTGATGCATTTTTGCTCCGGAACGCCGATGCATTTTTGATCCGGCGTTGACAGGTGGCGCGCGACCGCGATACGCTGTCGGACGACCGCTCGCCTAAGAACCCCTACAAGCGCTAAAATAGCCTCATCGCATCGACGGACCGGACGGCGAGCGGGCAGCAAGCCCGCGGCCGTGCCGGCGTCCCAGGGGAGGGAATTTCCATGAGGCTCTACATGCATCCGGTCTCGAACACGAGCCGGCCGATCCTGCATTACGTCGCCGACAACAAGCTGCCGGTCGACCAGGAGGTCGTCGACCTGATGACCGGGGCACATCACAAGGAGCCCTATGTCTCGCTCAATCCCAACCGGATGGTGCCGGCGCTGGTCGATGGCGATTTCATCCTGACCGAGAGCTCGGCGATCCTGAAATATGTCGCCGACAAATACGATTTGCCGACCTATCCGAAGGATCTGAAGAAGCGCGCCAAGGTCAACGAGATGATGGATTGGTTCAACAGCAACTTCTATCGCGACTACGGCTACGGCGTCGTCTACCCGCAGATCTTTCCGCACCACAAGCGGCCGAGCGACGAAGCGCAGTCAGGCACGATCGCCTGGGGCAAGGAGCGGACCAAGAACTGGCTGACGCTCCTCAACGATCATTGGCTGGGCGGCGGCAGCAAATACCTGGTGGGCGGCGAACTCACCATCGCCGATTATTTCGGCGCGGCGCTGGTCACCTGCGGCCACCCGATCCGCACCGAGTTCAAGGCCTATCCGAACATCGTCCGCTGGCTGGAAGCGGTGGCGGCGCTGCCCAACTGGAAGACCGTCAACGAGCCGATGGACGGCTTCCGCCAGATGATCCAGGACAAGCAGTTCGAGACGATTTGAACTGAGCTATCCTCTCTTGTGGGAGATCGTGGCAGCGCTCAAGCATACTCAGTCGTCATCGGCGGGCTTGACCCGCCGACCCATTCCGTGACCTCACGGCTCGCGTTTCAGCAGCGGTGAGTTCATGGAGGGGCCGCTTCGGAATGCTCAATCTACGTAAGCCGCCATAGTGGTGGCGAATCGGAATGGGTCGGCGGGTCAAGCCCGCCGACGACGGCAAGTGCGGATGCAGCCCATCCCCTCTCCGATCAATGCGGCATCAGTAGCACCGGCTTGATCGTCTTGCCGGTGGCGGCGTCTTCGGCTGCCTGGTTGATCTCGGCGAGCGGGTAGAAGGTCATCAACTTCTCGGCGGGGAATTTTCCTTCCATCATCAGGTCGACGAGATGGGGCAGGAATTTCTTCGGCTCGCTCCAGCCCTGGATGACGCCGCGGATGGCGCGGCCGTCCTGCAGCAAGGGCATTTCGAGCGACACCTCGGTACCCTTGCGCGCGCTGCCCAAGAGGATCGCCGTGCCCAGCGGCATCAGGCATTCGACGGCTTCGCGCAGAATCTCCGGGCGGGCCGAGGTCTCGACGGAGAATTTGACGCCGTAGCGGGTGATGCGGCGGATCGCGCCGACCACGTCGCTTTCCTTCGAATGATCGATCGTGTGGGTGGCGCCGAGCTCGCGGGCAAGCTCCAGCCGGCTCTCCTGCACGTCGACGGCGATGATCGGGTCGCAGCCGGCGAGCTTCGCCGCCATCAGTGCCGAGAGGCCGACGCCGCCGACGCCGAAGACGACGATGGCGTCGCCGGGATCGGGCTTCATCGCGTTGAAGACCGCGCCGGCGCCGGTCTGCATGCCGCAGGCCATGGCGCCGAGGCGTTCGAGCGGCGCGTCGTTCCTGACCTTCACGGCGAAGCGCTCATTGGCGATGGCGAAGGTGCCGAAGGAGGATTGCTGGAAGAAGGCGCTGTAGACCGGAGCGTGATCCTTCTCCATCAGCGTCGAGCCGTCGGCGCGGGTGCCGCTGCCCTTGAGCTTGACCGAATCCATGCAATGGGCGGGCATGTGCGCGTGGCAGTTCGGGCAGACGCCGCAAAAGGGGAAGGCCATGATGACATGATCGCCGGCGGCGAATTCGGTGACCGCCGAGCCGACCCTCTCGACCACGCCGCCGCCCTCATGGCCGAAGACGGCCGGGTAGGGGATCTGGAAATAGCCGTCGCGGCCATGCAGATCGGTGTGGCACATGCCGCTCGCCACGACACGGACGAGAAGCTCGTCCGGCCGCGGCTCGGCGAGCTCGACGGTGTCGATGACGAAGGGCGAGAATTTCTCGCGGACGACAGCGGCGGTGATCTTCATGGCAGGCGCCTCGTTTTCCGGGTCTTGGCTGGCCGCCCTTTATACGCAAATCGCCGGTGATCGACCAAGCCGGATCATCCGGCGAACAGAGGCATGCCGTCGAGGTCGAGAGCCCTCCTCTCCCTCGACGGTAGCGGGTGTGGAGGCGTACGGCCCCACCGAGCCGCCATGCGGCTAGTGAAAATTGCGGCCCTTGGGCATGACCTTCTCCGTGTCGGCGGAAAGCCGGGCGTGGTCGCCAAGGGCGCCGGGCTCGTCTTTCGCGAGCCGGGCAAGCCGTTTGGTCTTGCCCCGATCGCGGGAGTCGTCGGCAGGGCCGCGCTTGAACTCGTCGCCGGGCGAGAGCGTATCGATGTCGCCGGCATCCTCCGAGAGCAGGGTGAGCATCGGCGACAGATCTTCGATCTTCTCGGCGACGACGTGGATGACGCCGCTTTCATTCTGCAGCTTGCCGGCCACGGCGACGAGACGCGCGCCGAGCACGATCGGGCGGAAGCGCTCGAAGGTCCGCGCCCAGACGATGGCGTTGGCGATGCCGGTCTCGTCCTCAAGCGTCATGAAGATGACGCCCTTCGCCGTGCCCGGCCGTTGGCGGATCAGCACCAGGCCGGCGACCTTCACGGTCGCGCCCGTCTTCATGCCGGCCAGCGCCTCGGTCGGCAGAATCCCCTGTGCGGCGAGATGGCGGCGCAGGAAGGACGCGGGATGCGCCTTCAGGGACAGGCTCAGATAGCGGTAGTCGTTGACGACATGCTCGCCGAGCGGCATCGGCGGCAAGGCGAAATCGGGTTCGTGGCGGATATCGGCGAGGCCGATCGCGTCGAGGAGCGGCAGCCGGTCGCGATCGCCGCCGAGACCGCGCGCCGCCCACAATGCGTCGCGCCGGTCGAGCCCGATCGAACGGAAGGCGTCGGCATCGGCCAGCCGCTCGATGGCGGCGCGGGGAAGATTGGTGCGTAGCCAGAGGTCTCGAACCGAATCGTAGCCGGCGCCGCGTGTCGCTTTCAGCTTCTTGGCATCCTCCTCCGAAAATCCCTTGACCTGGCGGAAGCCGAGACGGACGGCGTGGGTCGAGCGAATGTCGTCCTTCATCTCGGCATGGCGCTTGTGGATACGTTCGCCGACGAAGCCGCCGTCATTCTCGAGCGTGCAGTCCCAATCGGACTCGTTCACATCGACCTCGCGGATGAGGACGCCATGCTCGTGCGCGTCGCGGACAAGCTGGGCCGAGGCATAGAAACCCATCGGCTGCGAATTCAGGATCGCGGCGCAGAAGACGTCCGGGTAATGGCATTTCAGCCAGGCCGAGACATAGACGAGGATGGCGAAACTCGCGGCATGGCTTTCGGGGAAGCCGTAATCGCCGAAGCCCTCGATCTGGCTGAAGCAGCGTTCGGCGAAGTCGCGTTCGTAGCCGTTTCCGACCATGCCCTCGACAAAACGGTTTCGGAGCTTGTCGATCGTACCAACGCGGCGGAAGGTCGCCATGGCTCGGCGAATGCGGTCGGTCTCGCCGGGATCGAAGCCGGCGCAATCGATCGCAATGCGCATCGCCTGCTCTTGGAAAAGCGGCACGCCCAGTGTTTTGCCGAGAATGTTCTTTAGCGCCGGCGAGGGGTAATCGACATCTTCCAGTTTTTGTTTGCGACGCAAATAGGGATGGACCATACCGCCCTGGATCGGACCCGGACGAACGATCGCGACTTCGATGACGAGATCATAGAATTCTCTCGGTTGCAGGCGCGGCAACATCGACATCTGCGCTCGGCTCTCGACCTGGAAGGTGCCGAGTGAGTCGGCCCGGCAAAGCATATTGTAGACGGCCGGTTCATCCGCCTTACGGAGATCGCCGATCCCGATTATTTGCCCGTAATGAGCTTTCATGAAATCGAAAGCCCGATGGATGCAGGTCAGCATGCCGAGCGCCAGTACGTCGACCTTCAGAATATTGAGCGCGTCGAGATCGTCCTTGCTCCATTCGACCGTCGTGCGGCCTTCCATGGCGGCATTCATCACCGGCATCATCTCGTCGAGCCGATCGCGCGTCATGACGAAGCCGCCGACATGCTGCGAGAGGTGGCGCGGAAAGCCCATCAGCGCATGGGCAAGGTCGAGCACCTGCTGCATGGCCTGTTCGGAAGGATCGAGGCCGGCGCGGCGGACCTCCTTGTCGGGCACCCGGTCCGTCGACCAGCCCCATACGGCGCCGGATAAAGCGCCGATCGTGTCGTCCGAAAGTCCGAAGACCTTGCCCACCTCGCGCAGCGCCGAGCGCGAGCGATAGGTGATCACCGTTGCGGTGAGAGCGGTCTTCTCCCGAGTATATCTCTCATATACATGCTGGATCACCTTCTCACGCGTCTCATGCTCGAAGTCGACGTCGATGTCGGGTGGCTCGCCCCGGTCCTCGGAAATGAAACGCTCGAAAAGCCCGCCGCTTTTGCCCATGGGATCAACCTCGGTGATGCGCAGGCAATAACAGACGGTGGAATTGGCGGCCGAGCCGCGTCCCTGACACAGGATATTATTGTCTCGCGCGAATTCCATGATGTTGCGCACGGTGAGGAAGTAAGGCGCATAGTTGAGTTTCCCGATGAGCCTCAGTTCATCGTCCAGGTTCCTTCTGATCGCGTCCGGGACGCCGTCCGGGTAACGATCTTCCGACCCTCGTTCGGCAAGTCTTGCGAGCGTCTCCTGTGGGCCTGAGCCATCGCCCATCGACTCCTCTGGATACTGAAAGCTGAGCTCGTCGAGCGAGAAATTTAGTTGCTCCAGGACGGCGACGCTCTCGCTGACCGTTTCCGGGAAATCATGGAAGAGGCGCTGCATCTCCGCTGCGCTTTTCAGATGCCGCTCGGCATTCGCCTCAAGCCGCTTGCCGGCATTGGTGAGCGTGGTCTTCTCGCGGATGCAGGTGAGCACGTCCTGAAGCGGCCGCTGTTCGGGCGCGTGGTAGAGCGCGTCGTTGGTAGCAAGGAGCTTCACGCCGAAGCGCTTGCCCGCATCGGTCACCAGCGCCAGCCGGCGATAATCGTCGCTGCCATAAGGCCGCGTCAGCATGAGGCGGGTGTTGCGCGGGAAGGCACTCTTCAACGCGCCGAGCGTCTTTGACAAGGCCGCGTCGGCATGGCGGCCCGGCATCACGCCGAGGATCATGCCCGCTCCCCATACGAGGAGATCCTCCACATCGAGATGGCACTGGCCTTTCTCGGCGCGGATGTTGCCGGCGGTGAGAAGCCGGCAGAGATGCCCGTAGGCCTTGCGGTCCGTCGGCCAGACGAAGATGTCGGGCGTCCCGTCGCGGAACACGAGACGGCAGCCGATGGCGTAGCGGAATGTCTTCTTCCGCTCTTCGTCGACCAATTCCCGCATGGCAACATGGCCGCGCACGACCCCGGCCAGCGTGTTGCGGTCGGTCACTGCAATGCCGGCAATGCCGAGCGCGACCGCCTGCGGGACAAGCTGCTCCGGATGCGAGCCGCCGCGCAGGAAGGAGAAATTCGTGGTGACGCAGAGCTCGGCGAAGGCGGTCATAAGGCAACGAGCCCTTGCTTCTCCGCAGAAGGGCTTGAAAAGACGATAAATTGTAATAACAATATGTTATGGGTTACGAGTATGAATGGGATGCGATCAAATCGCGCCGCAACCTTGCCAAGCATGGTGTGCCATTCGAAGCCGTGAACGATTTCGATTGGAGCCGTTCTTCGGCCAAGGAAGATCAAAGGCATGATTATGGGGAGACGCGTTTCATTGCCGTCGGCCCTATCGAAGGTCGATTGCACGTTCTGGTCTTCACGTGGCGCGGTGAAAAAATACGCGTGATCGGGCTTCGGAAGGCTAACGAAAGAGAAAGGATACGTCATGAAAGCGCGCAAGAAGCCTGACCACATTTCCCAAAAGGATTGGGACGACGTCGATATTCCCGAGCTGACGGACGAGGACTTCGCGCGTATGCGCCCCGTGCACGAGCTCTTTCCGGGCGTCGAGTTTCCGAAGCCCAAGGGTCGCGGACCGCAGAAGACGCCGACCAAAGTGCAGACGACAATCCGCCTCGACAGGGATCTGGTCGACCACTTTCGCCGTTCCGGCCACGGCTGGCAGGGCCGTCTCAACGAGACGCTGAAACGGGCCGTGAAGAATGAGCGCAAGAGCGTGAAATCCTGAACGCGCATGTGATGCGCGGGATGGCCGGCGGCGGTCATGCGAACATGCCGTGCAGGTACCAGCGCGGCTCCGGCGTCCCGGAGGCATAGATGCCTTCGCGGAAGAGCCAGAAGCGCTGGCCTTCCGAATCCTCGACGCGGAAATAGTCGCGGGTGAAAGTCTCGCCGCGCCACCATTCCGCGGCGATCCGTTCCGGTCCCTCGATGCGGGCGATGCTGTGCAGCACGCGGCGCCAGCGGAAATTGAGCGGCGGCCCGTCCGGCACCTCGCCGATCGCCTCGACCGGCTCGGGCTCTGCAAAGATACGGAGCGGCCGTTCGATCGGCGCCGACGGGAAAGGCGAGGGCGGCGGCAGCTTCTTGCGGCGCTCGTCCTCGCCGCTGGCGACGAAAGCCTCGGCCCGTTCCGGCACATGGCTGTCGCGCGCCTCGATGCGGCCGACATGCTCGGCGCCGAGCCGCACGCCGATGCGGTCGATGAGCTGGCCGAGATCGGCGCCGGTCAGCGCCTCGCCGCCGAGATCGGTCTGGGCGTTGTCGAAGGGGGCGGCGGCGAGTACCGCGAGGCGGATCATGTCGAAGCCGAAGCCGGCGTCGATCTCCTCGCCGAGGCCGGCGAATTTCTCGCGGAAGAGATCGAGGACGAGGCTCGGCCTGCGCACCGGCCGGCCGATGCCGACGAAGGTGCGGGCGACGAAGCCGTCGACCCGGAACAGCGAAAGCTCCAGCCCGCGGGCGCCTTCGCCGCGCTCCTCCAGGCCCCGCGCCAGCGTCGCGGCGAGCGAGGCAAGCGTCGCGGCGATATCGTCCTGGCGGGCGATCGGCTCGGCGAAGCGGTGCTCGGCAATAAGCCTCGGCAGCGGGCGATAGGGGCTGAGCGCCTCTTCCTCCCAGCCCAGCGCCTGGTCGAGGCGGCGGAGCAGGATGTCGCCGAAGCGGGCGGTCAGCGGCGCGCGCGGCGTATCGAGGATCTGGCCGATGCGCTTCAGGCCGACCCGGTAGAGGGCCGCGACGATATCTGGTTCGAGTCGGAGCGCGGCGAGCGGCAGCGGCTTCAGCATGTCGGGCGTGCCGCCCTCGGCCACGATCGCCGTTGAACCGAAGCGGGCGGCGGCGGATGCGGCGCCCGGCGTATCGGCGATGGCGGCGCGGGTGAAAAAGCCCTGCGCGGTCAGCCGCCGGCGCGACTCCTCGGCAAGCTTCGCCTCGCCGCCGAAGAGATGCGCCGCGCCGGTGATGTCGAGGAGGAGGCCGTTATCCGGGTCGATCGCCACGATCGGCGTGTAGCGTTCGGCCCAGCCGGCGAGCGTCTCGAGGAGGCTGCTATCGGCGGCGCCTTCCGCCTCGACGGCATCGAGCGCCGGGATCATGGCGCGGGCATCGGCGAGCGGTTGGCCGCAGGCGAGGCCAAGGCGCTCGGCGGTCTCATCCAGCGCGGCGAGACGGAGCGCCCCCTTCACCTTCGCCGCGATCACGAGCGGGGTCTTCGGCTGCGGGCGGAAACGCCAGGATTTTCCGAGCCGCATCCGATGGATGCGGTCGGTCGGCAGATAGGGGAACGCGATGAAGAGAAAGCGCCGGCCGGGCGGGCGCCACGAAGGAGCGGTCGTCATGGTTCCATTCCAGGTCGAAAAGGCCCGTCGGGCCGTGGCGGTTGCGTTCGAGGTCGAGCCGCCAGGCCGGCCGACCGATGCCGGAGGGAAAATCCTGGAGCGTGCCGGCCGGACGCGGCACGACATGCCAGCGCGTGTCGGCGGCGCCGGGCTCGGCGTTGCTGCCGTGGCGCAGCAGCAGGCCCATGACGCCGCTTTCGGCGGCGCGCAGCGCCAGGCGGCGGCTGGCGGTCAGGTCGAGCTGGCGCGGCGTGCCGCGGATTTCGGCGAGCACGGCGAGGAGCCCGGCGCAGCGGATCGCCTCCTCGAAGACCCAGAGGGCGTCGGCCGGCCGTTTCGCCTTGACCAGGATCAGGCGGCGAGGATCGAGGCCGTAGCCGGCGAGCCCGGGCGCGTAGGGATGCCCGGTCTCGCCGAAGCTGCCGGCCTCGGCGACGAGGAGAACCGGCCGCGGATCGGATTTGGTGAGTCGGCTCAGGATCGCCGCGGCAAAGCCGAAGGCGGCGACGCTTTCCGGCGCCGTCGCGCCGCGGATCTCATGCAGGGCATGGCGGCGGAGGCCCCCGGCGAGGTGCCGGTCGAGCCGCCCCAGCCCGAAAGGCAGGATCGCCGCCTCGCCCGGCAGGACCGGCGGCCTGCCTTCGATCTCGGCGACGCGCTGCCGCAATCGGGCAAGCTCGTCCCCCGCCATGGAAGCGCTGACGCGCATGGCCTGTTCACCTTCAACGATTGTGTTCCTGCTTTGTTCTAATAGATTCCGGAGAACAAAAGCAGAGTCAAGCGGCCAGTTTTTCCCTGCCCGTTAGGGAAACCGCAGCTTTCGCCTGATAGCCAAGCGCCATCATCCATTTGGGAGCTCAAAATGAATTTCGTCCGACGCGCATTCCTGCCCCTGATCGCCCTTTCCCTCTTCGCCGCCGCTCCGGCGATCGCCGAGGATGTCGCCGCACCGGCGACCTACCAGAACCTGCTCACGCCGCTCTTCAAGGGCGCCGAGACGATCGTCGGCCAGAAGATCGCCTATCCGGCCGGAGAACCCAAGGTGACGGCGGCCATCGTGGTCATCGCGCCGGGCAAGGATACCGGCTGGCACAGCCATGAGGTGCCGCTCTTCGTCACCGTGCTCGAAGGCGATATCTCGGTCGATTACGGCACCAAGGGCGTCAAGGACTACAAGGTCGGCGACAGCTTCCTGGAAGCGATGGAGTGGCCGCATAACGCCACCAACAAGACCGACAAGGTCGTGCGCCTGCTCGCCGTCTATATGGGCGCCGAGGGCAAGGCCGACGCCAAGCCGGCGACCGGATCGCAATAGGCGGAAGGGCAAGAGACGGCGGTCACACGCCTTCGTCTTCCGGCGGCCATGCGAAGAGCGTAACTTCCGGCTGAATTCATCTTCGCTGCAGGAGCCTTCCATGGCCGCCATTCCTCTTCATGACTCTCTCTCCCGTCCTTTCGTCGCCCTCTTCGTGGCGCTGGCGGCGCTGCTGCTCGCCGGCTGCGGCGTCAACACGATCCCGACCTATGAGGAGCAGGCGAAAGCCTCGTGGAGCGAGGTCCTCAACACCTATCAGCGCCGTGCCGACCTCATTCCGAACCTGATCGAGACGGTGAAGGGCTATGCGGCGCAGGAGCGCGACGTGCTGACCTCGGTGGTCGAGGCCCGCGCCAGGGCGACGCAAATCCAGGTGCCGGCCGATATCCCTACCGATCCAGAGGCCTTCCAGAAATTCCAGGCGGCGCAGGGCGAGGTCGGTGCGGCGCTGTCGCGGTTGATCGCCATCACCGAGAATTACCCCGACCTCAAATCCAACCAGAATTTCCTGGCGCTGCAATCGCAGCTCGAAGGCACCGAGAACCGCATCGCGGTAGCGCGGCGCGATTACATCGAATCGGTGCGCCTCTACAACACCGAGCTCCGCACCATTCCCGGCCGCTGGTGGGCGATGTTCCTCTATCCCGACGCCAAGCCGATGGCGACCTTCACGGTCGACGCCGAGACGACGAAGAATCCGCAAGTGAAATTCTGATCGCGGCGAATGGCCCGATGGTTTTCCGTCGACTTCTCGTCCTTGCGACGGCAACGTTCGTTCTTTGCGGGCAAGGGCTTGCCGCGCCGACCTTCCCGGCGCTCTCCGGGCGCGTCGTCGACGAGGCCAACATCATCTCGCCCGCCGTCGAAGCGGATCTCGACGCCAAGCTCGCGGCACTCGAAGCCAGGAGCACCAGCCAGCTCGTCGTCGCGACGCTGCCGTCGCTGCAAGGCTACGACATCGCCGATTTCGGCTACCAGCTCGGCCGCTTCTGGGCGATCGGCCAGGCCGGCAAGAATAATGGCGCGCTGCTCATCGTAGCGCCGAACGAGCGCAGCGTCCGCATCGAGGTCGGCTACGGGCTCGAAGGCGATCTCACCGACGCGGTGACCAAGCTGATCATCGAGAATGCCATCATCCCGAAATTCCGCGATGGCGACATGGAAGCCGGCGTCGTCGCCGGCGTCGACGACATCATCAAGGTGCTGACCGGCTCGGCCGCCGAGTATCAGGAGCTGGCGGAGCGGCAGAACGAATCGAGCGGCGACGAATATGACTGGCTGATCCCGATCCTGTTCTTCGCCTTATGGGGAACGATCATGATCCTCTCGCATCTTCGCCGCCGCAAGGGCCGCTGGGTATGGGTGCCGGGCACCGTCGGCGGTTCGTCCGGTTCGTCGCGCGGCTGGTCGTCGGGCGGCTCCTCCGGCGGCGGCTTCTCGGGCGGCGGCGGGTCATTCGGCGGCGGCGGCTCGTCGGGGCGGTGGTGATGGCAGGCAAGCTCGATATCACCGAAGCCGATCGCGCCCGCGTCCGCGCCGCGGTCGAGGCTGCCGAATCAAAGACCGCCGGCGAGATCTTCACCGTCATCGCCGGGGTCAGCGACGATTACCGGATCGTGCCGCTCCTCTGGGCGACGCTTGCGGCGCTGCTCGTGCCGCTACCGCTCCTGCTCGCCGGCTTCTTCAGCGATCCGTGGACCTATCCCGGCGACGACAGCATGGCCGGCTTCTCGGCGGTCTTCGTCTATCTCGTCCAGCTCGTCGTCTTCGTGCTCCTCGCCGTCGTCCTGTCGCTGCCGGCGATCCGCGTCCATCTAGTGCCGCGCAGCCTCAAGGAGGACCGCGCCCATGCGCTCGCCGTGCAACAGTTCCTGGCGCATGGCCTGCACATGACGGAGGAGCGGACGGGCGTGCTCATCTTCATCTCGCTTCGCGAGCATTATGCGGAGATCGTCGCCGACGCCGCCATCGCCAAGAAGGTCGACCAGGCGGTGTGGGATGCGGCCATGCGCGACCTCCTCGCCGAAATCAAAGCCGGGCGGCTTGCCGACGGGCTGATCGCGGCGGTCGGCCACACCGGCGCGGTGCTGGCGGAGCATTTCCCGCCGCGGCCACGCGACGCCAACGAGCTTTCCGATGACCTCGTGCTGATTTGAGCCGGCAGGGTTTTACGGCGGCTTCGCCGTTACGATCAGCGTCATCCCGGCGAAAGCCGGGATCCATGCTACCTCTCGGTACGACTCACGATGGATTCCGGCTTTCGCCGGAATGACGTTGCAATAATGGCCTATACCTGCGGCCTTCTGCCGGGCCTGCCTGTCATTGCTGCGTCAAGCGGGTCCCCTAACTTAACCTGCGTAAGATGCGAGCGAGCGGGCCGGAAGAGCCCCGCAAGGAGACTGGGATGGATGCGCCGGTGGAAGCAGGACAGACCCTGATCGCGAAGGCCATGGCGCATCTTGGCCGCAAGGGCGATGCGCCCTTCCTTGCCAGCCTCGCCGGCGACCTCTTCGCCCGGGTGCCGGGCGAGGATCTGGCCGTCTACTCCCCGGAAGAGCTCGCCGGATTCGCGCGGCTGGTCGGCGCGGCGGTGGAGCAGCGCAAGCCCGGCACGCCGAAGATCGACGTCGCCGAGGCCGGCTTCCTCGACGCGACCGGCGAGCGCGAGATCACGGTCGTCTCGATGGTCAACGACAACATGCCCTTCCTGGTCGATTCGATCCTCGGCGAGCTGCAGGATTTCGGCGCCGAAGTGCTGCTCGTCGCCCACCCGATCGTCTCGCTCGAACGCGACCGCTCCGGCAAGCTCACCGCCTATCGCGGCCTGCCGCCGGCGCCCGCTCCGGCGATCCGCGAAAGCCTCTTCCAGGCGCATGTCACCACCTTGTCGAAGACGGAGCGCGCGGCGCTCGCGGCGCGGCTGCAATCGCTGCTCGGCGAAATCGGCAAGGCGGTTGCCGATTGGCGGCAGATGCTCGACCGGCTGAAATCGGTCATCGACGAATATCGCGACACGCCGCCACCCGGCGCGCCCGACGATGTCGCGGAGGCCGTCGCCTTCCTTGATTGGCTGGCCGACGGCAATTTCACCTTCCTCGGTGTCCGCGGCTACGATTATGTCGGCAAAGGCAATGCCGCGACGCTCGAACGTGCCGACAGGCTCGGCCTCGGCGTCCTCGTCGATCCCGAGACGCGCGTGCTCCGCCGCGGCCAGCAGGGCCTCACCACGACGCCGGCGATCCGCGAATTCCTCAAGCGGCCGGTGCCTCTGATCGTCACCAAGTCGAACCTCAAGTCGCGCGTGCACCGCCGTGCCTATGCCGACTATATCGGCGTCAAGCATTACCGCGACGGCGCGCTCTCCGGCGAGACGCGCTTCATCGGCCTCTTCACTTCGACCGCCTACAGCCGCTCCGTCCGCTCGATCCCCTATCTCCGGCGCAAGGTCGCCAACATCCTGGCGCGGGCCGGCTTCGATGCCGACAGCCATTCCGGCAAGGCGCTGGTCAATGTTCTGGAATTCTATCCGCGCGACGATCTCTTCCAGATCGATGAAGACCTGCTCCTCGACTACGCCATGGCGATCCTGGCGCTGGAGGAGCGGCCGCGGGTCCGCGTGCTGGCGCGGCGCGATCGCTACGACCGCTTCGTCTCGGTCATCGTCTACCTGCCGCGCGAGCGCTACGGCAGCGGCGTGCGGGCCCGCATCGGCGACTATCTGGCGCAAGTCTTCGACGGCCGTGTCTCGGCCTTCGAGCCGTCGCTGCCAGAAGGCAAGCTGGCGCGGGTCCATTTCATCATCGGCCGCTCCGACGCGACGGCGACACCGGACGTGCCGCAGGCCGTGCTGGAAGAGAAGGTCGCGGCGATCGTCCGCACCTGGGAAGACGAGTTCTCGCGGCTTCTCGCTGACAATCATGAGGCGGAGGAGACGGATCGCCTGGCGGCGCGCTACGCCGCGGCCTTTCCGCAATCCTATCGCGACGAATACACGGCCGGTTCCGCGCTGGCGGATATCGCGGCGATCGAATCCCTGACGCCGGTTTCGGCGCTGGCGATCGATTTCTATCGCCTGCCAGCCTTCACGTCCGCGACGGTCGGGCTGAAGCTCATCCATCTCGGCAGGCCGATCCCGTTTCCGAGCGCGTGCCGATGCTGGAGCATATGGGCTTCCGGGTCATCGACGAGCGCACCTACGACCTCGCCCCGGCGGGCGAGCAATCGCCGATCTCGCTCCACGACATGACGCTCGAGACCGATGGCGGCGCCGCGATCGATCTCGCCGCCCTCGACGCCAAGCTCACCGACGCGCTCCTCGCCGTCAGCCGCGATCAGGCGGAAAGCGATCGCTGCAATGCGCTGGTCATCAAAGCCGGCCTCGCCTGGCGCGACATCGCCCTTCTGCGTTCCGTGTCGCGCTATCTCCAGCAGGCCGGCATCGCCTATCAGCAGGATTATCTGGCGTCGGCGCTCAACCGGAACGGCGCCATCGCGGCGCTGCTCGTCGCTCTCTTCCATGCCCGCTTCGCGCTCGACGGCAGCGACCAGAAAGAAGCCGCGAAGATCGTCGGGACAATCGAGACCGCGCTCGAAGCCGTGCAGAGCCTCGACGAGGACCAGATCATTCGCCGCTTCGTCAATGTCGTCGGCGCCATGGTGCGCACCAATTTCTTCCAGCCCGGTCAGGACGGCAAGCCGCGAATCGAGATCAGCTTCAAGCTCGATTCGGCAAAAGTCGACGGGCTGCCGGCGCCGAAACCGTTCCGCGAGAACTTCGTTCACAGCCCACGCGTCGAGGGCATCCATCTCCGCTTCGGAAAGGTGGCGCGCGGCGGCATCCGCTGGTCGGACCGGCCGCAGGATTTCCGCACCGAGATTCTCGGCCTGGTGAAGGCGCAGCAGGTCAAGAACGCGGTCATCGTGCCGGTCGGCGCCAAGGGCGGCTTCGTGCCGAAGCGCCTGCCCGCGGCCGGTAGCCGCGACGCCTTCATTGCGGAAGGCATCGCCGCCTATTCGATCTTCATTTCGAGCCTCCTCGACATCACCGACAATCTCGACGAGGACAAAGTCATCCCGCCGGCCGCCGTTATCCGCCGCGATAGCGACGATCCCTATCTGGTCGTCGCCGCCGACAAGGGCACGGCGTCCTTCTCCGACATCGCCAATGGCATTTCGGCCGGGCACGGTTACTGGCTCGACGATGCTTTCGCCAGCGGTGGTTCGGCCGGCTACGACCACAAGAAGATTGGCATCACGGCGCGGGGCGCCTGGGAAGCGGTCAAGCGGCATTTCCGCGAGATGGACCGCGACATCCAGAAAGAGCCCTTCACCGTGGTCGGCGTCGGCGATATGTCGGGCGATGTTTTCGGCAACGGCATGCTGCTGTCGCCGGCGACCAAGCTCGTCGCCGCCTTCGATCATCGCGACATCTTCATCGATCCGGATCCCGATCCGGCGGCAAGCCTCGCCGAACGCCAGCGCCTCTTCGACCTGCCGCGCTCGAGCTGGCAGGATTACGACAAAAGCAAGATTTCCAAGGGCGGCGGCGTCTTCTCGCGCAAGGACAAGGCGATCCCGTTGTCGCGCGAGATCAAGGCGCTGCTCGATCTCTCCGTCGACAAGGCGTCGCCGCGCGACGTCATGCGGGCGATCCTGCTGGCGCGTGCCGATCTCCTCTGGTTCGGCGGCATCGGCACCTTCATCCGCGGCACCGAGGAGAGCGATTTCGCGGTCGGCGACCGGGCCAAAGATGCGCTCCGTGTCACGGCCGCGTCGCTTCGCGTGCCGGTCATCGGCGAGGGCGCCAATCTCGGCATGACGGCGAAGGCGCGCATCGAGTTCGGCCTTGCCGGCGGCCGTTGCAACACCGATGCGATCGACAATTCGGCCGGCGTCAACACCTCCGACGTCGAGGTCAACATCAAGATCGCCCTGTCGCGGGCGACACGCTCCGGCCGGCTGACGCTCGCCAAACGCAACACGCTACTCGCCTCAATGACCGACGAGGTCGCGGCGCTGGTGCTGCGCAACAACTATCTCCAGACCCTGGCACTGTCGGTTGCCGAGGCGCGCGGCTTCGAGGATTTCGGCTACCAGCTCCGCCTGATGCAATCGTTGGAATCGCGCGGCCTTCTCGACCGTGCCGTCGAGACGCTGCCCGACGATGCCGCAATGGCGGCCCGCAAGGCGGCCGGCAAGACGCTCACCCGCGCCGAGATCGCCGGACTGCTTGCCTATGCCAAGATCGTGCTCTTCGACGATCTCCTCCTCGGCGACATCTTCGCGGACCCGATCATCGCCGCCGAGCTCACGAACTATTTCCCGAAACGCATGCAGAAGGCCTATGGCGACGATATCGCCCGCCACCGCCTGCGCCGCGAGATCGTCGCGACGACGCTGGCCAATGCCATGATCAATCATGGCGGGCCGACCTTCATCGTCCGGCTCGGCGAGGGCAGGGGCTCGAATCCGTCCGACATCGCCCGCGGCTTCGTCGCGGCGCGCGCCGTCTTCGGATTGAGCGGCCTGCATGCCGAGATCGAGGCGCTCGACAATCGCGTCCCCGGCAAGGTCCAGCTCGCGCTCTACCGCGTCCTCCAGGACGTTCTCATTTCGCGGACCGCCTGGTTCGCCCGCAACGCCGATTTCACGCAAGGTGTCGGCCCGGTGATCGAGGCCCATGCGGAAGGCGTCAAGGCGCTCGACCGCGTCTTCACGAAAGTTCTGCCGCGCGATCTCGCCGCGCGGAACGAGGCGCTGGCGGCCGGCTTCGTCGAGAAGGGCGTGCCGCAGAAGCTCGCGCAGCGCATCGCGGCGCTGCCCGATCTCGCCGAGGCCGCCGATATCCTTGCGGTCGCCAAGGACGCCGGTGTGGCGCTCGAAGAGGCGGCGAAGACCTACTACGCAACGGCCGACACGTTCCAGGTCGCCAAGCTCGAAGCGCTCGCGAACGCCCTGCAAACCGACGACTATTACGACGAGCTAGCGCTGGACGGGGCCCTGCAGGTTCTCGCCGATGCGCATCGCGCGATCGTCAAGCGAACCATTGCGGCCGGCGGTGATTTTGCAACCTCGCCCGCGCAGAAACAGAATGTGGATCGCATCATGCGGCGGCTTGCGACACTGACCGAGGCGGACGGACTCTCGGTCTCGCGCATCATCGTCGCGGCCGATCTCCTCGCCGATCTCGCCAAGGCATGACGGCAGCGGCGCATCGCGCAAGGGCTGCGTGGCCTAAGCGCAACGCGATTCTTCGATGAGAATGACGCCCATCGTGAATCGCGAGAGGTAGGGGGCGTCTCGCCTTCCGTGATGGCGTGAATTACCATGCAGCGAGGCGCGTGCAAGCGGCGATGCCGGGAATGACTGCCACTGATTGTTTTCCAATTCATCGCTGACCAGGGTGGACTTTCGGCAATGATCGCGCTCCTCATTTTCTCGGCGTGTTTACATCGATCATCGCCGGCCTTGCCGCCGGCGGCCTTCTTGATTCGCGCGAGAAGGTAGGCCTGGTGTCCTTGCCTTCCAGCGTCCCGAAAGCCGCGGCCGCCAAGACGAGTGGCCGTCGCGTCTCCCGCCGCGCCATTGCTGCCTGGCTGACCTTCGACTGGGCGGCGCAGCCGCATTTCACGCTGGTCACGACCTTCGTCTTCGCCCCCTATTTCGCCTCGCGCCTGGCCGCGACGCCGGCCGAGGGGCAGGCGCTGTGGGGCTATGCGACCGGCTTTGCCGGCCTCCTGATCGCAATGCTGTCGCCGGTGCTCGGCGCCATCGCCGACGCAGCCGGCGCCCGCAAGCCGTGGATCGAGGTCTTCTCGATCCTCCTCGTCACCGGCGGCGCCTCGCTCTGGTTTGCCGCACCGGGCTCCGGCACCGGCATCGCCATTGCTCTCGTCGGCTTTGCCGTGGCGACGCTCGCGGCGGAATTCGCCACCGTCTTCACCAATGCGATGATGCCCGAACTGGTCGAGGAAGAGAGCCTCGGCCGTCTCTCCGGGACCGGCTGGGCGGTCGGCTATGCCGGCGGTCTCGTCAGCCTCGTCCTCGTCCTCGGCTTCCTCGTCGCCAATCCCGGCACCGGCCTGACGCTCTTCGCGGCGCCGCCGCTCTTCGGCCTCGATCCGGCGACCTTCGAGGGCGACCGCGCCTCCGGCCCCTTCGCGGCGCTGTGGTACGCGGTCTTCGTGCTGCCGCTCTTCCTGTTCGTGCCGGACCGGCCGAAGCGGGCGCGGCTTGGCGAGGCCGTCCGCGCCGGCACGCGCAAGCTCGTCGCGACCCTTTCGTCGGCCGGCGCGCATCGCAATGTCGTGCGCTTCCTGCTCGCCCACATGATCTATGCCGACGGGCTGGTGGCGCTGTTCGCCTTCGGCGGCATCTACGCCGCCGGCACTTTCGGCTGGACGAGCTTCGAGCTCGGCCTGTTCGGCATCCTGCTCACCGTCACCGGCACGTTCGGGGCGCTCACCGGCGGCTGGCTGGAGGATCGCTGCAGCGCCAAGACGATCGTCGGCTGGGCGCTGGCGCTGCTCATCCTCGCGAGCATCGGCATCCTCTCGGTCGACGCCGGTCACATCGGCTTCGTGATCGATGTCGCGCCCGCCATGCCCGATGACGGATTGTTCGCCTCGGCGGGCGAGCGCGTCTATCTGGCGCTCGGCGCGGTGATCGGCGCGCTGGCCGGTCCGCTCCAGGCGTCGAGCCGCTCGCTGATGGCCCGCATCGCGCCGCTCGGCCGGGCGACGGAATTCTTCGGCCTCTACGCGCTTTCCGGCAAGGTGACGAGCTTCATGGGTCCGCTCGCCGTGGCCGCTGTCACGGCCCTCTCGCAGAGCCAGAGGCTCGGCATAGCCGTGCTGGTCGTCTTCTTCGCGCTGGGTGGCGTTCTCCTCATCGGCGTGAAGGCGGTAAGGGAGTGAACTCCGCATCGGGCAAGCAATGTGGCCGTCCTCGTCCTTCGAGGCTCGCTCCGCTCGCACCTCAGGATGAGGACGGAAGGACCTTTGTGCCGGCAGTTCCCCCGCCCTCATCCTGAGGTGCGAGGGCCACGCCAGATCGGGGAGGCAGAGCAGAAAACCCCGAGCCTCGAAGGACGAGGGCGGCCCGTGCCCGCGTGCTCCGCAACACCGGCTAGTGCCGGAAGTGGCGCATGCCGGTAAAGACCATGGCGAGGCCGCGCTCGTCGGCGGCGGCGATCACTTCATTGTCGCGCATCGAGCCGCCCGGCTGGATGACAGCGGTCACGCCGGCTTCGGCCGCCGCGACGAGGCCGTCGGCGAAGGGGAAGAAGGCGTCGGAGGCGACCACCGATCCGGTCGCCAGCGATTCGGGCAATCCGGCCGCCTTCGCCGCCTCGGCGGCCTTGCGGGCGGCGATCATCGCCGAATCGACGCGGCTCATCTGGCCGGCGCCGATGCCGGCCGTCGCACCGCCCTTGGCATAGACGATGGCATTCGATTTGACATGCTTGGCGACCCGCCAGGCGAAGAGCAGGTCGGCGAGCTCGGCGGGGCTCGGGGCGCGCTTGGTCACGACCTTCAGCTCGGCCTCCGACACCATTCCCGAATCGCGCGACTGGACGATCAGGCCGCCGGCGATCGAGCGCACCGTCAGGCCGGGCGCCGTCGAATCGGGCAGGCCGCCGGTCAGCAGCAGGCGAAGATTCTTCTTAGCCCCGACGATCGCCCTGGCGTCCTCGTCGGCGTCCGGCGCGATGATCACCTCGGTGAAGATTTTCACGATCTCGGTCGCCGCTTCGGCATCGAGCTTGCGGTTGAGTGCGACGATGCCGCCGAAGGCCGAGACCGGATCCGAGCGGAGCGCCAGCTTGTAGGCCTCGACGAGGCTCGACGCTTCCGCGACGCCGCAGGGGTTGGCGTGCTTGATGATCGCCACCGCGGCGGTGCGCGCCGGATCGAACTCGGCAACCAGCTCGAAGGCGGCGTCGGTGTCGTTGATGTTGTTATAGGAAAGCTCCTTGCCCTGGATCTGGCGGGCCGAGGCGACGCCGTAGCGTTTCGTGCCGGTCAGATAGAGGGCGGCGTCCTGATGCGGGTTCTCGCCATAGCGGAGCGTCTGGGCGAGCCGGCCGGAGAAGCTCGCCAACGCCGGGAAGGGCTCCTTCAATTCGGTCGCGAACCAGCGGCTGATCGCCGAATCGTAAGCCGCCGTGCGGGCGAAAGCCTTGGCCGCGAGGCGGCGGCGGAGGTCGAGCGTCGTGGCGCCATTGCCGGCCGCGACGGTCGCGAGCAGCTCGGCATAATCCGAGGGGTCGACGACGACGGCGACATGGCCGTGATTCTTGGCGGCGGCGCGGATCATCGCCGGGCCGCCGATGTCGATATTCTCGATCGCGGTTCCGGCGTCGGCGCCGCCTTCGATGGTCTGCTCGAAGGGGTAGAGGTTGACCACGAGGAGATCGATGCCGGCGATGCCGTGCTCCTGCATCGAGGCGGCGTGGCCGGGATCGTTGCGGAGCGCCAGCAGGCCGCCATGGATCTTCGGGTGCAGCGTCTTGACGCGGCCGTCCATCATCTCCGGAAAGCCGGTGACGTCGGCGACATCGATCGCCTTGATGCCGGCGGCGACGAGCGCCGCCCTGGTGCCGCCGGTCGAGAGGATCTCGACGCCGCGGGCGGACAGGGCCGTGGCAAGATCGATCAGCCCGGCCTTGTCGGAAACGGAAATCAGCGCGCGACGCAGGGGGATCTGGTCGGGCGGCGTGTAATTACCCGGGCGGGCACTCATCGGTCACCGGAGGCTGAGCAATGTCAGGAAAAGCGGATACCGGTTTTCCGTCCGACATTGCGAAATCAAGAAGTCCGGCGCGATAGCATGTTTCGCCGGTCGGGCAAACTGCGACCGGCGGTCACCGTGTCTCGCCGCTGGCGGTCAACGCCGTGCCGCGCAGACGGCGGCCGCCAAGCGCCGTGCGGTGGATCTGCCAGGAAACGCTCTGCGTGTGCTGGACGCGGCCGTGGATGACGATCTGGTCGGTGGCGCGGCTGCCGCGGGCGTCGACGAAGAGAATGCTTTCCTCGATGTCGATCTCGGGCGCGTCGGTCTCGAATTCCCAGCGCTCGCCGTCGGGCAGTTCCATGACGATGCTGCGGCCGTCCTCGCGCAGCACCGCCTGGACGGCGGGATGGAGATGGAAGCGGATCGCGAAGGCATCCTTGCCGCTGCGGTTCACGGCGTTGCCGGAGGGGGCGAGGAAATTGTCGACGCCTTCCAGCCGGTCGCCGGCGTCGGAGAGGCTGATGCGGCGCTCATGGACGATGCCGTAGCGGTCGACATAGCCGTTGTGGCGGGCCACGACGACGGTCGTTTCGTCCTCGGCATGACGGTCGACATCGACCCTGGTCGGGCCCGAGACGATGGCCTCGCCGAGGAAATCGCCGACCCAGGAGCGCGTCAGGAAGCGGCAGGAGGACGAATCGTTGAGCGTCACCGTCGAATGCGCCGCGGTGGTGCGCGCCATGCGGCGCATCGGACCGGCGTCCCAGCCGGGCGAGCCGCAATTGAGGATGATGCGCTGGCGCCCGACGCTCAATTCGAAGGACAGGCAGCCGGCATGGGCCTCGACCGAGAAGGAGGTCGGCGGCGGCCGGCCGGTGTCCATGACGACCACGGTGCCGGTGGCCTCCAGCCGCTGGTAGCCGCTATGCGGCGCGTTGGCGAGCGGCGCGCCGCGGACGTCGTCATAGGCGAGCACCGTGGCGAGCAGGTCGCCCGGCGTGTGGCCGAGGCCGTTGAAGCGCGCGAAGCTGCCGTCGCCCATGCGGAAGAAGCGCAGCATCGGCATCATGCGGTCGATCGCCGAGAGAAGGATGCGCGAGGGCTGCGTGCCGCGCGCCGTATAGGCCTGGCGGAGCGGCAGGAGGTCGACGAGGAGGTCGAGCACGGCGCCGGGATTGCGGCTGACATGGCCGCCATCGGGCAGGATCTGGCGCACCAGTTCGAGATCGAGCAGCCGCGACGAGGCTTTCAGGAAGCGCGGCTGATCCGACATCGACAGTGCCGTCGCGGCGAGCGCGATCATGACGCGCAGCCGCGGCACGCCCGGACGTCCGTCGAAGGCGGTGCGGCGGAGATGGCGGACCTGGCGATTGATCGAGCGCATGAAGCGCCGGTAGAAGGGATAGTCGCAGCCTTCGAGGATCAGCGGCGTCTGCGACAGCCAGGAGATCAGCCGGCGCGCCACGACGTCGGGCTCCCAGGCGATCGGGTCGTAGTGGCTGGTATATTTGATCCACTCGCTGACCAGCGCGCGGGCGTTGGCGCGGGCGATCGCCATGTCGGCGGCGCGCAGGTGGCGGAGCCAGCTGAAGCCGTGCAGCGTGCGCGCCCATTCGTCGCTCGGCGCCTCGATGTCGAAGACCGAATAGCCGTCGACATCGACGCCGTTGCCGGAAAAAACGAAGCGGCCCTCATAGATGTCGAGCGCCACGGTCGGGTCGGCGGTGCGCAGGTCGATCGGCGCGATCAGCAACCGCTCGGACGGCCGCCCGGCATAGCGCCAGCGATAGAGGATACTGGCGTGATAGCGATAGGCAGCGGCGCGCGACAGCGCGCCCACGGCGTAACGCATCTGTCGGCCCTGACCGGACACCGATCCGACCGCCATCTATCGAATGCTCCTAATTTCTGCCGGCCGCCGAATCGCCCAGCCCGGACTATCGCCCCATCGACGAAACGGGGCAAACAGTACAGGCGTCAACGCTTTTGGCAACGGCCGATGAAGAAACCGTCGAGGCCGGACATGCGCGGCGTCTCCGACGGAAGATGACAGGGAAGCGTGCGGACCGTGCCGTCCGGCCGCAGGATTTCGGAGAGCCCTCCGACCTCCGCGGCCGCTATCGGCAAAAGCGTCAGGTCGTGGCGGTACAACGCCCCCGAGAACTGCCGCTCGCCTTCCTCGGCTTCGAGCGAGCAGGTGCAATAGACGAGCGTGCCGCCCGGTTTCAGGAAGCCGACGGCCTTCTCGATCATCCGCGTCTGGAGCTTCGCCAGCGTGTCGACGTCCTCCGGCTCCTTGAGGCGGGCGATGTCGGGATGCCTCCGGATCGTCCCGGTTGCCGAGCAGGGCGCATCGAGGAGGACGGCGTCGAAGGCTTCGGCCGGCGTCCAGTCGAGGGCGTCTGCCGCCACGGTCTCGGCCGTCAGGCCAAGTCGCTTGAGGTTGCCGGCAAGCCTTTCGAGGCGGCCGGCCGAGATGTCGAGCGCGGTGACCTTCGCCCCGGCGGCGGCGAGTTGCGCCGTCTTGCCGCCGGGCGCCGCGCAGAGATCCAGCACACGCTTGCCGGAGACGTCGCCGAGCAGTCTTGCCGGCAGCGCGGCGGCGGCGTCCTGCACCCACCACTCGCCCTCGCCAAAGCCGGCGAGCTCGTCGATCGGGCCCGACGGTGCGAGGCGCACCGAGCCGGTCGGCAGCACGACGCCGCCGAGGCGCTCGGCCCAGAGCGCCGGGTTGCTTTTCACCGTCAGGTCGAGCCCGGCCTCCTCGAGATGCGCCGTTGCGATCAGCCGGGCGTTGGGCTCGCCATAGGCTTTGGTCCAGCGGTCCCACAACCAGTCGGGCGTCTCGCGCCGCGGCGCGTCGATGCCGTCGAGGATCGTCTCCTTCTCGCGCGCCATGCGGCGCAGCACGGCATTGGCGAGGCCCTTGAAGTGGCGGGCGTCCTTGTCGGCATCGAGCTGGTCGAGCGCGACGGAAACCACGGCGTGGTCGGGCACGCTCATGAAGAGAAGTTGCGCCGCGGCGATCTCCATGATGCGGCCGAGCCGGCCGGACGCCGCCGGCGGCCGCTTGGCGATCAGCTTGCGGAGGGCGGTGTCGATCTCGCCCTGGCGGCGCAGCGTCATGGCGACGAGGGCGCGCACGAAGCGCCGGTCGCGCGGCTCGAGGCCGCGATAGGTGGCGTTGCCCGAAAGCGGGTCGACGAGCGAATCGAGCGACAGGCGCCGCTCGACGATGCCGGCATAGATTTCCGTGGCGGCACTTCGCGCCGCCTGGCCGGCGGGCAGCGTCGCCGGCTTGCCGGAGCGCGGCCGTCCCTGGATGCGGACGCTCAACCCCAGGGACCGCGCTGCTGCTGCGTCGTCCGGGGTCCGGCGCCGCCGACCCGTGGCACCGAGCCGGGGCCGGAGCCAGTTGGGGACATGCCGCGGAATTCGGTCTCCATGGCGCTCAGCGCCGCGATGCGATTCTCGGTCGCCGGATGGGTCGAGAAGAGATTGTCTATGCGGGCGCCCGACAGCGGGTTGATGATGAAGAGATGCGCCGTCGCCGGGTTGCGTTCGGCGTCGACATTCTCAACGCGATGCGCGGTGCGGGCGATCTTGGCCAGCGCCGAGGCGAGCGCCGAAGGCTGGCCGCTGATCTCGGCGCCGCGGCGGTCGGCGGCGTATTCGCGCGTCCGGCTGACGGCCATCTGCACCAGCATGACGGCGAGCGGCGCGACGATGGCGGCGACGATCACGCCGATGAAGCCGAGCGGGTTGTTGTTATCGCGGTTGCCGCCGAAGAAGAAGGCGAAATTGGCGAGCATCGAGATGGCGCCGGCGATCGTCGCGGTGATCGTCATGGTCAGCGTGTCGCGGTTCTGGACATGCGCCAGCTCATGCGCCATGACGCCGGCGATCTCCTCGCGGGTCAGCGACGAGAGCAGCCCGGTGGTCGCGGCGACGGCCGAGTTTTGCGGGTTGCGGCCGGTGGCGAAGGCGTTGGGCTGCGGGTTGTCCATGACATAGACGCGCGGCATAGGCAGGCCGGCGCGCTGCGCCAGCTCCTGCACGATGCCGTAATATTCGGGGGCGCTCCGGGCATCGACCTCGTGGGCATGGTGCATCGAGAGCACCATTTTGTCGCCGTTCCAGTAGCTGCAGAGATTCATGCCGGCGGCCATCACGAAGGCGATCGCCATGCCGCCGCCGCCGCCGATCAGATAGCCGACACCCATGAAAATCGCCGTCATCGCGGCGAGAAGCATGGCGGTGCGCATGAGATTCATCGGTTTCCTTCATCCTCCGGGCCGCGCGAACAAGCCAATACGCGGATGGCTATAGGATGGGAAGCGGCAAGCGAAATCTCAAGGGATTGTGTACTGGCTCCGGGCTTGCCGGCGTCCTCTTCGCGAAGGCGACGATCAAAGGTTGAAACCGGAGGGGCCGTCAATTCTCTGCGCGTTTTCATTGTCATAGCCGATGCTCCAGCCGCCTCCACATCGCCAACAGCCGCGGGGCGTTTCTCCAGTAGCCTGGCAAAGCCAGTTCTCTTGTCCATCAGGCGGGCAGCAAGCTGCTGCCGCCGCCCGTCCCTTGCCGAGGATGTGGCGACACGCTATTCAATTTCTGTCACTCTAGAAGGGCGGCATCTCACCGTTCTCGGCCTCCCAAGCGACGGTTGTGGTGTGCTTGATGAGCGGATAAATCTCGATGTCCATATAGGGATGAAGGTGCAGCGAGGTTAGCGTCTCGTGCAGGGCTTCCAGCGAATCCGCCTCCCAGATACTGAAATTTCCCCGCAGCCCGAGCCCGTCCGAGCCGATGCCGGTATGGGAGGCCATGGCGCCTGAGAAGCCGAAGCCGCTCCGACCGAGCATCTGG
>CAMCWB010000056.1 GCA_945882315.1 Bauldia litoralis | reverse complement strand
GCTGCCGAGGTCGTCCTCATCGGAGCGGACCGCGGCGTTGTCGATGGCGGCAAAAAGACTGCGTCCCCTGGCCCGATCGCCTTCGCGCGCAGCCTGCCGATCGACAAGGCGATGGCGGACAGCGTTCTCCTCGCCTATGCGATGAACGATGCGCCGCTCAGCACTGAGCATGGCTATCCGCTGCGTGCCGTGGTCGGCGGCTGGTTCGGCATGGCCTGGGTCAAGTGGATCACGGAGATCCGCGTCGTCGAGAAGCCGTTCCTCGGCTACTGGCAGGGGCGCGACTATTTTCGCTGGGACCGCAGCATGGGCGAGCCGGTGCTGGTGCCGCTCACCGAAATGGAAGTAAAGGCGCAGATCGCACGGCCGGTGCATGGCGGCACGGTGACGGTCGGCCATCCCTTCAAGATCTTTGGCTCGGCCTGGAGCGGCGAAGCGGGCATCAACCATGTCGAAGTCAGCACCGACGACGGTACGCGTTGGGCCGACGCGCGGCTGGTCGGTCCCGAGGCCGCTTTCGCCTGGCGGCTCTGGGACCATGAGTGGACGCCGAAGACCGAGGGCCGGCATGCGCTGCGGGCCCGCGCCGTCGACCGGGCCGGCAACATCCAGCCCGACCAGCAGTTCCCGGACCGCGAAAGCTACGCTGCCAATTGGGTGGCGAGCGTCGAGGTCAATGCCGTGGCGGAAGCGGCAGCCGTCGATGAGTTCGTTATCTGAAGGGGGCCGTGATTGACACCCGCCGTGTGCCGCAGGAGACAATTTGGTGTGCCCCCTGAAAAGTGGTCCTCCCTGAGGCATGGCTTTCGAGCCTTTGGAGGACTGAGAAATGCCGAGTGAGAAAGAGACACCCTGCGGAAGAGCTCGTCGCCAAGCTGCGGCAGGTCGATGTGCTGACTTCACAGGGCAAGCCGGTGTCGGAAGCCTGCGTGGACCATGTTGTCACCGAACTGGGCGCTCCCGAACGACGGGCATGCCGGGTTCTGGGTCAGAATCGATTCACCTAGCGCAAGAATCCAACGAGACTTAACGATGAAGCGGCTTTGCGGCCGACATCTCCGCGCTCGCCCTCCAACACGGCCGCTACGGTATCGCCGGATCACGGCGATGCTCCATCGGTCAGGCTTGGAAAGATGCCGGCCTTCGATCAGTCCTTCGTTCAATGAAGCCTCCGCCTAGCAGATTGCATGCAATTACGCATGCAATAGCTGTGCCGGCTTTCTGGGCTTGATTCTATTGATTTTTTCTGGTCGCACTGGCGATATACGCGGCTGCCTTTCCGCACGCCATGCCCGTTTTATGGGCCAGATGTAAGCCTGCCTGTTATTTGTGCCGTGCGCGGCTAGGCGATCTCTTCCACTCACACTGGCGCGTCGTTGGCGCCCGGATATGATCGGCCCGGCAGGACGACGGCTCAACGCCCCCAAGAACAAGAAACAGGAAACGCACGCATGGCCGACACTGCAAATATCGTGAAGAGCCCGACCGCACCGTTCCGCGTCGCCGTGGTCGGCACCGGCCGGATCTCGAAGTTCCATTTCGAAGCATGGCGCGGCGTCGACGACGTCGAAATCGTCGCGGTCTGCGATGTCAATCTCGACCAGGCGAAGAAGATGGCGGCCCAGTTCGGCATCGCAAAGGCCTACGCGTCGCTTCTAGAGCTTCTCGCCAATGAAAAGATCGACGCGCTCGACATCGCGACGCCGCCGGCCTCGCATGCCGCGCTTCTCGCCATCGCCGCCGAGCATGGCGTCGACTGCCTCTGCCAGAAGCCGCTGGCGCAGAGCTACGAGGAAGCGGTCCGCATCGTCGCCGCCGCGCGTCCGAAGATGCGGCTTTGCGTCAACGAGAACCGGCGCCACCTGCCCTATTACCGGACCGCCAAGCAATGGATCGAGGAGGGTCTGATCGGCACGGTTCAGCAGGGCTCGATGACCGCCTTCCGGTCGAGCTTCCTGCCCGGCCCGGACGGGAAATATTCGGGCACGCCGCTCCTCGTCAAAGGGCCGCGGCTGTTCATCGCCGAGACGCTGATCCATCAGGTCGATGCGCTCCGCTCGATGGTCGGCAATGTCCGCCTGATCGCATCCCGCGCCATCCCGACGGAGCCGGCACTTCAGGGCGATACGATCTGCACCATGATGCTGGAGACGGAAGACGGCGCCCCGCTCGTCCTGACCGGGAGCGGGGTTGCCGTCGGCTATCCGCGCGAGTTCAACGACCGTTTCGACATCTGCGGCAGCAAGGGCAGCATCCAGTGGGACGGCGATACGCTCCGCCTCCTCGGCCCGAATGCGCGCGAGCAGCATTTCGAGATGCAGGCGCAGTATGCCGAGATGTACCAATCCTGCTTCACGATCGCGGCCCGCGACTTCAGCAACGCCATCCGCAACAAACAGCCCTTTCCGGCCGAGGCGAGCGACAATCTCGAAACGCTCAAGATCGTCGAGGACGGCTATCGGCTGAGCGGCACGGCCTAGCGATCGGCTCAGGCGGGTTTGCAGAAGCCCGGCAGCACTTCCATGCGGGCGACCGTCTTGCCGACTAGGTCGGCGTAGAGCACGTTGAAGGTGATCCCGGCCTCGTTCAGGGCGCGAATGCGCAACCCGTCATTGCCTTTGCAGATGCCCTGCCGGAAACGCTGCTCGAGCGTTTTCTGCAGGTTCGGATAATCGGCCTCCGCGATCGCCAGCTGAATGGCGAAGGCGAGGGTCACGGTCCTACCCGCGGCGTCGACCCTGACGAGATTGATCTCGCGCCCGATCGGCATCGGCAGTTGCGCCTTCAGGCCGGCGACGAATTCCGCAAGCTGCACGTCGATCGCCTGCCCCGCCGGTTGCGCTTCGGCGGCCGGCGGCGGCTCGGCCGGAAGCCCGGCCAGGGCTTCCTCGGCGATGCGGACCGGATCCTGCTCGGCCTGCGGCAGCGGTGCGTCCTCCTTTGCCGGCGCCTCGGCCGGTGCTGCGACCGTCGCCGGCGCGCTCTCCGCGGCGTCCTGCTGCGGGCCCGGCCCGATCGGCATGCGGAAGGCGTCGCTGATGCCGAGCATGCCGCCGCTGAGCGCCATCAGGCCGGCGCCGACCGCGGCGCCCAGCCCGAATCACGCGACCTTGGTGAGCGTGGCAACCGGCAGGGGCTTGCCACGGCGCGGGCCGGCGCCGAAGCCGCCGCTCAACTCATCGTCGTCATCATCGTCGTCGTCGCGATCGTCGAGATAGGCGGCGGCGGGACCGAAACGCGGCTCGCGCGGTTCCGGCGCACGGCGGGCCGGCAGCCTTGCCCTTCTTTCCTTCTCGCGCTCTTTTTCCCGCGCCTTCCGCCGAAACGCGGCAAGGATCGGAATGATCATGAGGATGCAGAGGCTAAGAAGCGCGGCGAGCAGCGCCCGGCCGGGATCGTTGAGGAGGTCGCGAATCATCGCGCCGCCTCCGGCCTGCACGATCCGATCGGGGGGCGACCGAGGCGCATCGCGGCCGCCTAGCGACGCGCCTCGACCGCATCCCAGACCAGGGACGCGATATCGACGCCACCGAAGCGCTTCACCTCGCGGATGCCGGTCGGCGAGGTGACATTGATCTCGGTGAGCGAGTCGCCGATGACGTCGATGCCGACGAAGATCAGTCCGCGCTCCTTCAGCACCGGGCCGATGCGTTCGCAGATGTCGCGATCGCGCGGCGTCAGGTCGACTTTCTCCGGCCGGCCGCCGACATGCATGTTGGAGCGCGCCTCGCCTTCGGCCGGGACACGGTTGATGGCGCCGACCGCCTTGCCGTCGACCAGGATGACGCGCTTGTCGCCCTTGCGCACCTCGGGAAGGTAGCGCTGCACGACATAAGGCTCGCGATAGGCGGTGGCGAAGATCTCCAGGAGGCTGCCGAGATTCTCGTCATGACCGGAAAGACGAAAGACACCGGCGCCGCCGTTGCCGTAGAGCGGCTTGATGATGATGTCGCCGAACTCCTTGCGGAAGCGGCGGATCTCGCTCTCGTCGCGGGTGATCAGCGTCGGCGGCATGAGGTCGGGGAATTCGGTGACGAAGAGCTTTTCCGGTGCGTTGCGGACATGCACGGGATCGTTGACGACAAGCGTCTTCGGATGGATGCGCTCGAGGAGATGGGTCGTCGTGATGTAGCCCATGTCGAAGGGCGGATCCTGGCGGAGGTGGACCACGTCGAGCGTCGAGAGGTCGACCTCCTCGGGCGTGCCGAGCGTGAAATGATCGCCCGGTACATCGCGGACGGCGACGGTCTCGATGCGCGCCGAGACGCGGCCGTCGCGCATGGCGAGGCGATCGGGCGTGTAATGGAAGAGACGGTGGCCGCGCCGCTGCCCTTCGAGCATCAGGGCGAAGGTGGAATCGCCGGTGATGTTGATGCGGGCGATGTGGTCCATCTGGAAGGCGACGTCGAGCGGCATCTGAAATCCTCGGAGCGCGAGAGCGGTTTATCCTGCGGCGGACGGGTCGGCTGCAAGCCTCATTCAGCTTCGCCCGGTCGAATCGAAGACACCGGCGACGCGGCGCGGCAAGCGGCCGGGGTTCACGATGACGAGATCGAAACGAAGGTCGAAGCCTTCCGCCGCGGGATGAGCGGCGAGCCACAGTTCCGCGGCCCGGGTGATGCGGCGGCGGGCGCGTGGCACCAGCGTGTCGAGCGCCTCGGCCTCGCCGGGACGGTGCTTGACCTCGACGAAGACGATGCTGCGCCCGCGCCGGACGATGAGGTCGATCTCGCCGGCCGGCGTCCGGTAGCGCCGCGCCAGCACGCGATAGAAGCGGAGGCGATAGTACCAGGCGGCCAACGCCTCGCCGAAGAGGCCGCGCCGATAGGCGGCGATGCGGAACGGATCGGCGCCTTCAGGCCGGGTCATCGCCAGCCTCGTCCTTCAGTGCCTGGGCGCGGGCATAGAGGTCGCGGCGCGGCAGGCCGGTCTTCGCCGCGGCTTCGGTCGCCGCCTCGCGGACGGAATGGGTTTCGAGAAGCGCGACGAGAAGTGCCTCGACGTCTTCCTCGGCCGGCGCCGTCTCTAGCGGCGGGCCGACGAGGACGACGATCTCGCCTTTCGGCGGCGCCTCCGCGGCGAATTGGGCGGCGAGGCCGGCGAGCGTATCGCGCCGCACCGTCTCGAAGGTCTTGGTCAACTCGCGGGCAACCGCCGCCTGCCGGTCGCCGCCCAGCGCCGAGGCCATCGAGGCGAGGCTCGCGGCGAGGCGCTGTGCCGATTCGAAGAAGATCAGGGTCGCCGGCACGGCGGCGAAAACCGCCAGCCGCTTCATGCGGCCGGTTTCCTTCGGCGGCAGGAAGCCGGCAAAAAGGAAGGCGTCGCTGGGCAGGCCGGACGCGACCAGCGCGGCCAGCACCGCCGAGGCACCCGGAACGGGTGTGACGGCGTGGCCGGCTTCGAGCACCGCATTGACGAGGCGATAGCCCGGGTCGGAGACCAGCGGTGTGCCGGCGTCGCTGCACAGCGCCACGGCCTTGCCTTCGGCGAGCAGTTCCAGAAGCTTCGGGCGCTGCCTTTCGGCATTGTGGTCGTGATAGGCGAAGAGCCGCGTCTCGATGCCGTAGCGGGCGGTCAGGACGCGGGTCACCCGGGTGTCCTCGCAGGCGATCAGGTCGGCGCCGGCCAGCGTATGCAGGGCCCGCAGCGTGATATCGCCGAGATTGCCGATCGGCGTCGCCACGACATGCAGCCCCGGCGCGAGAGACCGCACCGCGATCGCCTGCCCGTCGACATAAAAGGCGTTTTGCGAACCGCCGGCTGCGATCGGCGCGCGCTGCATTGCTTCTTCCTGTCCCCGCCGGCCGGTCAAAAGCCGCGCCATGCCAGTTTGCCCGATTTTGACAGTGCACGGATTCCTTTTATGATTTATCGACTTCTAGCGAGTTGCGCGTATTCGGGGGAAAGTTTCGTGTCGTGCCCAATGAGGCCCGCAAGCCGTAAGCGGTCGGCCGCGGTTCGCCTCGCGTTTTTCGCGGGTTGCGCGCTGATTCTGGCTGCCTGCACGGCGGGCCGCATCGGCTTGCCCGGGGCTGAACCGGGACAACCGTCGGTCGGCACGGCGGCGGTGACCGGCGAGGTGCTGGGCACCGGCCCGGTCAAGGTGGCGCTGCTCCTGCCGCTTTCGGCCACCGGCAATGCCGGCCAGATCGCGCTCAACCTCAAGAATGCCGCCGATCTGGCGCTCCGCGAGTTCCAGACGCCGGCCATCCAGATTCTCGTCAAGGACGACCGCGGCACCGCCGACGGCGCCAGGGCGGCGGCGACCGAGGCGGTCCAGCAGGGCGCCGAATTGATCCTCGGGCCGCTCTTCGCGCAGTCGGTCTCGGCGGCGGCAGCCATCGCCAAGCCGGCCAATGTGCCGATCATCGCCTTCTCGACCGATGTGTCGAGCGCCTCCCAAGGCGTCTATCTCCTCTCCTTCCTGCCGCAGACCGACATCGAGCGCGTCGTCCGCTACGCCGCGGCACAGGGCAAGCGCTCCTATGCGGCGCTCCTGCCCAATAATGCCTATGGGACGGTGGTCGAGGCGGCCCTGCAGAAATCGGTCGCCAATGCCGGCGGACGCGTGATGGCGCTGGAGCGCTACGAACTCGACCGCAACTCGATGCAGGAAAAGGCCAATATCGTCGCCGGCCTCGCCAAATCCGGCACGATCGACACCATCGTGTTGCCCGATGCCGGCGCCGCGGCGCCCTTCCTCGGCCAGGTGCTTGCCGCCAGCGGCGTCAGCCCGGCGAAGATCCAGTATCTCGGCTCCGGCCAGTGGGACGACATCCGCATCGCGCAGGAATCGAACCTCAACGGGGCCTGGTATCCGGGGCCCGAAAAGGCCGGCTTCGATGCTTTCGCCAAGCGCTACCAGGCGGCGTTCGGGGCGACCCCGTTCCGCGCCGCGACGCTCGCCTATGACGCGACCAGCCTTGCTTCGGGCCTTGCCGCGCGCTTCGGCGAGAGGCGCTTCGCGACGGACGTGCTGACCAGCGGCAGCGGCTTCATCGGCCTCGACGGGGCTTTCCGGCTGCTGCCGACGGGGCTCAACGAGCGCGGGCTGGCCATCTACCGGATCGAGCGCGGTAAGGTGACGATCATCGACCCGGCGCCGCGGACATTTACGCGGGCGGCTTTCTAAGCAATGCCAGGAAAAGTGGAAGCCGGTTTTCCGTCCGGCATTGCGTAGATCAAAAACCTAGAGCGGATCACGCTCTAGGCCGCGAGGTCCGCAACCACCGCATCGAGGACGAAGAAGCCGGCGCGGGTGGCGCGGACATAGTCGTTCGGCGTCTTCTCGACCATGCCATGGGCGACCAGGTCGGACAGACGGCTCGGATCGAGGCCGCGGCCGGCAAGGGCGCGGTAGCGGCCGAGATCGATGCCCTCGGCGAGGCGGAGGCCCATCAGGAGCATCTCGTCGCCTTCTTCCTCGCTGGTCAGAAGGTCGTCGGAGATCATGCCGTCGCCCCAGGATTCGACCTTTTCGAGCCAGGCTTCAGGCTTGCGTTCATTGACGGTGGCATGACGTCCGTCAGTACCGACCAGGCGCCCATGGGCGCCGGGGCCGATGCCGGCATATTCGCCGTAGCGCCAATAGACGAGGTTGTGGCGGCATTCGGCGCCGGGCGCGGCGTGGTTCGATATCTCATAGGCGGGCAGGCCGGCTGCATCGCAGACATCCTGCGTCACCTGATAGAGGGTGGCGGCTTCTTCCTCGCCCGGTATCTTCAGCTTGCCGGCGGCGTGGAGCGCAAAGAAGGGCGTCTCCGGCTCGATGGTGAGCTGGTAGAGCGACAGATGATCGGCGGCATAGCCGATCGCCGTCTTCAGCTCGGCCGTCCAAGCTTCGGCGCTCTGCCCGGGGCGGGCATAGATCAGGTCGAAGGAGAGGCGCGGGAAGATATCGCGGGCGAGGCCAATGGCGCGCATCGCGTCCTCGACATTGTGCAGCCGGCCGAGGAATTTGAGGTCGCGGTCGTTCAGCGCCTGGACGCCGAGCGAGACGCGGTTGACGCCGGCGGCGCGATAGCCGCGGAAACGCTCGGCCTCGACGCTGGACGGGTTGGCTTCGAGCGTCACTTCGAGATTGGCGTCGAGCGACCAGTGCGCCGCGACCGACTCGAGGATGGCGCCGACCGTGGCCGGCTCCATCAGCGAGGGCGTGCCACCGCCGAGGAAGATGCTCGAAACCGAGCGGCCCGGGGTGCGCGCCGCGATCGTCTCGAGCTCGCGGGCGAAGGCGGCGGCGTAGCGCGCCTGGTCCGGCTTCTGGTGGCGGACATGCGAATTGAAATCGCAGTACGGGCATTTGGCCGCGCAGAAAGGCCAGTGGATGTAGATGCCGAAGCCGGGCTCGCGGCCGCCGCTCACGCTGCACCGAGCTTGGCGCGGGCGAAGCAGGCAAAGGCGCGGGCGCGGTGCGAGAGGCCCTCGCTCTTGCCGTCCCAACCGTGTTTTTCCGTGGCGCTCATCTCGCCGAAGGTACGGTCGAAACCGACCGGCAGGAAGACCGGATCGTAGCCGAAGCCATTTTCGCCGCGCGGCGGCCAGACCAGCGTGCCCTCGACCTCGCCGCGAAACTCCTCCGAGGCGCCGTCCGGGAAAGCCAGTGACAGCACGGCAACGAAGCGGCCGGTGCGTTCGGCCGGCGCCCTGGCGCCGGCGGCGTCGAGCTTCTCCTCGATCATGCGCATGGCGCGGGCGAAATCCTTGTCGGGACCGCCCCAGCGCGCCGAATAGATGCCGGGGTCGCCGCCAAGGGCATCGACGACGATGCCGGAATCGTCGGAAAGCGCCGGCAGGCCGGCGGCGGTTGCTGCGGCGACCGACTTGATGCGCGCATTTTCCTCGAAGGTCGTGCCGGTCTCGTCGGGCTCGGGCAGGCCGAGCGAACCGGCCGAGACCGCCTTGAAGCCGAAGGGCGCGATCAGCTCGTTGATCTCGCGCACCTTGCCCTCATTGTGGCTCGCCACCACCAGCGTCTCGCCTTTGTTGAGGGAGCGGACCAAGGCGCCTCTAAAGGATTGCGAGCTTCTGCAGCTCGACCAATTGGGAAATGCCACCGCGGGCGAGCGACAGGAGCGTCCCGAATTCGGCCTCGCTGAAGGGCTCGCGCTCGGCCGTGCCCTGGATCTCGACGATGCCGCCGCGGCCGGTCATGACGAAATTGGCGTCGGTATGGGCCTCGACGTCCTCGGGATAGTCGAGGTCGAGGACCGGGGCGCCGCGGAAGATGCCGCAAGAGACGGCGGCGACATGATCGAGCAAGACCGGCTTCGTCACCATGTCGCGGGCGCGCATCCATTCGATGCAGTCGCGAAGGGCGACCCAGCCGCCAGTGATTGCGGCGGTGCGGGTGCCGCCATCCGCCTGGATGACGTCGCAATCGACCATGATCTGGCGCTCGCCGAGGGCGGGCAGGTCGACGACGGCGCGGAGCGACCGGCCGATCAGGCGCTGGATCTCGAGTGTGCGGCCGCCCTGCTTGCCGGAGGACGCCTCGCGGCGGGTGCGCTCATGGGTGGCGCGCGGCAGCATGCCGTATTCGGCGGTGACCCAGCCCTTGCCGCCGCCGCGCAGCCACGGCGGCACCTTCTCGTCGAGGCTCGCCGTGCAGAGCACATGCGTATCGCCGAACCGGACCAGGCAGGAGCCTTCGGCATGCTTGGAAACACCGCGCTCCAGGGTCACCGGGCGCATGATGTCGGGGGCGCGCTTCGAGGGGCGGGCCACGGGCTTTACGTTTTCATTCATGCCAGCTTGTAGCCGCCGTTCCGCCGCGCGGTAAAGCCCCGCTTGAAAGGCATCGAAAAACAGACATTTATGACCGAATGGATACAGTGAAATGAGCGGCCCCCCCTTCAATCCCGGACCGGGACTAGGCGATTCGTCGCGATCGGGCCTGCAGGCGCTCGACCGGCGGTCGCGCGAGATCTTCCGGCGCATCGTCGAGACCTATCTCGAAAACGGCGAGCCGGTCGGCTCGCGGAACATCAGCCGGCTGCTGCCGACGACGCTGTCGCCGGCCTCGGTGCGCAATGTCATGGCCGATCTCGAGCAACTCGGCCTGATCTATGCCCCGCATACCTCGGCGGGCCGGCTGCCGACCGATTTCGGCCTCCGCTTCTTCGTCGATGCGCTCCTCGAGGTCGGCGACCTCTCGGCCGACGAGCGCCGGCAGATCGAGGCGCAGGTGAAGGCCGGAAACCCCGGCCGGACCATGGAAAACGTCCTCGCCGAGGCAAGCCAGGCGCTGTCCGGCCTGTCGCGCGGCGCCGGCGTGGTGCTGGCCAACAAGGTCGATGTCCGCCTGAAGCATATCGAATTCATCCGCCTGGAGCCGGCCCGCGCCCTGGTCGTGCTGGTCGGCGAAGACGGCTCGGTCGAGAACCGGCTGGTCGACCTCGACCCCGGCACGACGCCGTCGGCGCTGATCGAGGCGGCGAACTATCTCAACACGCATCTGCGCGGTCGCACCCTTTCCGAGGCCCGTACCGAGCTTGGCATGCGGCGCGACGAGGCCCAGGCGGAGCTCGACAAGCTGACCCAGAAGCTGGTCGATACCGGCCTTGCGAGCTGGGCCGAGGCTCGCGAGGGACGGCCGCAGACCCTGATCGTGCGCGGCCGGGCCAACCTCCTCGAGGACGTCACCGCCGCCGCCGATCTCGAGCGGATCCGGCTGCTGTTCGACGATCTCGAGACCCAGCAGGAGCTCGTCCGGCTGCTCGGCAATGCCGAGACGGGCGACGGGGTCCGCATCTTCATCGGTTCGGAGAACCAGCTCTTCTCGCTGTCGGGATCGTCGCTGGTGGTCTCGCCCTACCGCGACTCGAACCAGCACATCGTCGGCATCCTCGGCGTGATTGGGCCGACCCGGCTGAACTATGCCCGGATCGTGCCGATGGTGGACTACACGGCGAAAGTGGTCAGCCGGCTAATTCGGTGACGCCCTCTTCAGCGAAGTAGCTGTTCCAGATGGCTTTTTCGCCGATCTTACTGATCAGGCCGCGATGCGCGGCGAGGTCGGCGGCTTCGACGTTGAACGTGCGCGGCTCCGGGCGGGCGCCGATCCTCACGAAATTGCTGATCGCGGCGAGCGTCGGGGCGGCCGGCTCCTCGCCGAGGAGAAGGGCCGCCTGGCGGCCGCCGATGAGCTCGATATAGACCTCGGCGAGCAGTTCCGCATCGAGGAGGGCGCCGTGGAAGACGCGGCGGCCGGTGTCGATGCGGTAGCGCGAGCAAAGCGCATCGAGCGAGTTGGGGCCGGCCGGATGGCGCCGGCGGGCGAGCATCAGCGTGTCGATGACCCGCTCGTCCGGCACCGAAATATGCCCGCAGCGGCCGAGCTCGAAATTCAGGAAGCCCATGTCGAAAGACGAATTATGGGCGATCAGCGTCGCATCGCCGATGAAGTCCATGATCTCGGCGACGGCGGTCGAGAAGATCGGCTTGTCGGCGAGGAAGGCGTCGTCGAGGCCGTGGATGCGCAGCGCCTCGGCCGCGATCAACCGTTCGGGGTGGAAATAGCGGTGGAAGGTCCGGCCGGTCGGGATGTGGTTGACCAGCTCGACCATGCCGATCTCGACGAGGCGATCGCCGGTTTTCGGGTCAAGGCCGGTGGTTTCGGTGTCGAAGACGAGCTCGCGCATGATTCGGCGTATCGTAAGGAAACGGGCCGGGCATGCCAAGCGCGGCTATCGCCATGATGTGGGGGAATGGGCCTATTCCACACTCCGCTCATTCCCGCGAAAGCGGGAACCCAGGGCCCGAGGCAAGGCCTGTGTTTGTCGCCCCTGGGTCCCCGCTTGCAGCGGGGACGAGCGGAAAGGGGTTAGCTTCGACAAACCCAACTTGTCACCGCCCGGAAGCGATGCTGCCCACAGCCCGGATGACGTCGCCGACCTGGCGCCGCGTCGCATCGAAGGACCCGCTGGTATCGATGACGAAATGCGCCCGGCGCCGCTTTTCCGCGTCGGGCATCTGGCGGGCCAGCAGCGCCTCGAAACGCTCGACCGAAACGCCGGGGCGCGACAGGACGCGGGCGCGCTGCACTGCGGCGGGTGCGCTGACGACGATGGCCACGTCGACGCGCGTCTCGCCCTTGGTCTCGAAGAGGAGCGGGATGTCGAGAAGGATGGCCCGCCTGCCCTGGCCGGCGGCCTTGGCGCGGAACGCATTTTCCCTTTCGCGGACGAGCGGATGGACGATGGCTTCGAGCTGCCGGATCGCGGCAGGGTCGCCGATGACCCGCTTCGCGAGCAGATCGCGGTCGATGATTCCGTCGACCGCGACGCCGGGAAAGGCGGCTTCGACCGGAGCAACCGCTCCGCCGCGATAGAGCGCGTGCACGGCGTCATCGGCATTGAAGGCCGGAATGCCGTGCTCGGCGAACATCGCGGCCGCCGTCGACTTGCCCATGCCGACCGATCCGGTTAGGCCGAGGACCAGCATGTCAGGCCTCGAATGTCTTGAGGACCGCGGCGCGGAGCGCCGGCGTCACCTGCGGCTGCCGGCCGAACCAGCGCGCGAAGCCGGGCGCCGCCTGGTGGAGAAGCATGCCGAGGCCGTCGGCCGTGCGCAAACCACGCGCCCTGGCGGCAGCAAGCAGCGGAGTTTCCAGCGGCACATAGACGATGTCGGTGACGACGGCGTGCTCCGGAAGCGCGCCGAGATCGAGCGCCGGCGACGGTGCGCCCTTCATGCCGAGCGTCGTCGTGTTGACCAGGAGCGCGGCGTCGCGGAGCAGGCCGTCGACCCCGTCCCAGCCGGCCGGCCGCACCGCCTTGCCGAAGCGCAGCGCCAGCTCTTCGGCGCGTGCCATCGTTCGGTTGACGAGATGGATGGGGCCGAAGCCGCGCTCGATCAGCGCGAAGAGGACGGCGCGGGCGGCACCGCCGGCACCGAGCACGACCGCGGCGCCGGGATTCTTGTCCCAGTTTTCCACAGCCCCATCGAGATTGGCGAGAAAGCCGAGCGCATCGGTGTTTCCGCCCACAAGTTTTCCATCCTCGATCCACAAAGTGTTCACAGCGCCGATGGCGCGCGCCGCCGCGTCCATGTCGGCCACGGCGGCGAAGGCGGCCTCCTTATGGGGCATGGTGACGTTGCCGCCGCGATAGCCGCTGGCCGCGAAATCGCGGAGGAAGGCATCGACCCTTTCGGGCTCGACCGGCATGATGACGTAGTCGCCGTCGATGCCGAGTTCCTGCAGCCAGAAGCGGTGGATCACCGGCGAGCGCGAATGGGCGACCGGCCAGCCGATGACGCAGGCGGTCGGGATCGCGGGCCGGCTCACGGCAGCGCGCCTTCGCTTCTGAGGAATTTCAGGAGCGGCAGCAGCGGCAGGCCGAGGATTGTGAAATAGTCGCCGTCGATCCGGTCGAAGAGCTGGATGCCCGGGCCTTCGAGCTGATAGGCGCCGACGCTTTTCAGCGCCAGGTCGCCGACGCGGGCGAGATAGGCTTCGAGGAAATCCGGCGTGAAGGCGCGCATGGTCATATGGGCGGCGTCCTCATGCCGCCAGAGCACCGCATGGCCGCGGACCACGGCGACCGCCGAATGCAGCGTATGGCTGCGGCCGGCGAGCGCCAGGAGCTGGGCGCGGGCCTCGGCGAGGCTTGCCGGCTTGTTCCAGCGCTCGGCCCCGGCGACCAGCACCTGATCGGCGCCGATGACGAGCGTGTCCGGCTGGCTCGCGGCGACGGAAAGCGCCTTCGCCTCGGCCAGGGCAAGTGCGATCCCAGAGGCGGCGATGCGGCTTTCGGCGAGCGGCGCCTCGATGGCGCGTTCGTCGATCGCGGCGGCGCGCGCCTCGAAATCGAGGCCGGCGTTCTTCAGGAGCGCGATCCGCGCGGCGCTGGCCGAAGCGAGAATGAGGCGGGTCACGGCTTGGCGCCCTCCTGGCGTTCCTTGGCCGCCTGGCGAAGCGCCAGGATCGCCGCCGCCGTCTCCTCGATCGAGCGGCGCGTCACGTCGATGATCGGCCAGCCATGGCGGGCACAGAGTTTTCGCGTGAAGGCGATCTCGTCGGCGATCGAGGCCTTGTCGACATAGGCGAGGTCAGGGCTTGCCGCATTGAGGCTGAGGATCCGGTTCTCGCGCAGTTGCACGATACGCTCGGGGCTGGCGATCAGCCCGACGACCAGCGGCTTCTTCACCGTTTCGAGCTGGGCGGGCGGCGGGATGCCCGGCACGAGCGGGATATTGGCTGTCTTGACGCCGCGATTGGCGAGATAGATCGAGGTCGGTGTCTTCGACGTGCGGCTGATGCCGACCAGCACGATATCGGCTTCCTCAAGCGAACCGGCGAGCTGGCCGTCGTCATGGACGAGCGTGAAATTGAGGGCGTCGATGCGCCGGAAATATTCGGCGTCGAGGACGTGCTGGGCGCCGCTGCGCCGGCCGCTGGTGGCCCCGAGATAGTTTTGCAGGAGCTGCAGCACCGGCTCGAGAACCGAGGCGCAGGGAATGCCAATCTCGCGGCAGGCGTTTTCCAGCTTCTCGGACAGCTCGCGGTCGACCAGCGTGTAGAGGACGATGCCCGGCTCTTCTTCCAGCTCGGTGATGATGCGGTCGAGGCGCTTGGTCGTCCGCACCATCGAGTGGACATGCTCGATGGCGCGCATGTCGGCATATTGCGCGGCGGCGGCGCGCGCCACGTTGATCAGCGTCTCGCCGGTCGCGTCGGAAATCATATGGAGATGAAAGAAACTTTCGCGGTTCTTCACGATGTCATCCCAGCCCCTGTGGATGGCTGTTGGATAAGTCGGCTCGCGGAGCCCGAAGGGCGATTCCGCCCCCACTGAGGCAAATTCGATGAACAGCAAGAGGCATCGAAGAGACGAATCCGCGCTTGGTGATCGGAACGGGAGTCATTATGCGCTGTGAATCTTTTTCAACCGGCTATCGATAGGACATACAATCTTTAGCCGATCTCGGCCCATGGTTAATCGAAGGTAAATGCTGGGCCGGCGAGATGGTCCGACTTTTCCCGGTTAACACTTCATTAACTTATCCACCGGCGACCTGGAGTCGCGCGACCGGGCGCCGGTTTGTGGAAACACCGGATTGGCGGTAATCCACAGCCAAGATGAAACAAAATAGAGAGACTCAATCTATTAAGAGGGGATCAGGGGAGATCGCCATCCAGGCAAGCGGCCGCGTCGAACGCGTCCTTGCGGGAGAGCATTTCGGCACACCGCCCCTCTGGCTCATGCGTCAGGCGGGACGCTATCTGCCGGAATATCGGGCGCTCCGTGAGAAGGCCGGTTCCTTTCTCGATCTCTGCTTCAATCCGGTGCTTGCTGCCACGGTAACGCTGCAGCCGATCGAACGGTTCGATTTCGACGCGGCGATCCTTTTCTCCGACATCCTCGTCATCCCGCATGCGCTCGGACGGAAAGTGGCTTTCGTCGAAGGCGAAGGACCGCGGCTCGATCCGATCGACGCGGCCGGCATCGCCGGGCTCGACGAGGGCAAGATCGGCGAGCGGCTTCAGCCGGTCTTCGAGACGGTGGCGATGGTTCGGGACAAGCTTGCTTCCGACAAGACGCTGATCGGCTTTTGCGGGGCGCCGTGGACGGTCGCGACCTACATGGTCGCCGGACGCGGAACGCCGGACCAAGCCCCTGCCCGGCTGATGGCGGCGCGCGATTCGGAGATTTTCCAGTCGCTCATCGATCGTCTCGTCGTCGCTTCGGCGGATTATCTCATCCGGCAATTCCGCGCCGGCGCCGATGTCGTGCAGGTCTTCGACAGCTGGTCGGGCGTGCTCGGCGAAGCGGCGTTCGAGCGCTGGTGTATCGCGCCGATGGCGGCGATCGTGCAGGCGGTGCGTGCCGAGGTACCGGACGCGAAGATCATCGGCTTCCCGAAGGGCGCCGGCCTTATGCTGGAGCGCTACGTCGCCGAGACCGGCGTCGATGGCGTCGGCATCGACTGGACGGTGCCGCTCGATTTTGCCCGCGACCGGCTGCAGGGGCATGTTACAGTCCAGGGCAATCTCGATCCCCTGCTGCTGCTGACCGGCGGCAAGGCGATGGATGAGGCGATCGACCGGATACTCGCCGGGCTTTCCGGCGGGCGGTTCATTTTCAATCTCGGTCATGGCATCCGGCCGGAAACGCCGATCGCGCATGTCGAGCGGCTGGTGCGGCGCGTGCGAGGCGGCTGATGCTTTACCTCTGGATCAAGGCTTTCCATATCATCGCGGTCATCGCCTGGATGGCCGGGCTGTTCTATCTGCCGCGCCTCTTCGTCTATCACGCCGCTGCCGAGACGGGCTCGGTCCAGTCGGAGACCTTCAAGGTGATGGAGCAGCGGCTGCTGCGGATCATCATGAACCCGGCGATGATCCTGACCTGGATCTTCGGCCTGACGCTCGCCTGGCAGGGCAACGTGTGGAGCGAGCCCTGGCTTCACGCTAAGCTTGCATTGGTCGTCGCTATGACTATTTTCCACATGTGGCTTTCGGCCTGCTGGCGCCGATTTGCCGCGGATGCCAACACATATCCGGCGCGAACCTACCGCCTGGCGAACGAGCTGCCGACGGTTCTCCTCGTCGGCATCGTTATCCTTGTCGTCGTGAAACCCTTCTAAACCGCGATTTTGGCGCTTGCGGCGGGCAATACGAACGATTATCTTCCGCTAACCGCACAGAAGCAGACAGGCTCCGGCGAGTTTTGAGGCGCCGAGGAGTCGCGACAGCCGGCGAGCGGCCGGAAACGTCTCAAGTTCTGCGACCAACCTTCCCCCTGCTGACGGTCTTCCCCGCCAAAAGAGATTCCCAATTTATGCCCGAAATGAAGCTGAAAGACCTCAAGGCAAAGTCGCCGGTCGACCTCCTCGCCTTTGCCGAAGAGAACGAGGTCGAGAATGCCAGCACGCTGCGCAAGCAGGAGCTGATGTTCGCAATTCTCAAACAACTCGCCGCGCGCGACACCGACATCATCGGTGAAGGCGTCGTCGAAGTGCTGCAGGACGGCTTCGGCTTCCTGCGCTCGCCCGACGCCAACTACCTCGCCGGCCCCGACGACATCTATGTTTCACCCTCCCAAATCCGGCGCTTCTCGTTGCGCACCGGCGATACGGTCGAGGGACAGATCCGAAGCCCGAAAGACGGCGAACGCTATTTCGCGCTGCTCAAGGTCAACCTGATCAATTTCGAGGATCCGGACAAAGCCCGCCACAAGGTCCATTTCGACAATCTGACGCCGCTCTATCCCGACAAGCGGTTCAAGATGGAAATCGAAGACCCGACCATCAAGGACATGACGCCGCGCATCATCGATCTGGTGGCGCCGCTCGGCAAAGGCCAGCGCGCCCTGATCACCGCGCAGCCGCGGACCGGCAAGACGGTCATCCTGCAGAACATCGCCAAGTCGATCAGCACCAATCATCCGGAATGCTATCTGATCGTTCTCCTGATCGACGAGCGTCCGGAAGAAGTCACCGACATGCAGCGCTCGGTGAAGGGCGAGGTTATCTCCTCGACCTTCGACGAGCCGGCGCAGCGCCACGTCCAGGTCGCCGAGATGGTGATCGAGAAGGCGAAGCGCCTCGTCGAGCATGGCCGCGACGTAGTCATCCTGCTCGATTCGATCACCCGCCTCGGCCGCGCCTACAACACGGTCGTGCCCTCGTCGGGCAAGGTGCTGACCGGCGGCGTCGACGCCAACGCGCTGCAGCGGCCGAAGCGCTTCTTCGGCGCGGCGCGCAACATCGAGGAAGGCGGCTCGCTGACCATTCTCTCGACGGCGCTGATCGATACTGGTAGCCGCATGGACGAAGTCATCTTCGAAGAGTTCAAGGGTACCGGCAACTCCGAAATCATTCTCGACCGCAAGGTCGCCGACAAGCGCGTCTTCCCGGCGATCGACATCACGCGGTCGGGCACGCGCAAGGAAGAGTTGCTCGTGCCGCCCGACATCCTCAAGAAGATGTACGTGCTGCGCCGCATCCTCATGCCGATGGGCACGGTCGACGCGATCGAGTTCCTGCTCGACAAGCTCAAGCAGACGAAGAACAACGCCGACTTCTTCGACCAGATGAATACGTAAGTCGTAGGGGCAAGGCGTTGAGGTGGGCGAGCCCTATGCCTGTCCGTTAGTCCTTTTCCAGTTCCGAGACCCTCGGCGGCCGCACCCGGAGGTCACGGCATGGATCGGCGGGTCAAGCCCGCCGATCACGACCGATGCGAGTCGCTGACTTCTCTGTTCGACGTTCAAATCCACGCACGCCTCCTTTCAGGAAGCGAATCGGCGTGGGTCGGCGGGTAGCCTTAGCTGCCGAACGACGAGAAGGCCGGCAAGGCCTTCTCGACCATCGCCTCCGATGCGGTGAGCGAGATGCGGAACCAGTCCGGCGTGTTCATCAGGCTGCCCGGCAGCACGAAGACGTTGCGGTCGGCAAGCCTCTCCCAATGCGCCGCCGGATCGCCCGGTGGCCACTTTCCCCAAAGATAGAACGTCCCTTCCGGCTTGAGCATCTTCGCGCCGGCGGCGGAGAGAGCGTCGGTCAGGCGATCACGCTTCCGCGTCAGCGCGGCGACATCGATGGTCAGCGTCTCGAGATCGGGTAGGGCATATTGCATGACGGCATTCGGCCAAGCCCAGCCGATCGCCATCTGCACCGGGAAGATGGCATCGCCGATCTTCTTGCGGAGGCCCGCATCCATCAGTGGCGACAGCGCCAGGTAGCCGAGGCGCTGGCCGGGCGCCAGAAGCACCTTGCCGTAGGAATAGGCGATCAGCGTCCAGGGATAGATCGCGGCCGGGCTGGTGAAATCGCGGCCGTCGAAGCGGAGGCGGCGATAGGGCTCGTCGGAGAACAGGAGGATGCGACGGCCATAGCGCGCCGAGGCGCGGTCGAGAATGCCGGCGAGGTCTTCGAGCGTGGCGCGATCATAGATGCGACCGGTGGGGTTATGCGGCGTGTTGACGATGACGAGCCGCGTCTTCGGACCGATTGCCGCGTCGATTGCCGAAAGATCGAGATCGAAGCGGTCGCCGGCGAGCATGACTTTTTTCGGCACGGCATCGGCGAGACGCAGCATCGGCTCGTAGCAGAACCAGGCCGGCTCCGAATAGATCGCCTCGTCGCCGGCATCGAGGAGCAGACGGAGCGCGACGGAGATTGCCGCGAAGGCGCCGGAGGTGAGCGCGATATCGGACGGCGCGAAATCGAGGCCGAGTTCGCGGCTGAGGACACCGGCGAGGAATTCCTGCGGCGCGGCCTCGCTCGTCTTGTAGGCGAACCAATCCTTGTCATGTGGCGCAGCGCGGGCCGCGATCGCGGTGGCGATTCCGGCGAGCGGCATCTCCTGCGGATTGCCGAAGGTGAAATCGCAGATATCGGCCTGCTCGCGGCGGCGTTCGCCATAGCGCGAATTGAAATAGAAATTCTGAAGCGCGGCTGCGGCCGTCCCGGCGGCGCCGGCGCGCGCCGGATAGTTCTGTCATCGCTGTCTCCCGCTTGCCCCCAGCCCGAGGGATGTGGATGAAGCGGGAGATCGGAGCCCCTGTCTGTGACGGGCGTCACTTGGCCCGCGAAGAGATCGGCGTGGTCACGCAGAAGGCGCGTTCTGCAGAAGAGCGACCAACGTATCGGCGTCGGTTATCGGCAGCGAGCAGGTCTCGCCGCGGCAGAGATAGGCGGTCACCTTGCCGGTGCTCGCGGTCTTGCCATGGGCGGGGTGCGATGCCGGGAGTTGCACCGCGCCGGCGTGGACCGAGACGATGAGATTGCGGTTCGGCCGCTCGCGGGCGATGTCGAGGAAGGCATCGGTCCCCTCGCCTCCGGCCCCGTCGGCTGCCGCGACAATGACGAGATCGACGGCGTTGATGCGGGCGTCGAGGGCATTGAGCGTGCCGGCGGCGGAAAAGAGATTGGTCGCGATTGCGCCGGCCGAGGCTTCGAGCAGCGCGTCGACGTCGCGGCGGTAACCATCCTTGCCGCTCAGGTGCCAGAGGCGGACGAGATTGGCGCCCATCGTGGCATTGGCGCTTGGCGTCGCCTCGTCGACATTCGAGCGCGGCCGCAGGATGAGCGCTTCGGCATCGTCGGCGGAGAGGAAATAGCCGGGATGATCCGCGTCCCAATGATGGCTGCGGAGTTCGGCGGCGAAGCCTTCCGCATCGGCGAGGTAGGCGGCATCCTGGGTTGCGGCGTGCAGCGCGAGTGCCGCCTTGGTCATCGCCGCATAATCGGTGGCGAGGCCGGGGAAGGTTTTCTTGCCGGCACGGCTGGAATGGGCGAAGCGGGTGGCCACGGTCGAGAGGTCGATGACGCGGCGATATATACGCTTGGCGATATCGATCCAGTCGGGACGGCGGAGGATGATGCCGGCGGTGGCGATGGCGGCGATGGCGAGGCCGTTCCAGTCGGTCAGCACCTTGTCGTCAAGGCCGGGACGGATGCGGGTGGCGCGGCGTTGCAGAAGCTTGTGGCGCGATTGAGCGAGGCGCGCGTCGGTCGCTGCGTCGAGCGCCGGCGTATCGAGGCGGTTCGGAATGGACGTGCCCTCCCAGTTGCCGGCCGCGGTGATGTCGTAGGCCGAGGCGAAGAAGGCGCCCTCCTCGGCGCCAAGGACATCGATGACCTCTTCGCGAGTCCAGACGTAGAAGCGGCCTTCGTACCCCTCGGAGTCGGCGTCGAGGCTCGCGGCATAGGCGCCGCCCTCGACCACCATCTCGCGCTCGAGCCAGGCGATGGTCTCGGCGATGCGGCGCTCGTAGAGCGGGTTGGCGTCGGCGCCGTGGGCATAGCTCATCAGCTCGATGAGCTGGGCGTTGTCGTAGAGCATCTTCTCGAAATGCGGGACGAGCCATTTGTCGTCGACCGAGTAGCGCGCGAAGCCGCCGCCGACATGATCGTAGATACCGCCTTCGGCGATGTTTCTGAGCGTGACATGGACGGCGTCGAAATAGCCGGCGTCGCCGGTCCGCTCGCCCGCCCGCCAGAGAAGCTCCAGCAGAGTCGCCTGGGGGAATTTCGGGGCGCCGCGGACGCCGCCGCGCTCACGGTCCACGAGGCCGAGGAGGCGGGCGGCGGCGTTGTCGAGGAGGGTACGGTCGAGGGCGAGGGCGGTGTTGGCCGGCGGCTGTTTGAGGCGCTCGGCCAGGAGCGACCGGTTATGCTCGATCTTCGCCGGCTCCTCGCGGAAGATGCGGGCGACTTCTTCCAACACATCCGGAAAGCCCGGCCGGCCGTAGCGGGCGGCGGGCGGAAAATAGGTGCCGCCCCAGATCGGCGAGCCGTCGGGGGTCAGGAACATGGTCAGCGGCCAGCCGCCTTGCTCGCCGAGCTCATGGAGTGCCGCCATATAGATCTGGTCGATGTCGGGACGCTCTTCGCGATCGACCTTGATGTTCACGAAGAGGCGGTTCATGAGGTCGGCGATCGCCGGGTTCTCAAAGCTCTCATGGGCCATGACGTGGCACCAATGGCAGGCGGCATACCCGACCGAGAGCAGGATCGGCTTGGCGTCGGCCTTGGCTTCGGCAATGGCCGCCGGGCCCCAGGGCCGCCAATGGGCGGGGTTGTCCCGGTGCTGGAGGAGATAGGGGCTTGCCTCGTGACGGAGCAGGTTTTCGGGCATGGGATTTCCGGATCGGATATTCGGATTGTAGGGCGAAGTATTAGGACGGCGTGATGGACGATACGATTTTCGCGCTGTCGAGTGGACCGCCGCCGGCCGGTGTCGCCGTCGTCCGGATCAGTGGGCCGGCGGTTCGCTCCGCCCTCGAAAGGCTTGTCGATTCGGTACCGGAACCACGTAAGGTTTCCTTAAGGTTTATAAAGCGTTCCGACGGGGAAATCCTCGACCAGGGGCTGGTGGTCTATTTTCCGGGACCGGCGAGTTTTACCGGAGAGGATGTCGCGGAGCTGCATCTGCATGGCGGCCGGGCGGTGGTCGCGGGCGTGATCGATGCGCTGGGCCGCCTGGAGGGATTGCGGGCGGCGGAACCGGGCGAGTTCACGCGGCGGGCGTTTCTCAATCGCCGGCTCGACCTGACCGAAGCCGAGGGGCTTGCCGATCTGGTCGCGGCGGAGACCGAGGCGCAGCGCCGGCAGGCCTTGTGCCAGGCCGGGGGCGAGCTTGGCGTACTCTTCGAGAGGTGGCGGGAGCGGCTCATCCGGGCGCGGGCCCTGATCGAGGCCGACCTCGATTTCTCCGAGGAGGAAGATGTGCCGGGCTCGGTTGTGGCGGCGGCACTGGACGAGGCAAGGGCGCTGGCGGAGGAGATCACGCGCTATCTGGACGACGGGCGGCGCGGGGAGCGGATCCGGGATGGGGCGGAGATCGTAGTGCTCGGGCCGCCCAATGCCGGCAAGTCGAGCCTGGTGAATGTGCTGGCGCGGCGTGGTGTGGCGATCGTGACGCCGGAGCCCGGAACGACGCGTGATCTGATCGAGGTGCGGCTGGATATCGGCGGATATGCGGTGACGCTGGTCGATACCGCGGGGCTCCGGGCGGCGTCGGGGATTGTCGAGGCGGAGGGAATCCGCCGGGCCGAGGCGCGGGCGGAGACGGCGGATCTGGTTCTTTGGCTCGAGCCTGCCGGAGATGAGCCTAGGGGGCTGCCAGCGAACATCGCGGCGCCGGTGCTGCGGCTCGGGAGCAAAGCGGACCTTGTCGATTCGGACTCGGAACGAGGCCGGGTTTCGGGCGCTTTCGACGTCGATATCTCGGCGGAGACCGGGCAGGGCATTGCCCTATTGTTGGAGCGGTTGGAAGTCTTTCTCCGTGCTAGTTTTACGGGCGGCGATTCCGTCGTGGTCACGCGGGCGCGGCATCGTCAGGGCCTAACGGCTTGTGTCGAGGCCTTGGGGCGATCGCAGGACGCGGGGGATTTAGAGCTCGTAGCCGAAGAGATGCGCCGGGCCGGGGATGCGCTCGGGCGGATCACGGGAAGGGTGGATGTTGAGGATCTGCTCGACGTGATTTTTCGGGAGTTCTGCATCGGAAAGTAGGCGGACCTGTTTCACGTGAAACGATCCGGGAGTTTTGACCGCGTCGGGCCATTGGTTTAGTGGATGTCGGACGCTCCAGATGAGTGAGATGATCGTGATCTTTGACGTGATCGTAGTTGGTGGGGGGCATGCCGGGACGGAAGCCGCGGCCGCCTCGGCGCGCCTTGGCGCCCGGACCGCGCTGGTCACGCATCGCTTCGACACGGTTGGCGTCATGTCCTGTAATCCTGCGATCGGCGGACTCGGAAAGGGCCATCTGGTCCGAGAGATCGACGCGCTGGACGGGCTGATGGCGCGAGCCGCCGACCAGGCGGGCATCCAGTTCCGGATGCTGAACCGGCGCAAGGGGCCGGCCGTCAGGGGACCGCGGGCTCAGGCCGACAGGAAGCTCTATCGGCTGGCGATCCAGGGTCTGCTTCGGGAGACCGAGGGGCTCGAGATCGTCGAGGGTGAGGCGGATGACCTCCTTATCGAGAAGGGCCGGGTTGTTGGCCTGCGGCTGTCGGACGGGCGAGAGTTGAAGAGCGGCGCCGTGGTCTTGACCACCGGCACCTTCCTTCGCGGTCTGATCCATATCGGCGAGACGAAGATTCCGGCAGGCCGGGCGGGCGAGGCGCCGGCGCTCGGACTTTCGGCGACGCTGGAGCGGTCGGGCTTTGCGCTCGGGCGGCTCAAGACCGGGACGCCGCCACGGCTGGACGGAAAGACCATTGACTGGGCTTCGCTGACGCGCCAGCCCGGCGACGAGCCGCCGGTTCCCTTCTCGATGATGACGGCGGCGATCACGACGCCTCAGATCGACTGCCATATCACCCGGACAGTAGCGGCGACACATCGGATCATCGAGGCGAATGTTCATCGTTCGCCCATGTATTCGGGGCAGATCGCGAGTCGCGGGCCGCGCTATTGTCCGTCGATCGAGGACAAGATCGTTCGCTTCGGCGAGCGCGACGGGCACCAGATCTTCCTGGAGCCCGAGGGACTCGACGACGACACTGTCTATCCGAACGGGATTTCGACGTCTCTGCCGGAGGATGTCCAGGCGGCCGTGGTCGCCAGCATTCCCGGACTGGAGAAGGCTCGAATCATCCGGCCGGGCTATGCGATCGAATATGATCACGTCGATCCCCGCGAGTTGAAAGCGTCGCTGGAGACGCGGCGACTGCCGGGATTATTCCTGGCCGGGCAGATCAACGGGACGACGGGATATGAGGAGGCAGGCGCCCAGGGCTTGGTCGCGGGCCTCAATGCGGCTCGATTTGCATCCGGTATGGATGGCGTTACGCTCAGCCGAACCGAGGCTTATACCGGCGTCATGATCGACGATCTCGTCACACGAGGCGTTGCCGAACCCTATAGGATGTTTACGTCCCGGGCCGAGTACCGCCTGTCGTTGCGTGCCGACAATGCCGACCGTCGCCTGACGCCGCGTGGCGTGGAATTGGGGCTTGTCGCCTCATCGCGCTCTGCCGCGTTCGGGGCAAAGTTGGCCGCGTTGAGAGAGGCTCAGACTTTGACGGCGTCGCTGTCGATCACTCCCAATGAAGCCGGGCGGCATGGGCTGCATCTGAACCAGGATGGCGTGCGCCGCAGCGCTTTCGACCTGTTGTCATACCCGGATATCGACATGGAGCGGCTTGCGGCGATCTGGCCGGAACTCCGGTCGATTGATCGATTCGCTGCCGAACAGATCGAGATAGACGCGCGTTATTCGGTCTATCTGACCCGACAGGAAGAGGATATCGCCGCTGTCTCGCGGGACGAGTCGGTGGAACTCGACGCCGGCCTCGATTATTCGCGGCTCGCGGGCCTGTCGAACGAACTCCGGGAGAAACTTGAGCGCGTTAAACCGGCAACTCTCGGCCAGGCCTCGCGAATCGAGGGGATGACGCCGGCGGCGCTAACGCTTGTTGTTGCCGAGACCAAGTCCACTCGCCGCCGGAAGCTGGGATGACGTCCACCTTGGTCGATGACGCTACGGCGCTGTCCGGGATTGTCGATGTTTCACGTGAAACGGTGGAGCGGCTGGACGCCTTTGTCACCCTCCTGAAGAAGTGGCAATCCTCGACCAATCTGGTCGCGCCGAGTACGCTTCCGTCCGTCTGGCGCCGTCACATTGCCGATTGCGCCCAGCTCGTCGCGCTTTTCCCCAATGCACAGAAATGGGTCGATCTCGGCAGCGGCGGTGGGTTCCCGGGCGTCGTCGTAGCGATCCTGCTTGCCGGAACGAAGGGCGGCGACGTCCATCTCATCGAGAGCGATCAGCGCAAATGCGCCTTCCTGCGTCAAGCGATCCGGCAGGCCGGGGCGCCGGCCGAGGTCCATAACGGCCGTATCGAGACGATCCTGGCGGGGTGGAGCAGGCCCGTCGATATGATCTCGTCCCGGGCTTTGGCGCCCCTGGCGCGGCTTTTCCCTCTGGCCGAACCGCTTTTCGCCGCCGGCGCGACCGCCGCCTTTCACAAGGGACTAGATTTTGAGGCGGAAATCTCCGAAGCCTCTAAATATTGGGACGCCGATCTGGTGATACATAAGAGCAAGGCCGACTCAGCGGGTGTGATTCTCGAGGTCCGCAGCCTTACCCGCAAGCTAGCCGGTTCCGCAGGAGCCTCTTCATGAAGCTGCCTTTGATACCGCGCGTCATCGCGCTCGCCAACCAGAAGGGCGGCG
>CAMCWB010000055.1 GCA_945882315.1 Bauldia litoralis | reverse complement strand
GAGTTCAAGCGGCGGATCAAGACCCAGACCGTGCTGCCCTCGGCGGCAACAGCGGCAATGCTCTTCTGGGCGCTGATGGCATCCGGACAGATCGTCATGCGCAAAATCGACGGTTGGCAGACCCTCGCAACCAAGCCCGTCGATCAGCTGGTTGACCTGGCCGCCTGAACCGATACCTTCACCACGCCGGAGCCACGTCACGCGAATTCCAACACGACCAGCGACGGCACCTTATGCGGCCCACCAGGGTTCTATTTGCGGACTATGAGCATCGAGAAACAATCGTATTTGGGAACTATAAGCCGATTGGCGAATTGATCGCTTATGCCTCTGGAAAATGATTTGAAGTTTGCCGAGCGTGACCTGCATCGCGCCGAAGACCATGTCCTGCAGCAGCAGGAACTCATCGCCCGGCTCGAAGGCGATGGCCGGTCGGCCCGCCTCGCCAAGGCGCAGCTGCGTGTGCTTCAGGAATCCGCGGAAAGTCATCTGAGCCGGGTTCGTGCCCTGCGCGATGAACTGGTTGCCGAGCTGAGGTGACAGGCGACCCGTCGAGGGTCCACAGAGCAATGTCAGGAAAAGTGGAAATCGATTTTCCGTCCGACATTGCGCAAAACCAAAGAAACTAGAGCATGATCCGATTCCGTTAAATCGGGTCATGTTCTATGTCACGAGGCTGATATAGTCCTCATACTTGCCGCCGATCGACCGTTCGATTTCGGCAACCGCAATCGGCACAATCTCGACATTCGGATTGAGATTGCGGCGGGCATAGGCCGTCAGGCCTTCCTTGTCGATCGGCAGAGCCGAATCGATCGGGACATAGCGGTATTCAATCAGCTCGGGCGTCGTCTGCACCGCCTGGAACTGGCGGTGGGGAACATATTTCTGGATTTCAGCCGAGACCAGCAGCGGCCAGATGCGGCTGCCGTCGGAAAAGCGGAACATATTGCGCGCCCGACCGAGAATGCGACCGAGAACCGGAAGGCAGCGCCCGCACGGGCAGGGGCCCTCGGATAACTTTCCCCAGTCGCCGGTGTCGTAGCGGATGAGCGGCATGGCGAAAGCATAGAAGGGCGTAGCAACGATGCGGCCTTCCTCTTCGGGCTCGGCGAGGTTGCCGTCCTCGCGGACGATCTCGATCAAAACCAGATCGGCCGCTACGTGGTGCCCGGACCCGACCGGGCAACTTGCCGCGACAAAGCCGGCCTCGGCTGCGCCGTAGGAATCGATCGGCGCCCGTCCGAAATAGTCGGTTATCTCGCGGCGGGTTTCCTCCGTGCTCATCTCGCCATGGGTCATGACCGCCTCGAAGGCGAGCGTCTTTCCTTCCTCGCGTGCGACGCGGCAGATCTCGCGCAGATTGGTCGGATAGGTCGAGAGATAGGCTGGGCGCGTCTGCTCCAGCCAGGCGATCTGGGCGGCGACCGGATTGCGGATGTTGAGCAGGCAGGCGATGCTTTCCGGATGCGCGATGCGCCACCCTTTCGATACGGATGGCTGGCGCGAAACATTGTCGTTCTCGTCGCCCGACCAGATCAGTGCCGTCGGCTTGGCCGCGTCGATGCCATGCCAATCGAAGTTTCTTTCATTGGCGCAGGCGCTCGCCCAGAGCTGGATTTCGGATGAACGATATTCGAGGCGGTGGCCGGTGGATCCGGAGGATCGGGATATCTTCACGCCGCCGCTCTCAGCCGGCACGTTGCGCGCCGCCAGGGCGTCGGATTGCAGTTGTGCCTGCGGGCGCGTGAGGATCGGGATTTCCTGCCAGCGCTCCCAGTCGATCGATCCATCGGGCCGAGATACCGGCGCCAGCCGGGCGGTGTAGAAGTCCGTCTCCGCCCTTGCGTGCGCAAGCAACCGTGCCAGTTGCCGGCGCTGATAGGCGCGCAGCCGCTCGGGTGAAAGATACTGCGTCTCGCCAAGCGTCTTCAGGAAGGCGGTAATGGTCGGGTGGACGGTCAAGACGGCTCCGGTCGCGATCAGGTCGCGCCAGACTCCATCCCTGACACCGCCAAATCAAGGCGATGGCAGGGACTGTCCCCAGCCGCGGCGTTCAGGCGGCGTCGAGAAGCGGCGCGAGCTCGTTCAGCGACAGCCGGAGCTGCAGGTCATGCAGCGCCACGAAGGGCCGCGCCTCCCAGAGGTCGAGCTGGGTCGGCTGGCCGGAGGTGCGGCGGAGGTGGTGGGCGAAGGAGAAGCCGGGCCGTCTGACGACGCCGTCGAGATAGGGCGGCAGCGGCGGGATGTGGATCGCCGGCGCCGATACCGGCGGGTGCGGCATCACCTGTTCGCCGTAGGTCTCCACCAACTCGTTATGGACAGGCACGAGCGTCGCCTCGGGGAAGCGGTCGACGAGGCCCCGATAGCCCTCGACCGAGCGGAAATGATCCTCGGCCAGATAGAGGATGACGATCGGGATGCCGGCGCGCTCGGCCTCGCCGGCAAAATCGATCTTGTGCATGACCTCAAAGAACGCATCGAACTGGTCGGACGCGACGTCGATGACCTTGGCGATGCCGTCGGCGAGGATGAGCTGGTCGAACAGCGCCATCTGACCAGGGGTGTCGAGCACCGAAACGGATTCGCTTTCGAAATAGTCCGAGAGCACCGGATCGTTCGGGTTGGCGTCGAAGGGAATGACCGGCCGGCCGGTATAGAGATGGAAGTCGAGCACCAGCCGCGACACCAGCGTCTTGCCGACGCGCGGGCGCGGCGAGCAGACGATAAAGACGGGGGAGGGGGCGTGCGCCTCACCGGCCGGCTCGGCCGCCGGTGGCAGTTCGTCGATTGTCTGCATCGGGACGACGCCGGGCTCCGTTTCGTTCTCCATGATCATGCGACCCTCTGCTCCTCTTCGGCCTCCATATGCTTCACCGGTTTCTGCCCGGCCGGGCCGAGCAGGGCGACGCGGTCATATTCCGACCAGACCCGGTTCAGCCAATGCCGGACATAGCCGCGCAGCACGAAAGAGAAGGCGGCATCGCGCCCGTCCGGCATGCGGTTGGCGACGAAGGAGGCGAAGGGGATCGACGCCAGCTCGACCTGCTCGCAGGCCAGCTCGTTGAGGCGCGGCACGACGATCTCCCGGGCGCCTTCGATCTTGCTGAAATAGTTGCCGTAGGTGCCGGGGTCCCATTCGAAGAAGGTCGTGTTGTTGATGAAATTCTTGACCAGGAAATGCTGCGTGCCTTCGAGATAGCTCGACGTATCGGCGATCTCCTCCAGCGAGGCGATGGTCGGCCCGAGGATGTGGAAGACCATGAAGGTGAAGTCGCCCTTCTTGGCCGCCTCCAGGAAGCCAATATCGCGCAGCGCCCCGAGCGTCGCGGTAAGGAGACCGGCGCGGACGTCGATGACCGTCACCTCGGCGGCGTTGATCGTGTCGAAGATCTTCATCTGGTCGCGCGCCGCCGTCACGTCGACGACATCGGTGATGTCGGGATGGAAGCGCTTCAGCGACCCTTTCGGAAATTCGGTGTCGAAAGCCCGACGCGGCACATGCTTCGTCGCCAGATAGTCGAGCAATGTTCGTGTGATCGTCGTCTTGCCGACACCGCCCTTATCGGCGCCAACCAGAATTACCGTGGGCTTTCCCTCAGGAGCTTTCGCCATCCCCGTCCTCGCTCATCGTCATCCGCCCGACCCCATGCCGATGGTTCTTCATGATCGTGGCGGAAGCGCAGCAAAATCTGGACGCTTATGGGAAGGTGGGGAGAAGGCTCCTCAGAGCCAGTGTTTTCGCTTGAAATAGATGTAGGGGATTAAGACGGACACAAGCATGAGGAGGATCGAGGCGGGATAGCCGAAATACCAGTCGAGCTCCGGCATCCATTTGAAATTCATGCCGTAGATCGTGGCGATCAGCGTCGGCGGGAAGAAGAAGGTCGCGACGATGGTGAGGACGCGAATCACCTCGTTCTGGTCGACCGAAATCAGCCCCAGCGTCGCATCGAGCAGGAAGCTGATCTTGGTCGAGAGAAAGAGGACGTGGTCCTCGAGCGTGCGGATGTCGCGCGCGACGAGCTTCAGCCGCGCCCGGTTCTGGCCCTTCTCGAAAGCCCCCGGCAGCACGACGCCGGCGAACTGCACCAGCCGTTCCAGCGAGGCGAGGCTTTCCCGGATCTTCGCGGCGATGTCGTTCTGCGTGCCGATATCGCCGATCACCAGCTCCAGCCGGCGGTCTCGCTTGTAGCCGGAGCCGGTCGTCCGGTCGAAGATCTCGCGGTTGAGCAGGTCGACATTGGCCGAGATCTTCTCGATGACGTCGGCGGAGCGCTCGATGATCGCCTCGATCATCAGCGAAAAGACCGAAGCCACTGTATGACAGGCATTTTCCGGCTTGGCGGCGCGCGCCAGGAAGAGCTTTATGGCGCGCAACTCGTCGTAGCGGAGCGTCACCATGCGCTCGCCGGCGAGCACCATGGTGAAGGGCACGATCACCGGCTTACCGACATCGACGCCGGTGAGGAGGCTCGTGGTCATGAAGACGGCGCCGTCCTCGGTATAGAAGCGGCTGGAGAATTCGATCTCCAGCGACTCCTCGCGGGTCGGCAGGCTGGCGCCGAGAAAGGCCTCCGCCGCCTTGTCCTCTTCCGGCGTCGGTGACATGAGGTCGACCCAGTCGGCATCGGCGGGAATGCCGGCGCTGGCGTCGATCTCGACCGGACCCGTTGCGGAAAGCTTATAGGCGGCAAGCATTTCGGGAATCTCCTGACCTGATCCCGATGCCCTTTCCCGCCGTCACGATCAAGCCTTCCTTTTGTGCCGGACTTGTCACGCGGCCCGATCCCTGAAACGATCCAGCCGTGGTGCCGCGCGGACGGCCCGCGTGGTTCCCGTCAGAAACGCCAAAAACGCGGGAGGCACGGTCATGGCAGACGGCAATGGCAGAGTCGCCGGACCCCGGTGCATTGCACTTGTGGGCCCATTCGCCAGCGGCAAGACGACCCTTCTTGAAGCGATCCTGGCACGGACCGGGGCGGTGACGCGCCAGGGAACCGTGGCGGAAAAGAACACGGTCGGCGACGCCTCGCCCGAGGCGCGCGCCCATCAGATGAGCGTCGAGGTCAACATCGCCGAGACCGACTTCATGGGCGACCGGCTGACCATCCTCGATTGTCCCGGCTCGATCGAATTCGCTTCCGAGGCGGACGGCGTGCTCGCCGCGGTCGATCTCGCGGTCGTCGTCGCGGAAGCCGACGAGAAGAAGATCCCGGCGCTGCAGGTCATCCTGAAAGCGCTTGAAGACAAGGGCGTGCCGCGCATCCTGTTCCTCAACAAGGTCGACAAGGCCGAGACCGGCGTCCGCCGGACGCTGGAGACGCTGCAGCCGGCAAGCGGTATCCCGCTGGTGCTCCGCCACATCCCGATCTGGCAGACGGAGGTCGTCACCGGCTTCATCGATCTCGCGCTGGAGCGCGCCTTCGTCTATCGCGAGCATGCGGCGAGCGAGGTCGTCGACATGAACGATGACGACCGGGCCCGCGAGGTCGAGGCGCGTTACGCGATGCTCGAGCGGCTCGCCGATTATGACGACGAACTGATGGAGCAGCTCCTGGAAGATATCCCGCCGCCGCGCGACAAGATCTTCGCCGATCTCGTCGTGGAGATGCGGGCCGGCGACATCTGCCCGGTGCTGATCGGCTCGGCCGAGCATGGCAACGGCGTCGGACGGCTGCTGAAGGCGATCCGCCACGAGGCGCCGGGCATCAGCGACACCCGCGCCCGCCTCGGCATCAGCGGTAACGATACCGTGCTGCAGGTCCTGAAGACCCTGCACACGACGCATGGCGGCAAGATATCGGTGGCGCGGCTCCTGTCCGGGTCGGTCGGTGAGGGCGTCGAGCTGACCGGGCCGGAGGGCTTTGCCGGCCGCGTCTCCGGTGTCTTCCGCGTCATGGGGCAACAGGCCTCGAAGCGCGACGTGGCGCAGGCTGGCGAGACCGTCGGCCTCGGCAAGCTCGACGGCGCGCGGACCGGCATGACGCTTGGCACCGGCAAGACGGCACCTGCTCAAATCGCCGAGCTCATATCTCCCGAACCGGTGCTCGGCATGGCGGTCGCTTCGTCCGAGCGGAAGGACGAGGTCAAGCTCTCGGCGGCGCTCACCAAGGCGATGGAGGAAGATCCGTCGCTCCGCGTCGTCCATACGCAGGATACCGGCGAGACCCTGATGGAAGGGCAGGGCGAGATGCATCTTCGCGTCGCCCTCGAACGCCTCACCGGCAAATACGGCATCTCGATCCGGACGCGCGAGCCATCCGTCCCTTACAAGGAGACGATCCGCGGCTCGACCAGCGTCCGCGGCCGTCACAAGAAGCAATCCGGCGGCCATGGCCAGTTCGGCGACGTGGTGCTCGCCATCGGGCCGCTGCCACGCGGCGCCGGCTTTCAGTTCACCAACTCGATCACCGGCGGCGTCGTGCCAAAGAACTACATCCCGTCGGTGGAGGAGGGCGTCACCGAATATCTCAGCCGCGGGCCGCTCGGTTTCCCGGTCGTCGATATCTCGGTGCGCCTCACCGACGGCTCGTATCACACGGTCGATTCCTCCGACATGGCCTTCCGCACTGCGGCGCAGATCGGCATGCGCGAGGGCATGGTGGAGTGCAAGCCGGTGCTGCTGGAACCGGTCCGCAAGGTCGAGATCGCCGTTCCTGCCGACGCTACCGCGCGGGTCAACGGCATCGTCTCGCAGCGGCGCGGCCAGCTTCTCGGCTTCGATGCGCGGCCGGGCTGGACGGGCTGGGATGTGGTCGAGGCGATGATCCCGGAATCGGAGATACGGGACCTGATCGTCGAGCTTCGATCGGCGACGGCCGGGGTCGGCACCTTCAGGAGCCGCTTCGACCATCTTGCCGAGTTGAGCGGCAGGCTCGCCGACCAGATCGTCGAAAAGGCGCGGGCGAAGGCGGCCTGAAGAGAGCAAGCCGCTCCTCTCCCGCTCGTCCCCGCGCAAGCGGGGACCCAGGGGCGACGAACTCACGCCTCACCCCGGACACTGGATTCCCGCTTGGCGCGGGAATGGGCGGAGTATGATGAGCGATCGATGATTCCAACGACCTCATGCCGCTTTTGAACGGCGAAGAGCGCGGCCGTCGCGCGGAGCGGAAACCGGCAATGCGCCCTCCCGACAGAGTCCCGGCTGCTACCGATGGCCTACCCTTAATCCTGGTGCAGCTTCTTCGCTTTATCGGCGTCGGCAGTGTCGCGACCGTTGTCCATGTCGCCGCCGCTTTCTTCGCCAATCTCCTCGGCGCGCCGCCGCTGGCCGCCAACACAGTCGGCTTCCTGTGCAGCGTCACGACCAGCTATCTCGGCAATTTCTACTGGACCTTCTCGGGCGCCGCCGACCATGCGCAAAGCCTCGGGCGCTTTGCGGCCATGGCGGCGCTTGCCTTCGTCGTGACGACGGCGATTGCCTACATCGTGCAGACCTATTTCGGAGGACCGTTCATCGTCGCGTTGGCGCTGATGGTGTTGATCGTGCCGCCGATGAACTTTGTTCTCGGCCGCCTCTGGGTGTTCAGGCGGTCTTCTTAGCTGCGCGGATGAAATACTGCGCGCCGAGCGGCAGCCCGGTCAGGTAGCGTTCCAGCGGCCGGAGCTTGGCAAGGAAACGCGGAAAGAACAGCCGGAAGCGCGTTTCGCTGCGGAAGAAACCCGCGGCTGCAAAGCGCTCGCGCATCTCGCCGGCGCCGATCAACACCGCATTCTCGTCGAAGGCGCAATTGCGCACGGCGTGCAGCGTCAGCGGATTGAGCGGGTTGTGCTCGAACAGGAAGAAGCTGCCGCCGGGCGCCAGCACGCGGCCGATCTCGCGCAGAAGTCCGACATGCTCGGCTGCCGGAATGTGGTGGAAGACGCAAGCGGTGAAGACGAGGTCGAAGGCGCCGTCAGCGAAGGGAATGGTCGTTCCGTCGAAATGTTGGAACGTCGCCTGTCCCGGAAAGCGCTTGGCGGCGATGTCGAGCGATGCCGCCGAAGGATCGAGGATGGTGATCTCGCTCGTCGGAAAGTAGCGCCGCATATAGGGCAGCGAGTTGCCGACGCCGCCGCCGAAATCGAGGATCCGCCGCGGCGTCCCGGCAATTGCTTCGGCGACATCGCGAATCTTGTATTCGGCGAAATATTCCGGCGTCTCGCCACTCAGCCGGATGCTGGCCGCATGCTGCTCGCGATATTCGGCGGCGAAGCGGTCGAACTCCGCCTCAAGCACGGATCGCCTCGGCGAGCTTCTCGCGGAGGCGGGGCACCTCGTTGCGGCCGGACGGGCCAACGACGCGGTCGACGATGTAAAGCGGCCGGCGCTTCGCTTCCATATACATGCGGCCGAGATATTCGCCGAAGATGCCGAGCATGAGAAGTTGCACGCTGCCGATGATCAGGATCAGCGAGGCAAGGCTCGTCCAGCCGGGCAGGACATGGCCGGCCAGCCAGGAAAAGACCGTGAAGCCCAGCGCCATGAGCCCGAACAGCCCGAAGACGAAGCCGAGCATCGAGGCGAAGCGCAGTGGAACGATCGAGAAGCTGGTCAGCGCGTCGGCGGCAAGCAGCAGCATCTTCTTCAGCGGATAATGCGTCGTCCCGGCGAAGCGCGCCTGCCGCTCATAGGGCAGCGCCGCCTGCTTGAGCCCGATCCAGCTCACCATGCCGCGAATGAAGCGGTAGCGTTCCGGCATGGCGTTGAGATGGTCGAGAGCCCGCCGGTTCATGAGCCGGAAATCGCCGGTGTCCGGGGCAATGTCGATATCGACCACATGGCCGAGCAAGCGGTAGAAAAGCTTCGCGCTGAGCAGCTTGAACCAGCCTTCGCCCTGGCGCGAGGCGCGCTGGCCGTAGACCACGTCAAAACCCTGATCCATCTTCGCCATGAAAGCGGCGAGCAGTTCGGGCGGATCCTGGAGGTCGGCGTCGATGATCAGGATTCTCTCGCCATGGCAGAATTCGAGGCCCGCCGTCAGCGCGATCTGGTGGCCGTAATTGCGGGCAAGGTCGATGCCGACCGTATGCGGATCGGAGGTTGCCAGGCTCGCGATCGCGGCTCCCGTGCCGTCGGTCGAGCCGTCATTGACGAGGACGATCTCGTAGGACGGCGCCGCCGCGGCGCGGCAGGCTTCGCCGAGCCGCCGGTGCATCTCGGCGAGACCCGCGATCTCATTGTAGCAGGGCACGACGACGGACAATGCCGGCGCGGGGCGTTCTCCGATTTGGCCGATGTCTTCCAAGCGGACGAATCCTCGCTGCAGAAGCCGTCATTAACGCCCGGATTGGTTGCCAAAGTCCTTAGGCAGCCAGTCGAAGGCAGGGCTTCGCCGGCCGTTCCGGCGCCTCAGCCCGGTGCTTTCGGACGCTCGTACCAGACCAGCATCCGGCCGTTTTCGGGTAGCAAGATCGTCTTGACGATGCGCGAACGGACACCGATCGCGGCCAGAAACGCCTCGCCGGTGTAGTCGGAAAAGATGTCCTCGCGCAATGCCAGCAGGCGCTGGACCATCGGGTCGTCCTTCGATGGAAACTCGATGATGCCGGTCGGCGCGAGGCCGACCAGCCAGTCGACGGCCATGTCCAGAGGCACGTTCCGGCCGATGACGATGTGGTGGATGAAGGCGAGCGCAATCAAGGCATCGGCGCCTGCGCGGGCCTGGAGGCCCCGGCGTTCGGACTCGGCCCAGCCCTGCGAGGGGCTCGGATTGGCGGCGTCCATCCAGAGGGGCAGGAAGGACTGGCCGGCGCTTCGGAAGCGGGTGAAGGCTTGGTCGAGCGTGGCGTGGTCGAAATCGAAGCCGACGACTGCGGCGGCGCCCGCCTGGAGGGCCGCTTCCGAATAATCGCCGGTGTTGCAGCCGAGATCGAAGAGGAGCGACGGCCTGGTCGCGGCGGTCATTTCCTGCACGAAGCTTCGCTTCGTTCCGGCTTCGCCGCCCGTATAGCTCGTCGTGTTGGCGTAGTTCGCCCAGACAGTCTTGCCGGTCGGCGCCTTCATGCCGGCAATGTAGCTTCGAAGGCCCGACAGCATTCCGCGAAACGCCGTGCGCGGCAGCTTGGCCTGTCTGAGCCTGGCGTTGTTATCTGCCGATGTGCCGATCTGCCGGCGCTGCAGGGCAGCCTGCGCGCTGACATTCGTCATTACCGTCCAGGAGAGCTTCGCCGAGAGTGGCAGGACAGCCGAGGTCTCCTCCGGTGTGATCCCTTCAAGGCTGCCCCTGAACCAGGCATTCGGGGGAATGCGAAGCTTGTTCCAGAAAAGTAGCGGATTGAGGAATTGCATGCAGAACTGGCGATGGCCCGTCCAGATCTCGCCCTCGACATAGGGGCGGAGCGACAGGTGATCGATGAAAACCGGCTCGGCGCCGCGGAACTGGACATTGTAGGCGGTCGCGTCGGAGAGCGTGAAACCGGCGTCAAGCGCGGCGAGGTGTAGATCGAGGTGGAGGAGGGCTGCGGCGCGATGAAGCGCGAAGCTCCACTCGTAGGGATAGGAGATGAAGGGGATGCGGGGATGTTCGAGCGTGTATGCCGCCTCCGCCAACCCCTCGCCGGTGGGGATCTCGCGCGACGGCAGGAGATATCCCTGTGCCGTCAAAGTCTCATAAAGCGCTGCATCGCGTGCCGCCTCATAGGCGGGCGCACTTCTCGTCATGACGGCACGAAGAATGCGCTGACGGTCGACATAGACGCGGCTGCCGGGATCGCGGAACGATCCCGGATCGGGTTCGGCGGCGATCATTCACTCCGACGCCTGCAAACAGCGAACCAGGCCTTGATGCGGTAGAGGTAGGTCCGTCCGATGACCAGCCCGGCCGCGACGGCGCCAATCACCGACTGCAGGATGATGCTGCCGGTACCCGGATCGAGATAGGCATAGGCGGGGCCGGTGGCTGCGATCGAGATCGAGCCCGCGAGGAGCGCATAGTAGACGATCGTGGACATGCGGAATTCCTGTTCGAGACGTCGGCCATTCGGCCTGCGGTCGGGGACGATCTTTGACGTGGATGGATTTTGCCTGAAAGACCCTCACCAAATCTTTACGAAGATGGATCTTTCTGAAGCATCGGGGCCGCGATTCATTCAATTCGTCCCAGCTCGTCATTTTCGACGGCGAAATCTGTTTGCTCGGAGCAAGATCGTGTCGTGCAAGCCATGCCGGAGCCGGTGATGCATTCCGGCAGCAGGGCCGGACGGTTGTCGTCGGCGTGGCGTGAGCCGACGCTCGCCGCCTCGACAGGGGCGCTGGTGCTCCTCGCGTCTCTCGTCAATTTTCTCGGCCATAACGAATATCCGCTGCTGAGGCCGGAAGTCGGTCTCGTTGCTGCGTTCTTCATTGCCGTGGCGATCGTCAGCGGTCTGGTCTACGCGACGATGAGCGGCGTCGGACGATCGCTTCTGCAATATGTTCTCGTCTTACTGGCGCTCGATCTGAATTTCGATCCGATCGTCGCCGTCGTCGGTACAGCGGTCATCGGGCTCGTTCTTCGCCGGCACATGATGACGTTTCTCGGCATCGCCGCCGGCGTGGTGCTGACAACCGGCCTTGCCGGGATCGCCGCGGGTTCGGGCGGCGATGGCCGCCGGCTCGCCTCGGGTTTGCCCGCTTCGGATGCGCCGGTCCTGGTGCACATCATCCTCGACGAGCATATCGGCATCGAGGGCATCCTTGGCGACGCGCCCGAGACTCGAGCGATCCGCGACAAGCTGAAAGCGTTTTATCTCCGGAATGATTTTCGTCTCTTCGGTGGCGCCTACAGCGCGTATTTTCACTCGGTCAATTCGATCCCGGAAATCCTCAATTTCGGCGTCGAACAGGGTCGGGAACTGGGCTTCAAGAACGGCGCGGTGATGCGAAAGAACGCCTATTTCGACAAGCTCGGCGCGCTCGGATACGGCATCCACGTCTATCAGAGGGAATATATCGACTATTGCGAGGTCGGCCCCATCGTCTTCTGCGAGACGAAGCGCCGGTCGGACTTCGGCGACATGGCCGAAGCGCCGCTGACGGCAGTTGAGAAGGCGCGGCTTGCCGTCAACGACATGGGCAGCCTTTCCAGTTTTTTTCGAGGTCTGGCCAATTCCTACGATCTGGTCTCGGCGCTGGCGCGGCGCTACGACGTCGCCCTGCCTGCCCTGCGGCCCGAGCAGGATCCGGTCGCTTTCGGTGCGCTCGCGACGCTCGACCAGTTGGCGTCGGAGCTTCGCCAGGCCAAGCCCGGCACCGCGTATTTCGTCCATGCCTTTGCGCCGCACTATCCTTATGTGATGGACAGATCCTGCCAGTTGAAGAAGCTGTCCGACTGGATGCATCGCGACGCGACGTCGATCGCGAGGCATGATCGCGAGATCGCCTATTTCGACCAGATCTCCTGTGTCCTGACCAAGCTCGATGCCATCTTTGCGGCCGCCGCCTCGACGCCGGCGGGCGCCAATGCCGTCTTCGTCATCCATGGCGATCACGGTTCGCGGATGACCGAGACGGAGCCGCGCGTCGATACGAAGGGCCGCTTCGACGACAACGACCTGATCGTCAGCTTTTCGGCGCTGTTCGCTGTCCGTGGTCCCGGGATCGAGCCGGCCTATGACCGGCGGCGGCTGCCGGTGTCGAAGCTGCTCGAAGCGGTCGCCATGGCCGATTTCCATTCGGCGAACTATGCGCCCGCCGCCGATTTCACGCCGACGGTCGTTCTGACGGACAGTTCCTGGACGCCGGTCGAGCGCCATCCGCTGCCGGAATGGTGGGCGCGTCCGCAATAGCGCAGTACGCCTTTCACATGCGCATGCAACGATCTTCAATCGAGACTTGATCGCGCCGCGCTTGCCGATCAATCTAACGGCCGATGCGGGACGGAGGCGTTGATGTATTTCCGGCAACGGCGCGGATGGGAGATTCCCGAAAGGCTGGCAACGCCTGAATCGGTCTATCTCAATCGCCGCGAGATCATCCGTGTCGCGGGCCTGGCGATGCTCGGCGGTGTCGCCGGCAGTCTTCTTCCAAATGCGGCGTTGGCGCAGTCCGATCTTACCGCCGGCCTCTATCCGGCGCCGCGCAACAGCAAATACGCAACCGGCCGGCGGATCACACCGGAAACCGCCAATACCAACTACAACAAGTTCTACGAATTCGGCACGCAGATGGATGTCGCCGGCGAGGCCGAGGCTCTGCGCACGCGGCCGTGGGAACTGCGCATCGACGGCATGGTCGAGAAGGAACTTTTCTTCTCGATCGACGACCTGATCCGCCGGATGCCGCTCGAGGAGCGGCTTTACCGCCATCGCGCCGTCGAGGGGTGGTCGATGGCGGTGCCGTGGACCGGCTTTCCGCTGGCCTCGCTGGTCGAGCTGGCGCGGCCGCTTTCCAATGCGCGTTTCCTGCGCATGGAAAGTTTCCTCGACCCGGCGATGGCGAGCGGCCAGAACAGTTTTTACCCGTGGCCTTATGTCGAGGGCCTGACCATCGCCGAGGCGACCAACGAACTCGCCTTCCTGGTCACCGGCGCCTATGGCAAGCCGGTCGGCAAGGTGATGGGGGCGCCGCTCCGTCTGCACCTGCCGTGGAAATACGGCTTCAAGTCGATCAAATCGATCGTCCGCTTCTCCTTCGTCGATGAGCAGCCGGTCAGCTTCTGGCAGCAGATCCAGCCGGCCGAATACGGCTTCTGGGCGAATGTGAATCCGGACGTGCGGCATCCGCGCTGGAGCCAGGCGATGGAGCGCGACATCACCACGGGCGAACTGGTGCCGACGCAGATCTTCAACGGCTATGGCGAGTTCGTTGCCGGCCTCTATGGCGGGCTCGACGACGAGCCGCTGTATATGTGAGGCGAGGGCGCGGCAGTCTAGAGCGCACGAACCTGGCGCACAAACAAAGGCCGGGCCGCTAGGGCCCGGCTAGTTTTTGCCGCATCGTCGATCGATCCGACAAACACCTTCCAGAGGGAACACCCGGCCGGCAACTCAAACGCAGGGAGGAGAAAACGTTCGAATCACCGCACCGGCACACCAATTGTAGGAGCGTGAGTCAAGGGTGCAACACGATCTCCCCAATATACCTGCCGAATGCCTATAATATTGGCGAGTGTTGAATCCATGTCACAGCGTTGCGCCTGATCAGTAGGACCAGTTCTGAGCTTTCGATAGAAGAAAGTCGCGGAAGACGTGGACACGGGCCGAGTTTTTCAGCTCGGCGGGATAGGTAAAATACGTGTCGAATGTTGGAACGGCGGCGTCGGGCAATAGTCGGACGAGTTTGGAATCTTGCTCGATCATGTAATCGGGCAGGATGGCGACGCCGGCGCCGAGTTCGACGGCCTTCTTGATCGCATAGATGTTGTTGATCTTGAGCGCCGCCTCGCGCGGGTCGTCGGCATCGCGGCCGGCGATCTCCAGCCAGTTCACATCGCGGATGCCGGGCGGCACGGGCACGCCGAAGGTGACGATGCGATGGTTGTCGACATCGGCGATGCTCTTCGGCTCGCCGTATTTGGCGACGTAAGCCGGTGCCGCGAACATATGGTAGTGTACGGTGAAGAGCCGACGCTGGATGAGGTCCGGCTGCACCGGCTGGCGGAGCCGGATCGCGACGTCGGCCTGGCGCATGTTGAGGTCGAGCTCGCCGTCCTCCAGCACGAGATGCAGATTCACGTCGGGATACTGGTCGAGGAACTCTTGGACGCGTCCGGTGAGCCATGTCGAGCCGAGCGCGACCGTGGTCGTGACGCGCAATGTCCCGGAGGGGTTCTCCTTGGTCTCGGTCAGATGCGCCTTGACCGTGTCGAGCTTGGTCATGACGTCGTTGGCGGTGCGGAAGAGGAGCTCGCCCTGCTCGGTGAGGATCAGGCCGCGCGCATGGCGGTGGAACAGCGAGACGCCGAGATCGGCTTCGAGCGCACTCACCTGGCGGCTGACCGCCGACTGACTCATGTTGAGGCTCTCGCCGGCATGGGTGAAGGAGCCGGCCTGTGCAGCGGCATGGAAAATACGGAGCTTGTCCCAGTCCATCGTCCGTCTTCCCCCGGTTCGGATCGGCTATTCGGCGGCTTCGGCTGCCGTCTCTTTTTCCACCGCCAGGAACCGCTCGGCTTCAAGCGCCGCCATGCAGCCCATGCCCGCCGCCGTCACAGCCTGGCGGAAGACGTCGTCGGTGACGTCGCCGGCCGCGAAGACGCCGGGTATGCTGGTCGCCGTCGAATCCGGCGCCGTCCAGATGTAGCCGCCCGGCTTCATCCGCAGCTTGTCGTTCAGGAACTCGACGGCGGGTGCATGGCCGATCGCCACGAAGATGCCGTCGGTCTTCAGGTCGCTGACCTTGCCGGTCTTGATGCTGCGGAGCTTCACGCCGTGGGCCGAGGGCGGAAAGCCGGTGGTGCCGAGAATGTCGTCGACCACCGTGTCCCAGATCACCTCGATCTTCGGATTGGCGAAGAGCCGGTTCTGCAGGATCCTTTCGGCGCGGAACGCGTCGCGGCGATGAATGACCGTCACCTTCCTGGCGAAGTGGGTCAGGAACAGCGCTTCCTCGACGGCCGTGTTGCCGCCGCCGATGACCACGACTTCGCGGTCCTTGTAGAAGAAGCCGTCGCAGGTGGCGCAGGCCGAGACGCCGAAACCTCGGAAGGTGTGCTCCGAGGGCAGGTTCAGCCATTTTGCCTGCGCGCCCGTCGCGATGATCAGCGCGTCGGCGCTGTAGGTGTCGCCGGAATCGCCGACGAGCCGGAACGGCCGGCGCGACAGGTCGACCGAATCGATATGGTCGGCGACCATCTTCGTGCCGACATGCAGGGCCTGCGCCTTCATCTGCTCGACCAGGAAAGGGCCCTGGATGACCTCGGCGAAGCCCGGATAATTCTCGACGTCGGTGGTGGTGGTGAGCTGGCCGCCGGTCTGGACGCCCGAAATCAGGACGGGTTCCAGCATGGCGCGGGCCGCATAGATCGCCGCCGTATAGCCGGCCGGCCCCGAGCCGACGATGATCGCCCTGGAATGAATATGAGTCATGGCTTTACGGCCCGAATCCGCTGCTTTTCCTGCCCACATATGGCCCTTCCGGGCCGGTCCTGCAATGCAGGGCTTCGTGATCTGCACGGGTTTGGCATGCGTGGGGCGAGGGGCTGAGCAGCCCAATCCTGGGCTGTCGTCCTCGCGAAGGCGAGGAGGTGGATTCACATTCGAAGTGCAACAGTTTGTCGGAGAAGACCTCGGCTGGTGTTTTGAAGGCAAGGCATTTTCTGGGGATGTTGTTGTAGGCGCGGATGATCTGGTTGAAGCGTTCGTCCGAGATTGTTGCGAGATCGGTCTTTCTGGGTATGAAGCGTCGGATTCGTCCGATGGCATTCTCGATGCCGCCTTTCTGCCAGGGCGCGTATCGGTCGCAGAAATAGGTCTGCATGGCGATCTGGTGGAGGCGGTGATGTCTGGCGAACTCGGTGCCGTTATCGAAGGTGACCGTCTTACGCAGTGACGGCGGCAGGGCGGCGAAGAGGCTGACGAGGCGGTCGGCGATCGGGTCGGCGGCCTTGTTCGGCGGCCGGACAGCGATGACGAGGCGGGACTGTCGCTCGTGGATGGCGAGGACGGCCTGGCCGTATTTGGCGAAGAGCATGAGGTCGGCTTCCCAGTGCCCGGGCTCGCGCCGGTCGCCGACGACCAGGGGCCGCTGAGCTATAGAGATCCGGCCTTGAATGAAGGATGCCGGGCTTCCGCCGCCCTTGCCACGAAAGCCCCGTTTGCTCTTGCCGCGGGGCAGGTAACGGCGCCAGTTCCAGTCCGTGGTGCGGGTGATCTGGGCGTAGATGAAGCGATAAATGCTCTCATAGGAGATGACCGGGTGGCCGCGTTCGCGTTCGAGGCGGCCGGCGATCTGCTCGGGGGAGCAGCCGCGCTTGAGATCGGTCAGGACCCTGTCACGCAGGTCGGGCTGGCGCTCCAGACGTGATCCCGACCAGCGCCTGGCGCGCGGGCCTGTTCCTCGGCATAGGCCGGCTTGTAGCCGACCTGGCGGCCGCTATTGCGCTTCAGTTCGCGAGCGATCGTCGATGGCGCGCGATCCACAGCTGACGCGATTTGCCGGACCGAGACCCCGTCGGCTTGAAGTCGGGAAATCGTACACCGCTCTTCCAATGAAAGCTGGGCGTAGCTTCGTCCCATCGCAGCACCTCCCTATAGAGGTGTTGCACTTCGTTTGTGAACTCAGGGGACCCAGTAAACGCACCCGCCGACGGGATAATTTCTGCCTGCGGCTACTGGATGCCCGCATTCGCGGGCATGACATCGAATATGTGGAGGGTCTCGCCTCTACCGGTACTTGACGTCCAGCACCTCGTAGGAGCGCGCGCCGCCGGGGGCGGCGACCTCGACGGTGTCGCCCTTGCCCTTGCCGATGAGGGCGCGGGCGATGGGCGAGGAGATCGAGATGCGGCCTTCCTTCACGTCGGCTTCCTGGTCGCCGACGATCTGGTATTTCTTCTTCTCTTCGGTGTCCTCGTCGACCAGGGTCACGGTCGCCCCGAACTTGATGGTCTTCGAGCCGGAAAGCTTGGAGATGTCGATGATCTCGGCGCGCGAAAGCTGTTCCTCGATCTCGAGGATCCGGCCCTCATTGAGGCCGTGGGCCTCCTTGGCGGCGTGATACTCGGCGTTCTCGGACAGGTCGCCATGGCCGCGCGCTTCGGCGATCAGCTCGATGATGCGCGGACGCTCTTCGCTTGTCCGGCGCTTCAATTCGGATTCCAGCGCCGCATGGCCTGAAGCGGTCATCGGAATCTTTTCCATCTTTCTCGACCTTTATCCTGCTCTTCTCCGCTCAAAAGCGGGGAAGGCGACAATAAATCACCGCGGATGGCCGGCCGATCCGGTCATTCCGCAGCTTCGCTCTCACTCGCGTAACGTCCCCGCCGGGCCTGCCGCGCCGGGCAATTGCCGAAGGGCGCCTGCTTTTAGACCCGCAACGCAGCCGTCAGGCCGCTGTCGCGAAATAGGATTGCAGCGGCCGGACTTCAAGGTTGCCGGCCCTGTAAGCCTCGATCCCCAGCGACACGGCGGCGGCTCCCGCGATGGTGGTGTAGTAGGGAACCTTGTGCAACAGGGCGGCGCGCCTGAGCGAGCGGCTGTCTGAGTAGGCCTGGGCGCCCTCGGTCGTATTGAAGACGAGCTGGACCTCACCGTTCTTGATAGCATCGACGATGTGCGGCCGGCCTTCAAGTACCTTGTTGATCTTGACGCAATCGATGCCTTCCTGGACGAGATAGCGCTGGGTTCCGCTGGTCGCGATGATCTTGAAGCCCATGCCGGCCAGCCGCCGGATCGGCTCGACGATCTTCGGCTTGTCGGAATCGCGCACCGAAACGAACAGCGTGCCGCTCGTCGGCATCAGCCCGCCGGCGCCGAGCTGGCTCTTGGCGAAGGCGACCGCGAACGACGTGTCGAGGCCCATCACCTCGCCGGTCGAGCGCATCTCCGGCCCGAGCAGGGTGTCGACATTCGGGAAGCGGGCGAAGGGGAAGACGGCTTCCTTGACCGCGACATGGGAGATCAGCTTCGGCGTCAGGTCGAAATCGGCGAGCTTCTCGCCAGCCATGATGCGGGCCGCGATCTTGGCGACGGGCAGGCCGATGGTCTTGGCCACGAAGGGCACGGTGCGCGACGCGCGCGGATTGACCTCGAGCACGTAGAGGTCGCCGTCCTTCAGCGCATATTGCACATTCATCAGGCCGCCGACTTCCAGCGCCAAAGCGAGCGCCCGCGTCTGGCGCTCGAGCTCCTTCAGCACCTCCGGCGACAGCGAATAGGGCGGCAGCGAGCAGGCGGAATCGCCCGAATGGATGCCGGCCTCCTCGATATGCTCCATGATGCCGGCGATGAAGACCGCCTTGCCGTCGGCGATGGCGTCGACGTCGATCTCGATCGCATCCGACAGGTAACGGTCGAAGAGCAGCGGGTTCTTGCCGAGGACCGTGTTGATCTGGCCGGTCTTGTCGTTCGGGTAGCGCGCCTTGACGTCGGAGGGCACCAGTTCGGGCAGCGTGCCGAGGAGGTAGTTCGAAAGCTGCTCCTCGTCGCGGATGATCTGCATGGCGCGGCCGCCGAGCACATAGGACGGCCGGACGACCAGCGGCATGCCGAGCTCGCCCGTGATGATGCGGGCCTGCTCTACCGAATAGGCGATGCCGTTCTTGGCCTGGCGGAGGCCGAGCTTGGTGAGGAGCCGGGCGAAGCGGTCGCGGTCCTCGGCAAGGTCGATCATGTCGGGCGAGGTGCCGAGGATCGGCACATTCGCCTCCTGCAGGGCGGCGGCAAGCTTCAGCGGCGTCTGCCCGCCGAACTGGACGATGACGCCGACAAGAGTCCCCCTGGCCTGCTCGACGCGGACGATCTCGAGTACGTCCTCGGCGGTCAGCGGCTCGAAATAGAGCCGGTCGGAGGTGTCGTAGTCGGTCGACACGGTCTCCGGATTGCAGTTGACCATGATCGATTCGTAGCCGGCATCGGCAAGCGCGAAGCAGGCGTGGCAGCAGCAATAGTCGAACTCGATGCCCTGGCCGATGCGGTTCGGACCGCCGCCGAGGATCATCACCTTCTTGCGGTCGCTGACCGCCGCCTCGTCGACGAAGCTGCCGGCGAAAGCGACCTCGTAGGTCGAATAGAGATAGGGGGTCGGCGAGGCGAATTCGGCGGCGCAGGTGTCGATGCGCTTGAAGGTCGGGTGGACGTCGAGGCGCTTGCGGAGTGTCGCGACCTCAGCTTCGGTCTTGCCGACGAGCGAGGCGAGGCGAGCATCGGAGAACCCCTGCGCCTTCAGGCGGCGGAGCGGCCCGGCAGTATCGGGGAGGCCGAGCGAGCGGACCTTCTGTTCCGATTCAACGATTCCCTGCAACTGCCTGAGGAACCAGGGATCGATCTTGCAGGCGGCGTGGATCTCCTCGACCGACAGGCCGAGGCGAAGCGCCTCGCCGCAGCGGAGCAGGCGGTCCGGCGTCGGCGTGCCAAGGGCGGCGCGGATGGCGTTCCGGTCGTCGCCCTGGCCGAGGCCGGGGATCGGCGTCTCGTCGAGGCCGGAAAGGCCGGTCTCGAGGCCGCGGAGCGCCTTCTGCAGGCTTTCGGCAAAGGTCCGGCCGATCGCCATGACCTCGCCGACCGATTTCATCGAGGTGGTCAGGATCGGCTCGGCGCCGGGAAACTTCTCGAAGGCGAAACGCGGGATCTTGGTGACCACGTAGTCGATGGTCGGTTCGAAGGAGGCCGGGGTGGCGCCGCCGGTGATGTCGTTGTCGAGCTCGTCGAGCGTGTAGCCGATGGCGAGCTTCGCGGCGACCTTGGCGATCGGGAAGCCGGTCGCCTTGGACGCCAGCGCCGAGGAGCGCGAGACGCGCGGGTTCATCTCGATGACGACCAGCCTTCCGTCGGCCGGGTTGACGGCGAACTGCACATTCGAGCCGCCGGTCTCGACGCCAATCTCGCGGAGCACCGCGATCGAGGCGTCGCGCATCATCTGGAATTCCTTGTCGGTCAGCGTCAGCGCCGGCGCGACGGTGATCGAGTCGCCGGTATGGACGCCCATCGGATCGATATTCTCGATCGAGCAGACGATGATGCAGTTGTCCTTCTTGTCGCGGACCACCTCCATCTCGAATTCCTTCCAACCGAGGACGGATTCCTCGACCAGGACTTCGCTGGTCGGCGAGGCGTCGACGCCGCCGAGCACGAGGTCGTAGAGGTCTTCGAGCGTGTAGGCGATACCGCCGCCGGTGCCGGCGAGCGTGAAGGAGGGGCGCACGATCGCCGGCAGGCTGGTGACGCCGACGGCGTGCAGCGCCTGGAGCTGCGCCGTCAGGCGGTGCTCGTCGCGGCGCAGCCGCTCACCGGCCGACCATTCGGCGGCGAAGGTCTCCAGCGCGCGTTTACGCTCCTCGCCGGCCGGAAACTTCGCCTCGATCTCCGTGACATGCGCGGCGCGCTCGGTGCGGAAGCGCTGCTTCAGCTCGGAGGTGTTGACGAAGGCGGCCTTCGGCGTCTCGAGGTTGATGCGCATCATCGCCTCGCGGAAGAGCTCGCGGTCCTCGGCCTTGTCGATGGCCTCGGCAGTGGCGCCGATCATCTCGACGTCGTGTTTGTCGAGGACGCCCATGCGGCGGAGCGACAGGGCGCAGTTCAGCGCCGTCTGGCCGCCCATGGTCGGCAGCAGCACGAGCTTGTCCTGCGGCCGCTCGGCGCGTTCCTTCTCGATGATCTTGGCGACGATCTCGGGCGTGATCGGCTCGATATAGGTCGCGTCGGCGAGATCCGGGTCGGTCATGATCGTCGCCGGATTGGAATTGACGAGGACGACCCGGAAGCCTTCCTCCTTCAGCGCCTTGATGGCCTGGGTGCCGGAATAATCGAATTCGCAGGCCTGGCCGATGACGATCGGGCCGGCGCCGATGACGAGGATGGAATTGATATCTGTACGTTTCGGCATTGCTCGGTCAGGGGTCTCGATCGGACATGCGGGTTGCACAAAACCCCGGCGCGGCGACCGCCCGGGGCTCGAATCTCTTTAATTTCAGGCTAGGCGGGGCTTATAGGCGAAAACGGCGAGGGGGGGAACCCCGCAGCTCGGTGACCCCGCCGATCCTCGGGTGGCTCTATCCTGAAAAATACTGATGTTGCTCCGTATGGTTGAATCGAATCAAAGGAAACGCGGCAATCGAGTCAAGTATTAGTGGACAACGAATATTTGAATTCCCGACTCATGTCGCTCAAGACTACCTTTGAATATGGAACAGTGGCGGGAACGGATTCAGAGCGAAATCGACCGTTTTCTACCGCATCGGTGCGGTGCGGTCCGCGTCCTCGAAGCGGGCGGCGGCAAGAAGAGCCAGCTTGTCCTTCCGCCGGCCCGGCATGTGACCGTGATCGATACCGACGCGGCGGCGCTCGCGGTGAACCGGATCGCCGACGAGAAGATCGTCGGCGATCTCGAGACCCATGATTTCGACGACCGGCAATTCGATCTCGTCATCTGCTGGGATGTGCTGGAGCATCTGCAGGCACCGCCGAAAGCGGTCCGCCGCCTGGCCAGCACGGTGGCGCCGGGCGGCCTGCTGCTGATCCGCGGGCCTCTCGGCATCTCGATGAAAGGGCTGATCGCCCACTGGACACCCTTCTGGGTGCATGTCGGCTTTCACAGATATTTCCTCGGCAGCAAGAATGCCGGCAAGCCGGGCCATGCTCCCTTTCCGCTCGGCGCGGCTTCCGATTCCGACGACAGGCTTCTCGCCGAAGCGTTGCGGGGCGCCGGCCTGGAGGTCGTGGCGGCCCGGCGGTTCGAGGGCAATCACGCCAAGCGGCTTCGGCAAAGAGCCTACCCCGTCTACGCGCTCTACCGGCTGGCCGGCCTGATGGTCATCTGGATGACCAAGGGCCGAATGGGACTTCGGGAAACCGATTTCTTCTTATTGGCGAGCCGTCGGTCCGGCTAAGCGGCGATCGCTGCCCCAGCGGGTCAGGCCGGCGTCGGCCCGGAATCCTTTGCGGCCGGGCCCGTGGGCTTGCCCGATCCCCGTTGCCGCATCTGGTAGACCGCAAAGCTGCTGATGATGCCGGTGAGGGCGATGAAGCACAGGCTCCAGGCCATGATCAGACCGACGCGGACGAAGGCGATCGATTCCGGCGTCCACAGCTCCTCGGCATTGTAGGTCGCGGCCTCGATCTCGGTCGTCGTCAGAAAGGGGCATTTGGCGGCGTAGTCGGGAATGCTCAGGACTTCGGCCGAGCAGATGAAGCCCTTGGCACGGCGCTCGTCGGTGGTCGGGATGTCGTAGGTGAGGATCGACAGCGCCAGCAGATAGATCGGTGCGGCGATTGCCATCAGCGTGCAGGACAGGATGATCGTCCGGTTGATCTTTCGCCGTGGCGCCTTCCGCAGAAATTGGAAGACGACGACATTGGCGATCAGCACCAGGATCGAGGTCAGCGGTGCGATGCCGGCCGGCGGCCAGGGCGGCGTGATCGAGAGGAGGGCGGCGACGAAGGGGATCGCGGCGCCGCCGACCGCCCAGGCGCCCAGCGAGGCGAACTCGCCGAGGAGCTTGCGGAAATCCTCGAGCCCGTCAGCCATCGTTCTTCCTTATGGTGATCGCCTCGTTTTCGTCGGCCGGCACCTCGAAGATCGTCGGCAGCGTGCCTTCCGTCGTCGTGCCGTCGGTCCATTCGACCATGTAGCGGAAGCGGCCGGCGGCATAGACGATACGGGTCGAGGCCCTTCACCTTGCAGAGCTGGAAGCGGATTTCCGAGAGGACGAAGAGCGTCCCCTCCGGCGGCACGAGCGCGTAGCGGACCTCGACGAGGCCATCGCCGCAGGCGCCGTCGGCGACGACGGGCGGGAGCTTCCGGTCTTTCTCAGCGCGGTAGCGGTCGAGCGCCGCGAGCAGGGGGGCGAGCCGGTCGTAGTCGACGATCGCGATGCTGGATCCGTCATGATCGGGATGCTCGATCGATTCCGCCGGCAGCCTGGCCAGCGCCTCCTTCTCGAGACCGTCGACGATCGGCAGCCAGATGTCCTTGGGGAAGCCGATCCGTGCCAGGTTGCGCTTCCAGTAGGTCACCCAATGGGCGACCGATTCCAGCCCGATCTCGGTCCGGTCGCTCGAGATGTCGGTCTGGTAGATCGGGCTGCCGCAGTGGATGAGGTCGAAGGTGAGGTTCTCGATGTCGCGGATGTCTTCCGGCCACATCGGGAAGGCCTTGCCGTCGAACATCGCCTCTTCCGCCTGCTTGATGTCGCGGTAGAGCGGATCGTCCGGGCTGAAGCCTTCGGCCAACGTCGGCAGCGCCGAGGCGAGAATGGCTATGCAGGCAAGAAATGAGCGCATGACCGGGGCCTCCGGAGGATCACGCCTTCGCCTGCAGCTTACGAGGCATTTCCTTTGGGGCCAATACAGGCTTTCCGCCGGTTTTGAGGTAAGGTTGGGGAAGAGATAAGTCGTGCCCGAGGCTGCTTCGCCATTTCCGTGGTGAAGGTTATACTTGGAACCTTATCGCGCCATTCGTCCGTTATGGCATGGCATCTGGGGTGCGAAGCTGGCTTCGCCTTGGGAGGGTTTCGGAATGCAGTGGCGCGGACGGCGGCAGAGCGGCAACATCGAGGATCGGCGCGGGCAGAGCGGCGGCGGCGGTTTCGGCGGCCTCGGACGCAGCGGTGGCGGCCGCATACCGATCGGCCTGCCGAGCGGCGGTGGCCGCGGCGGTGGTTTCGGCATCGGCACCATCGTCATCATTCTCATTGTCTGCTGGGGGCGCTCGGCATCAATCCGCTGACCCTGCTGGGCGGGCTCGGCGGTGGCGGCAGCGGGAGCAGTGTCCAGATCGGGCCGCAGAGCGGCACAACGGCCGGCGACCAGGGCGTTCCCGGTGACGAACGCGGCCAGTTCGTGGCGACCGTGCTCGCCGATACCGAAGACACCTGGAAAGAGATCTTCACCTCGGCCGGCCAGACATACCAGGAGCCGACGCTCGTCCTTTTCTCGAGTTCGACGTCGTCGGCCTGCGGCTTTGCCAGCGCCGCGACGGGGCCGTTCTACTGCCCGGCCGATCGCAAGGTCTATATCGACCTCGCCTTCTACGACGAGCTTGCCAGCCGCTTCGACGCGCCCGGCGATTTCGCCGAGGCCTATGTCATCGCCCATGAGGTCGGCCATCACGTCCAGAACCTCGTCGGTACGCTGCCGAAGGTCAATCAACAGCGCCAGAGCGTCGGCGAGCAGGAATCGAACGATCTCTCGATCCGCGTCGAGCTGCAGGCCGATTGCTATGCCGGTATCTGGGCGAAGCATTCCGAGAAGGTCGGCGCGGTCGAGGATGGCGACATCGACGAGGCCCTGAACGCGGCGGCCGCGGTCGGCGACGACGCCATCCAGAAGCGGACGCAGGGCTACGTCGTTCCGGAAAGCTTCAACCACGGCACGTCGGCGCAGCGGGCCAAATGGTTCAAGCAGGGCTACCAGTCCGGCGCGGTTAACAGCTGCGACACCTTCAGCGTCTCGCAGCCGTAACCTATTCGCCGACTTTCGCCGCAACGGCGGACGGCGGCTGACCGGCATCGCTGTCTGCGCCGTCGAGCAGCCTGAACCAGGGGCCGCGCTCGAACTGGCGGAAGAATTCGCGCCGGTCGGCATCGCTGCCGATCGCCTCGCCGAGCATGTGCGCGTCGGCGTGATGCGCCTTGGCGCGCACGATGTTGCCGGCGAGCGCCCAGGCGCGGGCGGCGAGCTCCTTGGCGAAGGCGCGGTCGAAATCCGCCAGCTCCTGATGGTGCTGCGCGGTGATCTCCATGGTCTTACGGGCATAGACCAGGGCCGGCTCGACGAGGCCCAGTTCGATATAGGCGCGGGCGACAAGCCAGTTGCCACGTTGCGCCTCGACAAAAGTGCCGATCTTTTCCCAGTTGGAGAGATTGGCGTGGGCGGCGGCGATCATCGCGCGGCTTTCGTCGCGGTCGCGGTCAGGCTTCTCGAGGAGGCGCCAGAATTCCTTGTGGGCCGCTACGGCGAGGGCCCTGATCTCGTCGTCGTCCGCCACCGGCCCGTCGATCTCCGCCCCATCGATGCAAGCCAAAAAAACCGGCATCCTGACCAAAGGTCAAGCAGCCGATGGCGCTATTGCTCATCAATACACGCGCATTTGACCGAAGCGGTTAACGCTGGGCCGATTGCGACTTAGGCCACGCCGCACAATAATTGCTACGAGCTTCGGGGCTTGATTGTGTAGTTCCATTCGGGATGGAACGGGTCTCCGGTGATGTCGAGGTCGACCATCTCGGCGTCGCTGACCTTGATGCCCTTTTGATAGATGCGGGTGTCG
>CAMCWB010000054.1 GCA_945882315.1 Bauldia litoralis | reverse complement strand
CTGTCGAACCGTGTGTTCAAAACCTACGACGAGATCGTTGCCCTGTGCTGTGACGCCTGGAACAACCTTATCGATCGACCTTGGAAGATCATGTCCATCGGAATGCGTGACTGGGCACATCGGTTCTGATCAGTGCGGGCTGGTATTACTGGTGAGCGCAACGCTATTCGAGCCATAATACGCCGACACATCGTGATCCACGCCTACGGCGCGAAGCTCAACTATCTTAGACGCACTTAAAGAAGAGACCACCGATAGCAAATGCCTATGAAGAAAATCCGGTGCATTAACGCTTAGCGTTGAATCGTCAACGGGCGCGCCGTCACTAATCACAAACATAATCTTTCGACTGGCCGGGTGCATAACTATTCTACGATAGGCCCAAAGCAAAGCTTCACCATCAATATTTTCCTTAAGAATGCCTTCGCGCAACATGAAAGCGAAGTTTGTATCTGCCTCCTGAAAGGTCTGCATAAAATTCTTATATATTATTTATCTAATATCATTAAGCCTTCCTGGGTTCTTTGGTTTCCCGTCTTGGAGCCATATCTCTCGAGATTGACCACCTCTCCATCCACGAGTGGTAAACCCTAAAAACTCTGAAGGAATTCCTGCCTGATCAATAAGATTACAAAGCTTTGAAGCGGCCGCGGCGACGCTGGTAATACGTTCACCACGCATGCTTCCGGAATTGTCAATCAATATGGAGACCGCCGTATCTCCGCGATTTGGCAGTTCCTCTATTTTCTTGGCTGTTTGATCGATAAGTTCCTTGTTAGTGCGGGACTGACTCCGAACTTTACGAAGCAACAAGGTGTGTAATTTGAGTGTAGTTCCTGGATCAACAAAGATACTGGTGAAATTTCTTCGTCAAATTCATCGGTATAGACATAATATGGGCTCTTTGAGGCGTCTTTTAGTCTGCTTTTCGCGAATTTCTTTGCGCGTATCACTACTGGGACATCGTCCGTTAACACTTCTGCGCCCGCAATCTTTAGCAAAGCGGTCACTTCGACGGGCGCTATCGTTGATTTTACTTCCGCTTTTGAGGGACGGCGCTCGGCGGCCGTAATTACCCCTTCCAACTCTTTGGTTATTGTCTTTATCTTGATGGCTAGGTCCGCGATGGAGGCCTGCAACTCCAGCGAAGTCAGTTCCTTAAACCGGAACCCTCTCCAATCTGCCCAATTCCGTGTCCGAATAACCTTGGCGACCTCGTCGCCTTCTCCAGATACTTCATTTATTTCGTCAGTATCAACGTAATAGATGGGCAGTATTAATCTATCGACACCAAAGGTTTTTTCTCGGATTAATAACGTCTCGAACTCATCGCGGCGCATTTCGCTGCGAAGATAGCTTGGTGTTATTATAGGAATAATAAAAGTAATACTTAATATGTTGTCATCTAAGCGTTCCTTCCAGTTGTCGCCCCATCGCATATCGTTGCGATCTTGAAATATGTCGAAGGTCCGACCGGTCTGCATACGGACCTCGCCCTCAAGACGTCTCCGAAGCTCGGTGATTCGACCGTTGTCATGGTCATCATCCGAGCGGACGTAACTCATAAAGGCTATAGGATTTCTTTTATCCATCATCGTGCCTATCGACGCGAAACGCATTTCAAGCTGCATCCTACGCGATAGCGAAGGGAACTTTCTATCCTACCGAGTTAAGTACGTGCTCTCTTGCCGCCCCGCCGCGAATGTGGTGCCCTCCGGTCACCTGCCAACGCCAACAAAAACAAGAACGAAAACCCGTGCATTCTCGTAGGACACACCGAGCGGCAAGCCGGCGTGGCGCCGGCTGATGGCGTCGGTCGGGATCGCGGGCATTGCTAGTCTCTTCCGGGACGCGAACTACCGTAAAATCTGGGCGACCGGCATGGGCAGCGGCATCTCGCGCTGGCTGGAAATGCTGGCGTCCGGCATCTACGCCTACGCGGTCACGGGCTCGCCGTTCCTCGTGGCGCTGCTGGCGATCGCGCGGCTCATCCCACTGGTGGCGCTCGGCCTCCTGATCGGCACGCTTGCCGATCGCTTCTCGCCGAAGCGCTTCATGATCTCGGGCATGGCGCTCGGCACCGTGATGTCGACCATAGTGCTGCTCGCCTTCATCTTCGATGTCGCTAGCTACGGGCTCGTGCTGTTCTCGGCCTTCGTCGCGGGCATCGTCTGGAGCATGGACATGCCGCTTCGCCGGCGCATGATCGGCGACCTCGCCGGCAGGGACCGGCTGGTGACGGCGCTCTCCTTCGACAGCGCCACCAACCATTCGACGCGGGCGATCGGGCCGATCCTGGGCGGCATCCTCTACGAGTTCCTCGGTCCCGGCGGCGCCTATGCGCTGGTCGCCGTCTGCTACCTGATCGGCCTCGTCAACATCGCGCGCGTCGAGGACAAGCGCCCGGCGCAGAGCGCGATCGAGGACCGGACCGGCATCGTCGCCGACTTCCGCGAGGCGCTCACGCTCGTCGCCAACAATTCCGACATCCTGCGCATCCTGCTCGTCACGGTCGCCTTCAACGTCTTCGCGCTGCCCTTCCTCTCGATGATCCCGGTGCTCGGCAGCGAGACGCTCAATCTCAGCGCCGGCTGGGTCGGCGTGGTGGCGGGCATCGAGGGCATGGGCGCCTTCTTCGGCGGGCTGGCGATCGCCATGTACAACCCGTCGATCGGCCTGCGGCGCTTCTACTTCTTCGGCGTCGCGCTCTACCTCGTCTGCGCCTTCACGGGCGGCTTCATCACCATGCTCCTGCCGATGATGTTCGCCGTGCTCGGCATCGGGATCGGCACGGGCGGCTTCTCGTCGATGCAGAGCACGCTGACCTACAGCGTGGCGCCGCCGCATATGCGCAGCCGCCTCTTCGGCCTCATCGTCATCTGCATCGGCACGGGCCTCATCGGCGTCGCCAATATGGGCCTGATGGCGGAGTGGTTCGGCGCGCCGATGGCGGTCCGCATCGTCGCCGCGGAGGGCGCCGTGGCGCTGCTCGCGCTGGGTTTCGGCTGGCGGGAATTATGGAACAAGCAGCACAGGTGATGGTCTGGAATGCAGGACGGATCAGCGGGACGATCCTGACCGTATCGATGCGCTGACAGGGAAAAGGGAGGGAGGAAGACATGGCCGAAGAAGGTCTGACGATCGTGCGCCTGGCGGACATTCCGTGGGAGGCGCGGGTCAATGTCGATGGCTGGCCGAACCGGGCCGGCATGTATTACGACAACCGCGATCTCGAACTCTGCATCCGGCTGATCGACTACCCGGTGGGCTCGATCGAGCCGCGCCATGTCCATGACGGCAAGCACGGCACGACCGTTCTCAAGGGCAAGGCGATCATCGACGGGCTGACGCTCGGGCCGCTCGACGTGATCCTTGGCCCGAGCAACGAGCCGCATGGGCCACTGGATTATGCCGACGGCTGCATGCTGCTCAGCGCTTTCCAGGGCAGCTACTATCACAGCGAGGTCGAGAAGCTCGCGACCGAGAAGCATTACCGTCTGATCCAGCAGGCGGAGCTTGCCTGGCAGACGCTGCCATCGGGCGGCGAGGTCAAGGTGCTGGTCGATCACGGCCTCGACCGGATGCTGATCGAGGCCTACCGCTTTCCCGCCGGTGCTTCCGTGACGCCGGGCTTCCTCGCCGCGCTGGTCGTCGATGGCGTGCCGAAGGTCAATGGCGAGACGCTGGGAAAATGGGATTTCGTCTATCGGAAGGTCGATGGGCCGTCGGGCAGGATCGATTTTCCGGAGGGCGGAACACTGCTGGCGATTACGATGCGGTGAGGTGTGGCTGGATCCTCCCCTGCGAAGCGGGGGAGGGGGACCACGCGAAGCGTGGTGGAGGGGGCGGCCGCATATTCGGAGCAAGCTCTGGCCCCCACCACCGCCTATCGGCGGTCCCCCTCCCCCGTAAACGGGGGAGGACCCGGCCGCTGAGTCAGTCGTGATCGACGCGGCCGCCGCGGCCGCGCTTGGTTTCGGCGCGGCGCTTCTTGCCGTCGAGGCGGCGGGTCTTGCTGGCGAGCGTCGGGCGGGTCGCGATGCGCCGGATGACCGGCGTCGCGGCGCGGCGGATCAACTCGATGAGGCGGTCGCGGGCATCGGCGCGGTTGCGCTCCTGCGTCCGGAAGCGGCGGGCGTCGATGACGAGCATGCCTTCGGCGGTCATACGCCGGCCGGCGAGCTTGGCGATCTTGGGCTTCAGCCCCTCCGGCAGGGCGCGCGAGGCGGCGACGTCGAAGCGGAGCTGGACGGCGGTCGCGACCTTGTTGACGTTCTGGCCGCCGGGACCAGATGATTGAACGAAACGTTCCTCGATCTCGCTCTCGTCGATCGCGATCGTCGGCGTGATCCTCAGGGACGGCATGACAGCGCCTCTTTGCTTATCATGCGAGACATAGGAGAATCGCCGTTCCGGCACAATCGCGGAGGGTTCGATGAACGACAACCATCTGATCAAGATCCTCTGCGCCGGGGCGGTGAAGGAGGGTGTGCGGGCCTGTGCCGAACTCTTCCGGGAACAGACCGGCATCGGCTTCGATCTCGAACATGCGATCGGGCCGGAGATCCATAGCCGGCTCAATGCCGGCACGGCGGTGGCCGATCTCGTCGCCATGCCGCAGAACGGCTTCGCGACCATGATCGAGGCCGGCCAGTTCGCACCGCGCAATGTCTCGCGCGTCGGCGTCGTTCTCGTCGCCGGTGCTATTCCTGTCGGTGCGCGCGAGCCGGATTTCGGCACGGTCGAAGCCTTTATTGCCTCGGTGCAGAGCGCCGACCGGCTCTATATCAGCGCCGCGACCAGCGGACGCTACATGGCCGGCGTGTTCGAGCGGCTGAGCCTCACCGAACGACTCGGCGACAGGGTCGTCACCTGGCCGACCGGCCATGAGACGATGGAGGCGCTGGCCGCCGACACGACCGGCAACGCCATCGGCTTCGGCCATGCGACGGAGATTCGCCTGCATGACCAGCGCGGGACGCGGCTGGTCGGGCCGCTGCCCGGCGAGATCGGCCGCGAGACGCCCTATGCTGTCGGCCTCTTCGCCGGCGCCGGCGAGCCGGTCGCCGCCAAGCAGTTGTTCGACCTGATGGTAGCGCCGCGCGGCCGGGCGCTCTTCGCCGAAACCGGCGTCTCGGTTCCGGCCTGATCCGCCATTCCCACGGCCAATATTCTCGACTATTCAGGGTGCCGACCCGCCGGCGAGAAAGCCGGCGGCCGGTTTTTTAATTTTGCGCAATGTCGGACGGCAAACCGGCTTCCACCCCGGATCGGGGTCCGGGGCATGCTTTTCCTGACATTGCTTTGAAGGAGACGCGCGTGGTCGAGAATGCCCCCCTGCCGCCCGGCACGAAACGCTACGATCCGGCCGTGGTCGAATCCTTCATCGCCTCGGCGCTGCGGGCGGTTGGCATTAGCACGGAGGATGCCGCCCTCGTCGCCGAAGTCCTGGTCGGGGCCGATCTGCGCGGCGTCCGCAGCCATGGCGCGGCGCGCGTCACCTATTTCCTGAATTTCCTCGAACGCGGCACGATCAATCCGCGCCCGAACATGGTCTTCACCCAGAAGACCGACACGACCGGCCTCTTCGACGCCGATAACGGCATGGGGATCATCGCCGCCGGCAAGGCCATGGACGAGGCCATGAAGATGGCCGCGAAACACGGCACGGGCTTCGTCGCCGTCGCCAATTCCAGCCATTTCGGCTATGCCGGCTACTGGGCCGAGCGCGCCATGCGGCGCGGCTTCATCGGCATCTCGATGTCGAACAGCGGCGGCCGCACGGCGCCGACCTACAGCTCCGAAGGCATGCTCGGCACCAACCCCTTCTCGGTCGGCATCAATGGCGGCGAGGGCGGCACCAACTTCCTCCTCGACATGGCGACGACCACCGTCGCCGTCGGCAAGATCGAGACGGCGCTCCGCGAAGGCCGTGAGATCCCCAAGGGCTGGGTCTCGGAAGCGCATGGCAAACCGGAGCTCGACAAGAAGGGCGTCCTCAAGCATGAGAGCCCGTTGTTGCCGCTCGGCGGCGCCGGCACCGAGCATGGCGGCCACAAGGGCTACGGCCTCAATTTGATGATCGAGCTCCTCTGCGGCGCGGTTACCGGCACGCCCTTCGCCGACCGCATCGCCGGCGCCGACGGCTCGTCGCGTCCGGCCATGGGCCATCTCTTCGGCGCGATCCAGATCCAGGGCTTCCGCGAGCCGACGGCGGTCCATGCCGACATGCAGGAGACCTTCAAGATCCTGCGCGGCGCGAAGAAGGAGCCCGGCCAGGACCGCGTCTATATCCATGGCGAGCCGGAAGCGATCGCGACGGAAGAAAACCGCCGCATCGGCATCCCGATCACGCCGAAGATCCTCGAGCAGCTCCACGCTGTGGCGGAGCGGCTCAGGATCAACGATACGCTTTAGGGCAGGAGGGCTTTCCACACACGCCGTCATTCCGGCGAAAGTCGGAATCCACGGGCAGTCGCCGCGGTGTGACGCCCGTGTTGACGCATGGACGCCGACTTTCGTCGGGGTGACGGCGGGGGTGAGGGAGGCGGAGCCTCACATATCCGGCGTCGGCGCGGCGACCGAGGGCCGGGTCACCTGCATCATCCAGCAATAGAATTCGATGCGGTTGCCGTCCGGGTCGAGGAAATAGAAGGCGTGGCTGCCGCTGCCGCCGGCGAAGCTCTGCTCGTTGACCGATTCAACGCCGTGGACGAGCGGACCCGAGACGATCTTCACGCCGCAGGCGCGGACGTGGTCGACGGCATGTAGCCAGTCCTCGCGCGAGTCGAATTCGAAGGCGATATGCTGGACGCCGATATCGTGGCGGTCGGCGGAATCCGACGTATCGAGGCCGGCGCGGTCGACCTGCTTGGGCAGTTCGAAGAGGACGAGGTCGTGATGCTTCTCGCTGACCCGCATGAAGCAGATCGGCCGGAAGGATTCCGGCGGCCGCCAGTTGCCGGTGACCTTGAGGCCAACGACCTTGCGGTAGAACTCGATCGAGCGTTCGACGTCGCTGACATGGATGCCGACATGGCCGAGCCGGCTGATCGTGAAATTCATCTTTCCTCCCCCGCGATCGCGTGACCGCACCTTTTCAGCGGATCGTGAGGGAAAGGCGGGTTTTGGGCAAGGGAGGGGACGGATCACGTCATCGCGACGGGGCTTTGCTCGGGCGAGGTCCAACACACTCCGCTCATTCCCGCGAAAAGCGGGAATCCAGGGTTTGTCCCGCGGTCTGAATCTGTCGCCCCTGGGTCCCCGCTCCAGCGGGGACGAGCGGATTGGGGTCAGATCGGTTGTTGGCCTCACCCCGTGCCTCTACGCGATCACCTCAAGGAACAGCATCACCACCGCTGCGACGCCGATCAGGAAGAAGACCGTGCGGATGTAGGGGATGCCGAGGACATGGACGATGGCGTGGCCGATGCGGCTCCAGAAGAAGACCATGGCCCACAGGGCGGTCGCCTCATTCGCCTGGCCGCTGACATGGGCGATGAGGACCAGTACGGCGAAGGGCGCGAAAGCCTGGACGAGGTTGATATGGGCGCGGTTGGCGCGATGCACCCAGAGCGGCAGATGCGGCACTGTCGGGTCGCGATAGACCTTCGGCGTCGGCAGCCCGTGCTCCAGCGTCAGGCCGATGAAATAGGGAATCCACAGAAGCGCCAGAAGAAGTGCGGTCCAGGCGAGATAGGTAAGGTCGGGCGTCATGACGTTTCCTGATGGCCTTCATTCGCCCGGTGAGCAGGCGGGGACGGGCTCGGAGAAAATCGGGAGCGCGGCTTATGAACTCGAAACCTCAGGAGACGGCAGGCGCCAGTGTGCGCAGAAGGCGGCGGATGCCGGTCGAGGCCGCGACGACGCCCTTCTCGGCATAGGCCTCGTGGTTCTTCTCGATCTCGTCCGGCGCGTAGAGATAGTTGACCATCAGGCCGTGCTGGCGAAGGCCGTTTTCCGACATGTCGCCGAGGAAGTTCAGCTTCTCCAGCCGGGCGCCGTTGCCGAGATGGAAGCGGGCGACCGGATCGGCCGGGGCGCCGTTGCCGTTCTTCGCTTTGAGGAAATAATAGGCGGCGGCGGTGAGGAAGACCGGCCGCAGAAAGTCGCTGCGTGCCTCGTCCTGCGGCCAGCCCGGCTCGTCGATGATGTCGAGAACCTTGCGCGAGGCGTCGTCGAGGATTTCCGACTCCATGTTCTGCCGCTCGCGCTTCAGCCAGGCGGCGAAGGCCGGCACCGGCGAGAGCGTCACGAAGGTCTTCAGATTGGGCAATTCGCGCTTGAGATCCTCGACGACCTGCTTGATCAGGAAATTGCCGAAGGAGACGCCGCCGAGACCGGCCTGGGTGTTCGATATCGAATAGAAGACGGCGGTGTTGGCCTCGCTCGCCGCGATCGGCGTGCGGCCGTGGTCGAGAAGGGCGCCGATCGAGCCGGGGATGTCACGGGTCAGTGCGATCTCGACGAAGATCAGCGGCTCGTCGACCATCTGCGGATGGAAGAAGCCGTAACAGCGGCGGTCGGAGGGCTCGAGCCGGTTGCGGAGGTCGTCCCAGTCGCGGATGGCGTGAACCGCCTCATAGCGGATGATCTTCTCCAGGATATTCGCCGGCGTCGTCCAGTCGATTGGCCTCAGCACCAGAAACCCCCGATTGAACCAGCTCGAGAAAAGATGGACGAAATCCGCGTCGACCGCCTTCAGATGCGGCCTTTCGCGGAGCCGTTCAAGAAGCTCCTGGCGGATCTTCACAAGCGCGGCGGTGCCGCCCGGAGCATGATTGAGGCGGCGGATCAATTCCTGGCGGCGCGGCTCGGCCGCGACATGGAGCGCGTCGATGGAATCGTTGCTGCTGCCGTCCTTGAGGAATGCCTCGACCGCGGCCGTCACGCCGTCGCGGTCCGGCCCGAACCGGTCGCCGAGCGCTTCGAGGAAGGCGAGCTTCTTGTCGGGGCTCGCGGCGGCATAGGCGGCGAGCAGCGTCTCCGCCATTGCCACGCCGGAGGCCTCGCCGCGGCCCGAGAGAAGCAATTCGCCGAGCGAGGGGAGATCGCCGTCGGCGCGGGTCAGGCCCATCCAGGGGGCGCGCCGCGCGATGATGTCGCGGCTCCGCTCGGTCAGGGTGTCAATGAGATCGGTGAGAAAGCTCGGCGTGGTAATCGCGCCGGCTCTCGGATTCGGGCGTTTCACTTGTATTCCCCCGCAGAATTGCCGTCGGCGACAAGGCCGCCTCGCCACACTAATCTAGGGCAGAAATCGCCTTATGGGAGGCCTGCCAGTGACTACCAATAGCGCCGAATGGCAAAGAATCGATGAGGGCGGGCGACCGAATTCGGTGGAAGCCCGCGACGTCCGCTCGGTCATCCACGGGCTCACCAACCTGAAGGCGCATCTGGAACGCGGGCCGCTGATCATCGAGAGCGGCAAGGGCATCTTCGTCCGCGACACGAATGGCCGCGACTACATCGAGGGCATGTCCGGCCTCTGGTGCATCGCGCTCGGCTATGGCGAGAAGCGCCTCGCTGCCGCCGCGGCAAAACAGATGGAAACGCTCGCCTATTACCACCTCACCAATCACCGCGGGCATCCGAAGGTCGTCGACCTTGCCGAGAAGCTGCTGGCGATTGCACCGGTGCCGATGGCGCGTGTCTGGTTCGCCAATTCGGGCTCGGAGGCGAATGACTGCGCGGCGCGCATGGCCTGGTATTACTGGAACGCGCTGGGACGCCCGGAAAAACGGAAATTCATCGCGCATAAACAGGCCTATCACGGCAACACGATCGCCTCGGCGAGCCTCTCGGGTGTCGCTTACGCCCACAAGAATTTCAACCTGCCGCTCGACGGCTTCCTGCATGTCGCCTGCCCCGACTATTTCAGCGCCGCGCTGAATGGCGAAAGCGAGGAAGCCTTTGCCGAACGGCTCGTCGCCGACATCGAGGCACTGATCCTCGCGGAAGGTCCCGAGACGATCGCTGCCTTCTTCACCGAGCCGGTGATGGCCGCCGGCGGCGTCATCGTGCCGCCGAAGACCTATTTCGACCGGCTGCAGGCGCTTCTCGCGCAGTACGACATCCTCCTCGTCTGCGACGAGGTCGTGACCGCCTTCGGCCGCACCGGCGAGATGTTCGGCGCGACGACGATGGGCATCCGCCCCGACCTCCTCGTCTGCGCCAAGGCGCTGTCGAGCGCCTATATCCCGATCTCGGCGGTGCTCGTGAACGAGAAGGTCTTTGCCGCGATGGTGGCGGCCAGCGACACGGTCGGCGTGCTCGGCCTGACGATGACCTATTCCGGCCATCCGGTCGCCGCGGCGGTCGCGCTGGAGACGCTGGCGATCTACGAGGAGCGCGACATTGCCGGCCATGCGCGGCGGCTCGAAGACGCGTTCATCGGCGGGCTGAGGCGGCGGCTCGGCGGCCACCCCAATGTCGGCGAGGTACGGGGGCGTGGGCTTCTCGCCGGCGTGCAGCTGGTCCGCTCGAAGGTGCCGCGCGCGTTCTTCCCGCCGGCCTTCGGCGCGGGCCGGCAGGTGGCGGAAGCCGCCGAGCGGTATGGGCTGATCGTGCGGGCGATCGGCGACACGATCGCGCTCTGCCCGCCGCTGGTCATCACCGAGGCCGAGGTCGGGATGCTGATCGACCGGCTGGCAGCGGGGCTGGCGGAGGTGGAGGGCGCGTTGGCGGCGGGGTAGGGCGAGGAGGTTGTTTCCGGATCCTCCCCTGCGAAGCGGGGGAGGGGGACCACGCGCAGCGTGGGGGAGGGGGCGGTCGCAAGCTCGGAGCAAGATCTCGCCCCTACCACCGCCTAGCGGCGGTCCCCCTCCCCCGTAAACGGGGGAGGATCAATCCGAGCGCTTGGCTTACACCGCGTATTTCTTCAGCGCGTCCTTCGAGAATTCGACGCCGTGGCCGGGACGGTTGGGCACCGTCAGCGCGCCGTTCTGGATGTCGACCGGGTGGACCCAGAGATCGTCCGGGCTGCCGGCCAGCACTTCGACCAGTGCCGTGTTGGGGATCGAGGCCAGCACATGGACCGAGAGTTCCGGCACGAGATGCGGGGCGATCTTGATGTCGAAGGCGGAGGCGAGATGGGCGATCTTCAGCATTTCGGTGAAGCCGCCGCAGCGATGCAGATCGGGGTTCAGGTATCGTGCCGCCTCGGCCATGATCAGGTCGCGGAAGCCGTAGCGGGTATATTCGTTCTCGCCGGTCGCGACCGGGATCGGAATATTGGCGGCGACCTCGGCGCATTGATCGATATTGTCGGCGAGCACCGGCTCCTCATACCAATAGAGGTCGAACTCCTCGAGGAGGTTGCCGACCTTGATGTTGGTGGCGACGTCCCAGCGCTGGTTGGCGTCGACGAGGATGTCGATCTTGTCGCCGAGCGCCTTGCGCACCGCGCGGACGCGATCGATGTTCTCCATCACGTTCGGCTTGCCGATCTTGAACTTGTAGTGCTTGCAGCCCTTGGCGACGAAGCCCTCGGCCTCCTTGATCACCTGATCGACCGTGTAGGGCAGGAAGCCGCCCGAGCCATAGACCGGGACCGTCTCGGCATGGCCGCCGAAGAGCTGCCAGAGCGGCTTGCCCGCCGACTTGCCGATGATGTCCCAGAGGCCGATATCTACGGCGCTCATGGCGTAGACCGGGATGCCCTTCTTGCGGACGCCGCGGTCGTTCTCGTACATCTTCTCGAAGAGCTTGCCGACGAGGAGCGGGTTCTCGCCGATCAGCAGCGGCACCAGGCTGTCGTCGAGATAGGCCTTGATGGCCGAAGCGCCGCCGGGCCCGACCGTCATGGTGTAGCCGAGGCCCTCGATGCCTTCGTCGGTCTCGATCCGGGCGACGACATAGGTGTTGGCCGGATAGTAGCTTGAGACCGGCGGCGTGTTCGGCACGCTCAGCATGGACGTCTTGACGGCGGTGATCTTCATTGGCGTTCCCCTGAATTTGGCGCGGCACCTTGCCCGCTCCGCCGGCCTGGGGCAAGCCCGCGGACAGTGAACCTTTCCGCATCCTCGGCTGTCATCGGCGGGTCAAGCCCGCCGATGACGGCATGGTATGCCGGAGCGTGACAGCGCTTCCGTCGCTCGGCAAAAGGTTCTAGTTTCGCCAGCCAATTCTAGTCGCGGGAATCCACGAATGAACAAGAAAGTCGCGGTGCTCGGCACGGGCGCCAATGGCAGCTGCATCGCCGCCGACCTCACCAATTCCGGCCTCGATGTGGTCCTGATCGACCAGTGGCCGGCCCATGTCGAGGCGATGCGCGAGAAGGGGCTGCATATCACGCTGCGCAAGGGCGAGTACCACGCCGATGTCCGGGCGCATCACCTCTGCGACCTTGCCTCGATGAACACGGTCTTCGACGTCGTCATCCTGGTGACCAAATCCTACGACACGCGCTGGCATGCCGAGCTGATCAAGCCCTATCTCGCCGAGGACGGCTTCCTGATCGGCGTCCAGAACGGGATGACGGCCGAAGTGATCGCCGACGTCGTCGGCTCGTCGCGGACGCTCGGCTGCGTCGTCGAGCTCTCCTCCTATTGCTTCGTGCCCGGCGAGATCAAGCGCAACACCGCGCCGGAGCGGACCTGGTTCGGACTCGGCAGCTTCCATCCCTCGACCGTCGGCCGCGAGGAAGAGGTGGCGGAAGTTCTGCGCAACGCCGGCAAGGTCGATTTCGTCGACAATGTGCTCGCCGCGAAATTCATGAAGCTGGTCGTCAATTCGATGACGCTCGGCACCATGGCGATGATCGGCGGCGACCTCGCCGAGGAGCAGCCCGAGGGCATGAGCGAGCTGATGATGCGGCTCGGTGCGGAATCGCTCGAAGTCGGCAAGGCGCTCGGCCACCCGGTCGTGCCGCTCTTCGGCCTCAAGGACGAGGATATCCAGGGCTCGAACCAGATGCTGCAAAAATTCATCGACAAGCTCAACCACGATATCGGCCCCGGCCGCGGCGCCAACACGACTTTGCAGGACCACATCAAGGGACGCCTCAGCGAAGTCGACGTGATCAACGGCATGATCGTCGCGGAAAGCGAGAAGCGCGGCTGGAAGGCGCCGGCCAATGCCGCGATCGTCGAGGTGACGCGACGCATCCATGCGGGCGAGCTAAAGCCGGATGTGTCGAACCTGAAGCTGGCGATCGAGCTGGCGGGGCAGGCGACACCCTCTCCCACGGGGAGAGGGCCAGCGGCCTTATGAGCGCAGCGAATTAGGCCGATGGGGTGAGGGGTTGGAGCGCTGGTGCCCGCCATCGGCGTTGTACGCCCTCACCCTTCTCGCCTAACGTCCCGAAAGTTCGGGCCGTAAGGCTCAAAGCCCTCTCCCCGCGGGAGAGGGAGCGTTCAGGAGAAGCATCATGAAAAACAAGAAAATCGCTGTGCTGGGCACCGGCGCCAATGGCAGTTGCACGTCGGCCGATCTCATCAAGAACGGGTTCGACGTGACGATGATCGACCAGTGGCCGGCGCATGTCGAAATGATGCGGGCGCACGGCTTGCATATCTCGCTCGCCGACGAGGAGCTGCATGTCTCGGTCGATGCGCATCATCTCTGCGACCTCGCCTCGCTCAACCGGACATTCGATTTCGTCTTCATCGTCACCAAAGCCTATGACGCGATCTGGGCGACCGAGCTGATGAAGCCCTATCTCAAGGAGGACGGGCTTCTCGTCGCCTTGCAGAATGCGATGACAGCGGAAGCGGTGCGCGACATCGTCGGGCCGTCGCGGACGATCGGCGCGGTGCTGGAAATGTCGTCCGAGATCTTCCATCCGGGCATCGTGCGGCGCAACACGTCACGGAAGGGCACCTGGTTCGGCGTCGGCTCTCTCGACGAGTCGACGAAGGGGCGGGCCGAGGAAATCCAGTTCCTGCTCAGCCATGTCGGCAAATGCGACGTGCTGGAGAATGTGCTTTCCGGCAAGTGGATGAAGCTCATCGTCAATTCGATGTGCCTGTCCTCCTTCGCGCTGGTCGGGCTGAAAATGGCGGAAGCCAAGGAGCTGCCCGGCATGCGCGAGGTGATCGTGCGGCTCGGCACCGAGGCGCTCGCGGTCGGCCAGCAGCTTGGCTACAAGCCCGAGCCGATCTTCGGCCTGAAGCCCGAGGAGATCGAGGGGACCAACCGCTTCGTCGAACTGATGTTCGACAAGCTCGCCGCCGATGTCGGCGCCCGCAGCCTGCGTAACTGCTCGCTCCAGGACCTGATGAAGGGACGGAAGAGCGAGGCCGACCTGATCAACGGCCTGATCGTCGACGAAGGCGTGCGTCATGGGATCGACGCACCGGCCAACAAGGTCGTCGTCGACCTCACCCGTGAGATCGAGGCCGGCCGCCTGAAGCCCGGCCCGGAGAACATGGCGCTCATCCTGCAACGCCTGAACGGCTGAGGCTGCGGTGGGATCGATCGTCCGGATCGACGATCGCGACGATCCGCGCATCGCCGCCTATCGCGATATCCGCGAGCGCGACCTTGTCGGCCGCGCCGGCCATTTCATCGCCGAGGGCGACGTCGTCGTCCGCGTGCTCCTCAACGCGTCGCGGTACGCGCCGGTGTCGCTGCTGCTGGCCGAGAAGCGCGTCGCGGCGCTGGAAGCCGAGGTCGCAGGCCTGCCGGACGATGTACCGGTCTTCGTTGCACCGCAGGGCATCCTCGACGCCATCGCCGGCTTTCCGATGCATCGCGGTATCCTGGCGCTCGGCCGGCGTGCGGCCTTTCCGCCGACGGATGAGTTGCTCAGGGCGCTGCCCAAACAGGCGCTGGTGCTCGGCCTTTTCGGCATCGCCAACCACGACAATGTCGGCGGCATCTTCCGCAACGCCGCGGCCTTCGGGGCCGATCTCGTCCTTCTCGACAGCGATTGCTGCGATCCGCTCTACCGCAAGGCGATCCGCGTCTCGGCGGGCAATGTGCTGCGCGTCCCCTTCGCGCAGCTCGGGGTCGGCGAGGACATGGTCGGGCGCCTCGCGGCGCATGGCTTCGAGACCTTCGCGCTCAGCCCGGCCGGGGCCTCGTCGCTCGCCGATGCGCCGCGCCCGGATCGCGCCGCGCTGCTTTTCGGGGCCGAGGGACCGGGGTTGCCCGAGAGTGTTCTCAGCCGCGTGAAAACGATCTGCATCGCGATGGCGCCCGGTGTCGACTCGCTGAATGTCGCGACGACCAGCGGTATCGTGCTCAATCATTTCAGCCGGATGCGCTGATCCGTAGGGCGGAATAGCGAAGCGTATTCCGCCGGCGGGGATGGCGGGTTACGCCTCCGGCTAACCCGCCCTACGAAGCTGCCAGCTCATCGAGGGCCTTCGCGGCGATGGCGTAGGAGTGCTTGCGGGCCTCGTGATCGTAGATCTGGCCGGTGACGATGATCTCGTTGGCGCCGGTGCGCTCGACGAAGGCCTTGAGGCCGTCGCGGATCTTGTCCGGCGATCCGACAATGCGGCAGGCGAGCATCTGGTTGAGCAGCGTCCGCCATTGCGGATCGAGCGTCTCGTCGAAGCCTTCGACCGGCGGCTGCAGGCGGCCGGGCCGGCCGCTGCGCAGGTTCACGAAGGCCTGCTGGTGCGAGGTGAAGATGAGCCGCGCTTCCTCGTCGGTGTCGGCGGCGAAGATGTTGAGCCCGAGCATGACGTAGGGCTCGGCGAGCTGCTCCGAGGGCTTGAAGCGGGCCCGGTAGAGGGCGACTGCCTGCTGCATCTCCTGCGGGGCGAAATGCGAGGCGAAGGCGTAGGGCAGGCCGAGGCCGGCGGCGAGCTGGGCGCCGTAGAGGCTCGAGCCGAGGATCCAGAGCGGCACATGCAGGCCGGCGCCGGGCACGGCGCGGACGCGCTGCGCTTCGCCGGGCTCGGCGAAGTAGCGCATCAACTCGATCACGTCTTCGGGAAAGGTGTCGGGGCCGGTTTCGAGATTGCGGCGCAGCGCGTGGGCGGTGAGCTGGTCGGTGCCGGGCGCCCGGCCGAGGCCGAGATCGATGCGGCCGGGATGGAGCGAGGCCAGCGTGCCGAACGCCTCGGCGATCATCAGCGGCGCATGGTTGGGCAGCATAATGCCGCCGGCGCCGACGCGGATGGTCGAGGTGGCGGCCGCGACATGGCCGATGACGACCGCGGTTGCGGCGCTGGCAATGCCCGGCATGTTGTGGTGCTCGGCGAGCCAGTAGCGGCGATAGCCGAGCTTTTCGGCATGGCGGGCGAGGTCGGCCGAATTCCTGAAGGATTGCGCCGCGTCGCCGCCTTCGGGGATGGGCGAGAGGTCGAGGACCGAGAGAGGCACCATGTCAGCCATAGGGGGTCGCAGAAGTGGAGGGCGGGGAGATGCCGACGGGGCGGCGTCACAAGGCGAAGGTGGGTTCGCCCGAACAAACATCAAGGACGTCGGCCGTCAAATTTCGGCGACTCGATCAATCGTCGAGAGCATGGAGGCTCCCGTCCGATCTCCTGAATTGAAACCGCCCCGGGTGATCCCGGGGCGGTTTCCAGCACATTTAAAGCAGCCTAAGCAGAGGATCGCCTACGGGTTGGCCTTATCCCATGCTTCGAGATCGGCCTTGACCTCGGCCTCGTCGAACTTGTTCGCGGCGTCGATCAGGCTGCCGTCGAGGAAGGTCGCCGGATCGAGTTCGGCCTTGAGCTCGCCCGCCTTGATGTAAGCCGGCTGGATCGACTTCCATACCTCAGGCTCGACGTCGCCGTATTTCGGGGTCACCGGCAGATTGAGGAAGAAGGACGCGTCCATCAGGGCTTGTCCGGCTTCTTTATTTTCCCATTCTTCCGGAACCTGTTTGGCGCTCATCTTGGCAACGATTTCCGGCGCGATTTTGCCCGCGGCGGTCGCCCTCGCCCAAACCTGGAAGAACTTCTCGAGATCGGGACGCAGTTCCTCGAGGCGCGGCTCCCAGATGCTGAAGGTGTTCGCCGGGTTCACCTTGACTGCCGGCGGCGTCAAATCCAGCATGGTGATGCCGGAGGCGGCGACGATGGCAAGATCGTTGGCCGCGGCGGCAAAGCCCTGCACGGTCCCGTCCTTGATCGCCTTCGCGATGATGGGGCCGCCATTGCCGACGACCACCGTCTTCACGTCGTCTATCGACATGCCGACAGATTCGAGAACGATCCGTGTCGTGGCCTGATCACGGTCGCTGGCGAGGCCGACGGTCTTGCCCTTGAGTCCCTCGAGCGTCGTGATGCCGTTGCCCTCCGGCACGAAGAGGCCCTCGGGCGCATTCTGCATCGCTTCGTAGACGACCTTGATCGGCAGCTTCTCGCTCACCGCCTGGAAAGTCTGCGGCGCGTCGAGCATGACGGCGTCGGCCTGTCCGTTCGACAGGAAGGCGATGTAGGGGATCGTGGTGTCCGCATCGAGATAGTTGATCGTCAGCCCGGCCTTCTCGAACCAGCCGAGATAGCGCGCGACGATCACCGGATACAGGTTCGTCGTGTTGTTGTTCGGCACCATGATGTTGAGTGTCTTCAACTCCTGAGCTTGCGCCGGAGCAGCAAGCGTCATCACGCCGAGGGCAGCCCCGGCGAGCATCATGCGTATAGAAGTCGACTCCATTCTCATTGAACTTCCTCCCTTTGGTGGGGCGATTATTTTGGCGCCTTGCCCCGCTACATCGGAGACTATCATAAGGACCGGAGAGCCTGTCGCCAATAGGCTTGTTTCAGGCTCACCGCGCTCCAGCGCGCCATGACGGCGCAGAGAGCCGGGTTCTGGGGGCTCATTGAGGCCGGTTTTCGGCCGTTCTGGCGGTTCTACCCTGCGTTCTCTTTTCGGCGGACGGACTCCCGGTGCAGTTTTCGAAGGTTGTGAACGGCGGCCTGGATCTGCCACTCGCCGCGGCAGAGCTCAAGCCCGCGCATGCTGAAGCGACCGGCATCCTGGCGATCCTTCAGCTGTCCGAACACCGGCTCGACGCTGGCCCCCCGCTGACGGTAGAGCGCGCGGCCGCGCTTGGTCCGCAGCTTGCGGTCCATGCGTTCCCGCGCCGTCATGGACTTGGCCATCCGCCCCCGAGGCGGCGGAGCCTCCCGCAAGGCAGCGCGCTGCTTGTGGTCTTTCTGGGTTGCAATGAACAGTTCGCATTCCTCGGTCTGGCTTTCGGCATTCGCCTCCGACCAGTATCCGGCATCCGCAACCGCCGCACCGAGAAGGGCTTCCTCGCCCAGCACTGCTTCGGCATTGGCCTGTGCCTGGTCAAGCATGCCGGTGAGTTGGCGCACATCGTTGGCCTCGGTGGTGACGTCAGCGGCCAGGATGATCTGCCCCGTCGTCACCACCGCCTGGGCGTTGTAGCCCTGCACCCAGCCACGCCGCGTCTTCAGGATGCCGCTCTCCGGATCCGTGGTGTTGGCCACCGTGTTCGGATCGACGCACGGGTCGGGGTCCTTCGGCTTGCGTCCGCGCTTGCGCCTGCCGGTGGCCTTCTCCTCGCCCTCCCGTGCCGCAATCTTCTTCTGCTGGCGGTCGGCCGCAGCCGCAGCCTTAGCCTGGAGCTTCTCCTGGCAGGCCTTCAGTCGAGCCAGACGCTCTCCGCGCCTCTTCAGATCGCCAGGCATGGCCGGACCGCTGGCCTCGGGGCCGAACTGACGGTCCTCGCGGGCATCCGTCGCCTCGGCTTCCGCCAACACCCGGTCGATCTGCTCCCCGATCGTGCTGGCCGTGCGGTTGGCGTCCAGCGACGCGTTGGCTTTCACCTTGGTGCCGTCCAGCGCAACCAGCCCAAGCCGGATCAGGCCGGCCTCCCGGCACAGCTCCAGAACCCGGAGGAAGACACCCTTCATCCGCTTGGCATGGCGTTGGCGAAAGCGTGCAATGACGCTGTGGTCGGGAACGTCGTCGCCGACGATGAACCGGTAGCCGGCATCGCGCCGGCACAGCCGCTCTATCGCTCGGCTCGACCGCACGCCGTGGCTATAAGCGTAGATCAACAGCGCCAGCAGCATCGCTGGCGCGAAAGGCGGCTGGCCTGCGCGACCGACCTTGCAGGTCGCCTCGAAGTCGCCGAGCTCCATGAGCCCGACGGCATCCACAACGACGTGGACGATGTCGCCCTCGGGCAGCCAGTCCATCATGTCGACCGGGAGCAGGAAGCGTTGGCGACGATCCGGTTCGCGGAAAAAATGAGCCATGGCAAGTCCTCAACGGCAGATCGCACCCACAGAATCATGACGCTCACAGCCCCGTCAACTGAGAGACGGCTATCGGAGCGGGATTCCCACCGCCAAGGCCCCTATTCTGCAACAGGCTCCTGAGGGGCGGTTTTCGCGTTCAATCCTGACCCCTCTGACACTGTGTGTCAGCATCCCTTCCTTTTAGGCCGTTGTCGGCCGGGAAGGGTTCTGGGGGATGATCAGCGTGGACATGATCGGCGAGATTCGGCGCGCCTATTTCGAGCAACACCGTCCGATCAAGGAGATCGTGCGCACGCTGCGGGTATCGCGCGCGACGGTGCGCAAGGTTATCCGCAGCCAGAAGACCGAGTTCAAGTACGAGCGCGGCGTTCAGCCGGCGCCGAAGCTGGGCGAATGGGTCGAGGTTCTGAGCGAGATCCTGGAACAGGAAGCGAAGCTGCCGCGGCGGGAACGCCGGTCGACCCAGCGATTGTTTGAGGAGTTGCGCGGGCGCGGCTATGAGGGCGCGCACGACAGCGTGCACCGGTTCGTCAAGACGTGGCGGGACGAACGGGCTCGGGTTCCGGCCCAGGCGTTTGTGCCGCTGAGTTTTGCCCCCGGTGAGGCGTACCAGTTCGACTGGAGCCACGAGACGATCACGTTCCAGGGGCTACCGCTGATGATCAAGGCGGCGCACATGAAGCTGTCGCACAGCCGTATGCCGTTTGTGCGCGCCTACTTCCGGGAGACCCAGGAGATGGTCTTCGACGCCCACGACAAGGCGTTCCAGTTCTATGGCGGGGTCTGCCGGCGCGGCATCTACGACAACATGAAGACGGCGGTGGAGGCGATCTTCGTCGGCAAGGCGCGTCAGTACAATCGCCGCTTTCTGCAGATGTGCTCGCACCATCTGATTGGGCCGGTGGCCTGCACCCCGGCGTCAGGATGGGAGAAGGGTCAAGTCGAGAACCAGGTCGGCAATCTGCGCGACCAATTGTTCCGCCCCAAGCCGCGGGTAAACAGCCTGATCGAGTTGAACGCGTGGCTGGAAGATCAGTGCATCGCGGTGGCCAAGCGCACCAGGCATCCCGAGTTCAAGGACCGGACGATCTGGGAGGTATTCCAGGAAGAACGGGCGAGCCTGATGGAGCTGCGGGGACCGTTCGATGGCTTCGTCGAGAAGGCGGTCAGGGCCAGTACGACCTGCCTGATCATGGCTGATCACAACCGCTACAGCGTCAATGCGCGGGCGGCCGGCCGGATGGTGCTGGTGCGCTCCCATGCCGAGCGCATCGTCGTGCTGCTCGGCGATGAGGTCGTCGCTGACCATCCGCGCCACTTCCGGCGTGACCAGATCATCTACGATCCCTGGCATTACCTGCCGGTTCTGGTGAAGAAGCCCGGCGCTTTGCGCAATGGCGCCCCCTTCAAGGATTGGGACCTGCCGCCGGCCCTGGCCCAGGTCCGCGCCAAGCTGAAGAGCCACGCCGACGGCGACCGTCAGTTTGTCAAAGTTCTAGGCGCGGTACTCGATCATGGGCTGGCCGCTGTCGAGGCCGCCTGTGCCGAGGCTCTGGCGGCCGGCATCGCCAGCGGTGATGTGATTCTGACTGTGTTGGCCCGCCAGCAGCAGCCGGCAGCGCCGCCCAGCATCACCACGCCCGATGCGCTGCGCCTGAAGATCGAACCCATGGCCGATTGCGGCCGCTACGACAGCATAAGGAAGGTCGCCTGATGGAACGCCATGAGATCCTGGAGGCCATGGGCGAGCTCAAGCTCTACGGCATGCGCGCCAGCTTCGACGAGATCACCGGCAAGGGCCTGGCCCGGCGCGATGAACTCTACCCACTCATCGCCAGCCTGCTCCGGGCAGAGCGCACTCACCGCCAGGCGCGATCGATCAGCTATCGGATCGCTGCCGCAAAGTTACCGGTCTTGAAAGACCTCGACCAGTTCGTCTTCGCCGAAACACCGGTCGATCAAGGCCAAGTCTGCGAGCTGGCCAGCGGCGCCTTCCTGGACGCCAAACGCAATGCCATCTTCATTGGCGGAACCGGCACGGGCAAAACCCATCTGTGCATCGGCGTCGCCGCGGCGGTCATCCGCATGCGGGCCCGCGGGCGGTTCTACAATCTGGAGATAGCCCTATCTGCGTTACCTCAAGGACGACGAGCGCCGTTCCGCCAAGTCGGCTGCCGACAGCCGGGTGAGGCAAACGGGAGCGGGAGCGCGATAGAGCCCGCTCGACCCACCCGCACCTGAGGCATTCAATCCGTGATGTGTCTGCCGGCCTTCAGCGCCGCGACGATCCGGTCGACCGACTGTTCGGTGCTCTCCTCGTCGCCCTGCACGGTCACGTCATAGACCAGGGGATGCGTGTGGCACAGTTCATCGCTTCTTCGCGCGAGCCCGAGAGGTCGTCCTTCAAATTTGCCATCGCCTCTGGAAGATTCCCGGCGCTCGAGCTCGGCCAGGGAACAAAAAACGCCAACGCTGAACAGGCGGGCGCCGCTCCTCTGTAGCATCTCCATCAGGTCCTCGTACCACTCGGCGTCCTGGATGAAGTGATCGATGATCAGATGCGTGCCGAGTTGCAGATGCACGCCCCAACTGAGCTGCAGGCCTTTCAGCAAGCGTTGACCGTGCGAGTTGAATACGAGACGCATCCGTGGGCTGCCACCATGTTTGCCCTCGGCGTGACTTTCGTCGACGTATTCCCAGCTTGCACGACCATCGAAAGGTACACGGGATGACAGCCTGCTCACATCCGCACCCTGCAGCCTCACAAAGCTGATGGGGAACAGCTTGTCCGGAATAAGTGCCCCAAGGTCGTCAAAGGCCACGCGCACAAACGCCCTCCGGGGATCGCCGTCCGCCAAATCCGTCAGCCGATCCAGCAAGGCACGGCACAGTGTGGACTTGCCCGACGAACTCGAGCCATTGACGAGAATCGCAAGCGGTGGCGCAGGATTTTCTTCACTCGAGATGGTCGTCATGGTTTTTCCGGATATTCCATCGCCAGAAAGCATCTCCCAATATCCGCCCTTTGGCGAGTCAGATTCGATTTGCGGTAGGCACACGTTCGCCGCCAACGCGTTCCATCTCCAGCTTCACGCCCTCGCTTACAATCTCGGCAACTTCATGCGGACGGTGGCTCTGCTGGAGTCGGTCAAGCAATGGTCGCTGACCAGCCTGAAGGAGAAGCTGATCAAGATCGGCGCCAGGATCGTCACGCACGGCCGGTACGTCACGTTCCAGTTGGCCGAGGTCGCCGTGACGAGGGGCCTGTTCGCCGAGATTCTGCGACTGATCGCGGAACTCCGGCCGCAGCCACCTCCAGCGCCGGCGTGAGCGGTCTGGTTGTCATGCGTGACAACGAGAACTAAGGGAGAGGTGCGTCGTGATGGGGACAATATCGGAGCTTCCGCGACCCGACGCGCCGAATTTACCGGCCGCCGGGGCATCTGATCGCTCACGGAGGGGGGCGGGCTTGCGACTGCCCGTCCCTGGTGTCAATCTTGGCCCGAAGAGCCGGTCATCCGGCGGATGCCGGTTCAGATGGGTGATCGCCGTCACTGCGCCGGTTCGGCCCGTTTGATTTATGGCACAAGCGCTTGCGGAGAATGCGAATAGCGCAGCCAACCGGGCCAAATGCGCGGCCCGCCGAACTCGTGGGAAAAGCAGATGTCGGACCAATTCAAGTGCCTGGCAGCCGCTGGTTCGGCGGCCTTGATTGTCGCCTGCCTGTCCGGCGCCCGTGCCGCGGACAAGAAGTACGATATCGTCACCGTCGTGAAGATCGACGGTATCCAGTGGTTCGACCGGATGGAGGAGGGCGTCAGGAAGTTCGCCGCCGACACCGGCAACAATGCCTACCAGCTCGGCCCCGACAAGGGCGACGCACAGCTCCAGGTGCAACTGATCGAAGAGGCCATCGCGAAGAAGGTCGATGCGATCGCGGTCGTGCCCTTTTCACCCGAAGCTCTCGAGCCGGTGCTGAAAAAGGCAATGGCTGCGGGAATCAAGGTGGTCTCGCACGAAGCGGCAACCATCCAGAACGTCGACCTCGATATCGAGGCGTTCAGGAATGCGGGCCTTGGCGAGCACTACATGAAGACCCTTGGCGAGTGCATGGGCGGCAAAGGCGAGTATGCCGTCTTCGTCGCGTCCCCCGCCTCGACCACGCACAATCAATGGGTCGACGCCGCCATTGCCTACCAGCAGGCCAACTTCCCCGACATGAAGCTGGTCGGATCGAAGAATGAAACGGCCGACGACCTGCAGCAGGCCTACGAGAAGACGGAGGAGCTGTTGCGCGCCTACCCGAACCTTCGCGGCTTTCAGGGCAGCGGCTCCACCGACGTGGCGGGCATCGGCAAGGCGATCGAGGCGCATGGCAAAAACGATGAGACCTGCGTGGTCGGCACCAGCCTTCCTTCGATCGCCGGACGTTATCTCGATAGCGGCGCGGTCGACATGATCTCGTTCTGGGATCCGGCGCTCGCCGGCTACGCCGTGAACAAGCTGGCCGTGATGCTGCTCGACGGCAAGCAGCCGACGGACGGCATGGACCTCGGACTTCCCGGTTACGAAAAGGTCTCGTTCGACGGCAAGGTGATCCGCGGCCAGGCCTGGGTGGACGTTACCAGGGCTAACGCGAAGGATTATCCCTTCTGAGCGGAGGCATTCTTCGCGGCGCGCCTCTGGCGCGTCGTATGCGGCGTCACAAGCCCAACACCCGCGCGATGTTCTCGCGGGCCCTTGTCTCGTAACGCGCGCGGAACGGCGCCGTGCTGAAGATCGTCGGCCGCGCCAGGAAAGACTGGAGGATCGCCGCCCGGCCGGCGCGGAACAGGTCGTCGGGAACGAAGCCATACTCACGGCGGATCTGCGCCTCATATTCGTCGAAGCGCATGCGGTCGGCGCCGAGGATGGCGAGATCGATATCGACGATGAGCTGCGCGGCAGGCTCCGTCGGCGTGTGATCGTGCTTGGTGGCGAGGATCAGGTCGGAGACCTTCTGCACCACAATCGGCGCGGCGCCGGCAGCCTCCAGCACGCGGCCTGCGTAGACCGCGCTCTGCGCCTCGTTGTCCTTCGCCGCCGTTACCGGCTCACGGTTCATTGCAAGGAGCCGGACTGCACCGCCGGCCTATCTCGACGCGCTGGCTGCGACATACGGACGGGATTACGACCTCGTCGATAACCACGTCCGGCTCAAGGCCGCCATGCGGTGCGAGAAATGCGGCGTGAAGGGCAACGTGCAATTCAACATCGGCCCCCCGTCCGGTATCGGCGCCGGCCCTTCCCTGAGGCCCGAGGAGATCGAAGCGCTGAAGCGCAGGCTCTGACCGAGGGCGCCGCCAGTCCGTTCCGCCCGGCTAGGCCCGCGGCTCGATGATGCGCTTCACCGTCATCGGATGCCACCGCCTGCCCTGAGGCGTCTGGATGCCGCGCTCGTTGAGGGCTTGGGCAAGGCCGGTCAGGGTCGATACGCCGCTTGCCTGCAGGCCCTTGATGGTCGGCAGCACGAGCTTGAGTTGCTTCGCCACATTGGCCTGCCGGGCCTCCCTGGCTGCCTCGATGCTGTCCTGCCAGCGTGGATTGCCGAGCTTGATGCCCTTGGCCGTTACGCTAGTGCCTATCGGTGACGCGCCGACTAGCCGCCGGATGCGACTGGCTACGATCCTGAACGGTAACTCTCAGGCCCCCCCCGAGTCAGCGTGGCACTACAGAAGGCGGCGCCGCGTGACGCGGAAATTCCCGTATTAACGGGAAATCTAGGGGAAATGCAGTTGGCTCCGAGATCGTCGACGATCACTCGCCATCGCCCTATATAACCGAATCGGTCAGGCCGCAGGGATAGGTCAATGCCCCTTGCTTTGTGGGGTGTGCGCGAAAGCCCTCAACACCGCGGTCTGGCCGACCACCGCTCCTCCTCGTCGACCGCAATGTTCATGCCGATATAGCCGGCGGCGACGCTGCCCGCGGTTGCCGCGCCCTCCCATCGTTTCATTTGGCGGCGCGACTAGGATTGTATTCCTATTCATGGTAGTTTGTTGGGTCAATCAGTGGTCTCGCTGCGCAGTACGCGCGCGTAGGAACGAGATTAAGGTGTCGCATGAAGTATGCTGATCGGATGGCAAGGGCCGTTTCTTAACGGGCAATATCGGTGGCGGCCGCGTATCGGCAGGGGCAGACGTAAGTTCGGGGGACTGAGAACATGTTGCCAGGAAAAGACGCCAAGGGCCGCTTTTTGCCAGGCAACAGGGGCGGCGGCCGTCCCAAGGGGGCGCGGTCGAAGCTCAGCGAGGAATTCCTTGCCGCCATGCTGGCCGATTTTGAGGCGTATGGCGTCGCGGCCGGGTTCGATGTGCGCAGGTGGTCCCAGTGCTCGGCGGGAAAGTCGAAGAAGGCGAGCAGGGCCTCGCGGTCCTTGGTCAGGCAGGCGACCGCCTTGTCGTACCTGGCGCAGTATTTGTCGGCGAACACGTCGATCGCGTCGTCGGCCGCCGTGCGGGTCGGCGCGCCGTAGATCTCGCGGAGGTCCGCCTTCATGCTGACCTGGACCGAGCGAGCCACCTTGTTCAGCACGTTGGCGGTCTTGTGAACCCAACAACGCTGATGCCGGGTGCCGGGGAAGACCTCGTCGATTGCCTTCCAGAAGCCGAGCGCGCCGTCGCCGACGGCCAGGTCCGGCGCGATCTCAAGGCCGCGGTGCTTGATGTCGACGAGGAGCTCGCGCCAGCTCTGGGCGCTCTCGCGCACCCCGGTCTGGAAGCCGACGAGGTCCTTCCTGCCCTCGGGCGTCGCGCCGATCAGCACCAGCATGCATTCGGCATTGGCTTCTATCCGCGCCTGCAGGTAGACCCCGTCCGCCCACACATAGACATAACGCCGGGCCGAGAGGTCGCGCTTCTGCCAGGCGTCGTAGTCCGCCTGCCACTCCGCCGTCAGCCGCGTGATCGCCGCCGGCGACAGGTTCGGCGCGTCCTTGCCAAGGAGAGCCGACAGGGCCTCCTGGAAGTCACCGGTCGAAAG
>CAMCWB010000053.1 GCA_945882315.1 Bauldia litoralis | reverse complement strand
CCGCAAAAACCTGGCGCCGATTGAAGGGCGAAAACCAGTTGCCCAAGATCGTCCAAGGCGTCAAATTCCAAAACGGCGTCGAGGTCATCGAAACGCCGGCTAACAACGCCGCCTGATCGGCCGCGTCACCCAAATTCCGGCATAGCTCGTTCGAGGAGCGCTTCGGCCCGCTCGGAGGTTCGCCACACCTTCCGTTTTGCACTGAGCTAAATAAGGCGCTGATCACACTGCACGCACCTAAAATGATGGTGCTGGCGGGCGTTGGGCTAATCCCGACAGCTAGACGGCTATTCAGTTTGAAACAGGTCGGGGGGCCGCTCAAGGCCTCGAATGGTGATCGCCTGGTTGAGCACTACACCGATGGCGACCGGCCGTAGTTTTTCACCAAGCACTGGACCGCCAGTTGGGGCTTTTCCGACGATCAAAAGCAGGGCATTCAAAAATACATAGCCGCTCATCGCCCCGCGTTCTAACGCTACGGCGGCAACCTGCGGGCAGCGATTCGGGCGCTCATAGTCTCGAACACATACCTGTAGACGGAGCTCGATCGGCTAGCTGCCGCGCTGCCGGTTGGCTTCACCTACGGGAGGCGGCTCCAGGCGCCTAAAGCCGAGAAGTGAAGACGGATACGGGCTATCCTTGGCGTGAGCGATTTCGGTGGGGGAGCGCATCGTGAATTCGGGTGACAGGAAGATCTTGGCCATGGCGCAGGAGCTAGCGCGCAACGTCGCTCGTGGACGAGATTGGGAGCTCTCATTTCACCAACGGCAGCCACAAGGGTTGCCGAAAGCTCCCCCAGCATTGACCGACGAGGAGCGCGAGCAATTTCTTGTGCAGGCTGAGAGTGAGCTAGGCTTAAAAAGATCGGATGCGTTCTAATCGCAGTGCGCCGGAAACGAGCGCGTACGCCAGTTAAGTCAGGCACTCGTCAGTTTTGACGTGCAGCATTCGGCGATTCGGAAATGCGAATCGCGCACCATCGATCGCCGGTAGTGGCCTAGACGCCTTCAAAGCGCAGGACCAGCTGCGAGTAAGCCCGTGTTCGCGCCCTAGCCGAGCAGATGGCTATCGGGTCAAGCCGGTGCTCATGACGAGACGACCTATGCGGCAGGCCCAGCCGATCGCTGCCAGCGCCGGCGACAAACCGCTGGCGGGCTCCCTGAGTCAGGGCGCCACATAACGTCCGAACACCCGTGTGACTCGTTCCGGCAAAAGAGCGAGAATGGCGTGCAAATCTTCTTGGAGGGAAAGCATGCCGACTGAGCAAGTAAGCAGGCGGCGCGCGTGATCAGACAGCTCCTATGGCTCGGCGTCTTGTGCGTCTCTGGCTTCGTGCTAGCGGGCCTGCTTTCTTATGCCTTCGGGTGGGGTGATGTCGGCTGGATGGCTCTCATCGTTCCCTTTTCCGCTTGGGTGATCTGGGCCTATCTTCCACCACGACGCGATGGCCAAGAATAATCAGTTCGGTTGAGCGGGAAGACGCTTGAGCTCGAGCGCCTTCGTTCGGACCTCGTGGACTGGCAGAGCTGACATCTCGCGGAGATCGTCGAGCGCCTCTTCTGACCAGTCAGGCCTTCCATTGGGTCGGTGGTCGCCCGCGAGCATGGGCGACGATGTCGTCCATGTCCCGGGTGTCGATAACGAAGCCGCAGATCGGGCAGTTCATGAGGCCTTCGCCGTCGGCCGGCAGGTCGCTCGAAGTGGTTTGCGCATCGCGCCCAGAGAGCGCTCACAGCAGGGAATTCCCCAGCCACTTTGTACGTAGGTTTGTGGGCTACGGCCACAAAACCACACTAAGGCATTGATATCCTTGTGTTACTGGCGGAAGGGGTGGGATTCGAACCCACGGTGCGCTTGCACGCACGCCGGTTTTCAAGACCGGAGCCTTAAACCACTCGGCCACCCTTCCGATTGGACTGACGCTTATCAGGGACGTCTTTGGCGCGAAAGAGCGAAAGCCTGTCTCCGTTCGCGTATCACGGCCACTCGTTCTCGAACTGCTTCCTTGGCGCGTACGACCGGCGAGCACCAAGCTTATCGCCCGGCGGCGGCCACCAGCATCGTGGTTTCGGAGACGATGATGATGTCGCCGATATCGGAGGGACCGCGACGGGCGATGCGGACCAGGTTGCCGGTGTCCTCGCCCTTCTTCACCTTCTCGTAAAAGGCATTGCCGCCCTCGATCGAGACGTAGCGCATATTGTTGTAGCCCGGTTCGTAGCCGGCGGTGTGGAAGAACTCCACCTTGCCGACCTTGGGATGGCGGCGGCCCTTCAGGACTTCGCCGGCGACCTTCGCGGCGCGGGCCCGGCTCTTGGCGTCGGTCATGGAGCGGCTGAGCACGCCCGGGGCGAACTGGCGCGGTGCACCAATCACCGCACAGACGCTGTTGCCGTACTTGCCGGCGGCGTAGCGGTTCATGACCACGGTCCCGACCGCGAGCATGCCGTCCTCGCTGGATCGGTTCGACTCGAAATACATGACGCGGGTCAGGCATTCGCGCGCGCTCATGCCGGTCGGGGACACCCATTTGGCGGTCTGGCAACCAGCCAGCGCCAGAGCGATCGCAAGCAGCGGTAGAATGCGGGCGCAGCGAACGCGCGGATTTGCAGGCACGGGCTTACTCACACAACACAGCCAGATACGCGGCTGTTCGTTACTAGCCCCGTAAGGTTTCAGAAATCTTTAGATCGGCCCTCGTCCGGGTCGGCCGCAACGCAGAGGGGGCCGCCTAAGATCGCATCCCGATCGGCGATCAATTGAACGAAAAGCGCAGCCCAGCTAAGTTTCCTCGAAAGGAAGCAGCCATCTTGACCGGGCAGCGCCATTTCGATCTGGCCGTCAGTCTCGGCCCTCATTGCAGGGCAAGGCATCAACTCGTGCGCGTCTTTGGCGACGCCGTCTGCCCGTCCGGAGTTTTTGACTGGCTGGTTGCTCCCGGCCGCGCAGTTCGGGTTTACCTGCGAAATCAGTTTTCAGGCACCTTCGAATTGGACGACCTGATTGTTGGAGAGGACGGATACGTCCACGCCAAGTCGGGCACGCAACACATGCACGCTTTCCCCAGGAACATCACACAGGATGAGCTCCTGGATCGATATGCCGAGGCGCGGTCCCGCCATGAATATCTGGCCGAAAAGACGCTGAACCTTTTTCGCGGCGACAGAAAGCTGTTGCTCTGTCTCGGAGCGCGGGCTTCGTTCCATAGATACGCCCGGCTTTGGCTGACGATCCGGTGGCATTTTCCCACGCTGAAATTCATCTTATTGAACGGCCCCCGGGGCGGTGCTCCCGAGCATGCCGAGCAGGAGTGGAAGGGGGATGATTCTGTGTGGGACCGACACCTGAAATCCTTCAAGCCTGGTCAGTCTGGCGGCGCCTGACCCGGCATGTTTCGGTATATCCGGAAGGCCTCACCCGTTCCGCGATGTTCCGATTCATCCTTGTAGTGCCGCCTTGGATGCCGCTGTATTGATACGCTTTGCCAAATCTCCTTGGCCCGTCCGCGGTTGCCATTTCACCATCAATCGATATCTCCGCCCTTGACCCGATACGTCGTCTCCCTTCGTCCGACCGGCCTCGGCGACCGGCTGATATGCCTGGTTGGCGCGTGGATCTTCGCGCGCAATACCGGTCGCACGCTTATCGTCGACTGGCGCGGCTCGCTTTATTCCCGGGAGCAGAGGGAGAACATATTTTCCCTCTGCTTCGCCAACACCGACGATCTTGCCGGTGTGCCACTGATCGTTGCCGACGATGCGGATGCTCATTCATTGCCGCGGCCGGTCTTCCCGGACCATTGGGATCGCGACGATCTGCCCGCGGAGCCGTGGCGTGGACCGAAAGAGGATTCTTTCGATCTTCGCGATCAGCAAATTGCCGTCATTCGGTCAGGCGCCGACATCGCTGCCCCGACCGTTGTTCTCAACACCTGCATCAATGATGGCGTTTCGAGCTTTGCCGATGCGCATCGCTGTCTGGAGGCCCTGAAGCCGGTGCCGGCTATCGCCGCCGCGGTCGAGGATTTTTATCGAGATGAACTGGCGGGCCGGCCTGTCATCGGTCTGCACATCCGACACGGCAATGGCGGCAATATCCTCGCGCATGGGCGCTACTGGCGTTCCTTCGGTCAGGGTATCGACCGATGCCGGCAGGCGGTCATGACGGCGCGCGCCCGGATTGGCGCCGAGGCGCCGGTATTCCTCTGCACCGATAGCCTCAAGGTCGAGATAGCGATCCGCAAGGTCATTCCCAACGTGGTGACGCGGGCGAAAGCCTTCCGTCCGCCGGGGCGGGGGGAACTGCAATATGGTCCGGCCGCTCATGCGGGACTGGAGGATGCGCTTGCAGAAATGCTCCTGCTGGCGCGCTGCAACGTCCTCATTCGCTATCCGCCGGCGAGCTTTTTTTCGTTCCTGGCAGCGGTCCTGAAACCCTCCGCCATGCCGGATGTCGAAGCAGTCGAGACGCTCGCCCAGCCTTTTGACCCCAAGGATCCGTTGTCCTGTGCCGTGCTCTTCTAGCGCGCATCGTCTCGCTGGATGCGCCGCAGCCGGCGCTCCGAGAATGACTTGGCGATTCGCCGCAGGGTGTTAAGCTATTCCTGTGGAGAATCCGCTTAGGATTGCCCTGGGGACAAGGTCAGGCCGAGGTTTCATGCAGGACGATGTCGAAGAGCGCCGGGCACAGGACAAGCGGGACCTGGAATTCTACCGGTCAAAGATGCGGCCGACCTGCAGCGATCTTTGGCGGATTGTAGAAAACCCCCATAAATTCAGAGCGATGGGGTCCAGCGACAAGCCCGACGAGACGATCTGGCCGCTGCTCGCCAGCGTCGCGGCCTTCCTGTTGCTGGCATGGGCGGGGATGCTCGATCGGGTCGCTTTGCTGATGCTCTAGGGGCGCGACGGACGCGCAACTTGCCAAACGGCGTTCGATTTGGTCCACTTGAGACGGGACGCCTGTTTACCGCTGGTTAAGAGTTATACGGCGATCAATCAGGCGGGCAGTGGGGTGAGGCGGGAATCGGGGCGCGTGGCGATTAGCTCTCGACAGTTTGATTTGTTCGGCAGGAAGCGGAGGCTCGTCTCCGGTCTGGTGGTCATTGCGGCCGCTTCGATCGTGGCTTCCTGCGCGGCGCCGCCGTCGCATTCCAAGAAGACTGCCTCCGCCTCTGCTTCCAAGGAATATTTCAGCGAATCCGAATATGGCGTCGCGGCCAGCCCGCGGCTGGTGGCCCACGGAGAAGAGGTTCCGAAGGGTGGCGGCCGTTATCAGGTCGGTGATGCCTATAAGGTCAGGGGCAAGGTCTACAAGCCGCACGAGAATCCGGATTACGCCGCGGTTGGACTGGCTTCCTGGTACGGGAGCGCCTTCCACGGCCGCAAGACTGCCAATGGCGAGCTTTACGACATGGGCGAACTGACAGCAGCCCATCCGACGCTGCCGCTGCCCAGCTATGTGCGCGTCACCAATCTCAGCAACGATCGCTCCGTCGTCGTCCGTATCAACGATCGCGGCCCCTTCTCCAAGGGCCGGATCATCGATGTATCGTCGACGGCGGCCGAGATGCTCGACTTCAAGCGCGCCGGTACGGCGAAGGTGAAGGTCGAGTATGTCGGCAAGGCGCGCCTCGACGGCCTCGACCGGCAGATGCTGATTTCGTCCTATCGCGGGCCGCATGATTTCGGCGGCGACACGCTCTTCGCTTCGGCGATGACGCCGGCTCCCAGGAAGCAGATCGCGGCGAACAGCCAGGTCGTCCTCGCTTCTGCCGGACCGTCCAAGCCGCGCAAGCAGAAGGGCATCGACAAGTCGATGGATCTGTTCGGCTCGCAACGTCTCGATTCGGCGCCGATCATCGCGCCGGCCTTCGTGCCGTCGACCGTCGAAAGCGATCCTCTCGGGCCGCTCATCCTGCGGACCGGCTTCTCGATGTCCTATGCACCGACCGACAGCTTCTCGGGCGCGCATGTCGCCGCGGCCCAGCTTTCGCAATCGGGCCGGGACGAGGTCATGGTCCAGATCGGCACCTATGGCGAGAAGGCCAATGCCGAGCGCATCGGCGGGCTCCTCAAGGGCTATGGCCGCGTCGAGATTTCGGATGCGGGCACGAGCGACGGCGCGTTCTACACCGTGCGCGTTGCCACGCTCGGCGCCCCGGACGGCGTGATCGCGGCGGCGCGTGACGCCGGCATCGGCGACGCCTTCGTCGTTACCCGCTGATCGAACTCTTCTTTACGCACAGGCTGGCTGGGGTGAGTTGATTCACGCCGCGCTCCCTTGCTATTGATCTGGCGGGGCAGAAAGCGGCAATGGGATGACCGTGAGGCAGGAGTACGCCAGACGGTCGAAGCCTTTTTGGGTTTCGGTTCGTGTTCAGATCGGCACGTTGCTTTTTGCGGCGCTGTCTTCCGTTTTTGTCCTTTCCGTACAGCCGGCTTCGGCGCAGCGCTTCGAGACGCGGGTCGCGCATGCGATCCTGCTCGATGCCGAGACCGGCACGGTTCTTTTCCAGCATGAAGCCGACCAGCCCATGCCGCCGGCGAGCATGGGCAAGCTGATGACCCAGGCGGTCGTCTTCCACGCGATCAAATCGGGACGGCTGACGACCGACAATGAATTCCTGATCAGCGAGGATGCGTGGCGCCGCGGCGGTGCGCCGTCGGGAACGTCGACGATGTTCGCCAAGCTCGGCTCGTCGATCAAGCTGATCGACCTCATCCGCGGCATGATCATCCACTCGGCCAATGATGCCTGCATCGCGGTTGCCGAGGGCATGGCGGGCAGCGAGGCGATCTTCGCCGACCTCATGAATGAGGAGGCGCAGAAGCTCGGCCTAACGGAGTCGCATTTCATGAACGCGACCGGGCTTCCCGACCCGAAGCAGTATGTGACGGCCCGCGATCTCGCGACGCTCGCCGGCCACATCATCAGGGATTTCCCGGAATTCTATCCGATCTATAGCGAGCAGGAATTCACCTGGAACAAGATCACCCAGCGCAACCGTAACCCGCTGCTCGAGATGAATATCGGGGCCGACGGGCTGAAGACCGGCTCGACAGAGGATTCCGGCTTCGGGCTTGTCGGATCGGCGATCCGCGACGGCCAGCGACTCATCGTCGTGGTCAACGGCGCCAAGACCGACAAGGAGCGCGCCGAAGAGGCGCGCAAGCTCCTCGACTGGGGTTTCAGGGCCTTCGAGCGGACGATCCTCTTCGACAAGGATCAGGTGGTCGCGGACGCCAGGGTCTTCGGCGGCAGCCAGCGGCGCGTCGGTCTGGTCGGGGAGGGGCCGATCGAACTCCTGCTGCCGCGTGGCGGGCGCGAGCAGCTCAAGGCCCGCGTCGTCTATGAAGGCCCGGTCAGCGCCCCGGTGCAGAAGGGCCAGCGCATCGGCGTCCTGCGGGTCTCGCTCGGCGAGGACCTCACCAAGGAGACGCCGCTCTATGCCGCGAATTATGTCGGCATCGGCACGATCAGCCAGCGGGCGGTGGACGGCATCGAGGAATTGCTCGTCGGCTGGTGGTGACGGCCGCTTTGCCTTTGACAAATTCCGCGCGGATGCCTTGATGACGCGATGACCGGCAGATTCATCAGTTTCGAGGGCGGCGACGGCGCCGGCAAGAGCACGCAGATCCGCATCCTCGCGGCGCGGCTGCAGGCGTCCGGACGGACGGTGATCACGACGCGCGAGCCGGGCGGCACGCCGACGGCCGAGACGATCCGCCGGCTGCTTCTGTCCGGGATCGCCGAACCGCTTGGCGTCGACGGCGAGGCGGTCCTGTTCGCGGCGGCGCGCGCCGATCATGTCGAGCGCGTCATCCGTCCAGCCCTTCAGCGCGGCGACTGGGTGCTCTGCGACCGCTTCGTCGACTCGACCCGCGTCTATCAGGGTGCGGCCGGCGCGGACGAAGCTTTGCTCAACGCGCTCGAACGCGTCGCCGTCGGGACGACGCGTCCCGACCTGACTTTCATTCTCGATATCCCCGCGTCGCTCGGGCTCGAACGCGTCCGCGCCCGGCTCGTCGCCGTCGGCGCGCCGCCGGATCGTTTCGAGGGCGAGGCGCTGGCGCAGCAGGAAAAGCGGCGGCAGGCGTTCCTGGCGATCGCCGCCCGGGACCCCGGTCGCTGCGTCGTCATCGACGGAACGCAGAAGGAAGAACTCGTCGCCCATGCGATCTGGCAGGCGCTTGCCGAGCGGCTTCTGAACGAGGCGGCAGCGTGAAGCGGGCACGAAAGGCTGCGGCGGAACGGGACGACGATCTCCGGCTCGACCAGATCGGCGGCTGGCCCTTGCCGGAGGAGCGGAGCGACTGGCTGGGCGATGCCGAGGCGGAGAGGACGCTTCTCGACGCCTATCGTGGCGGGAGGATGCACCACGCCTGGCTACTCTGTGGACCGCGCGGCATCGGCAAGGCGACGCTGGCTTATCGCTTTGCGCGCTTCATGCTCGCCTATCCGAACCCCGATGTTCCGGAAGTTCGCGATGCCACCGATTTGTCGCTCGGCCCGGAACATCCGGCGTTCCGCAAAGTGGCGGTGCGGGCCCATCCGAACCTTCTCGTCCTCCAGCGCGGCTACAACGACGAACGGAAGCGCTTCTACACCGAACTGACGGTCGACGAGATCCGCCGCACCGTTTCCTTCTTCGGCACGACCAGCGGCGAGGATGGCTGGCGGATCGCCATCGTCGACCCGGCCGACGACATGAATGCCAGCGCTGCCAACGCGCTCCTGAAGATCCTCGAGGAACCACCGCGGCGCTCGCTGTTCCTGATCGTCAGCCACGCCCCAGGCCGGCTCGTGCCGACGATCCGGTCGCGCTGCCGGCGGCTGAATATCCGGCCGCTGCCGGCCGACATCATCAGCGGCGCGCTGCAACGCGGGGTGGCCGATATCGAGGAAGACGAGATCGCGACGGCAAGCGTGCTGGCTGAAGGCAGCCTGCGTAAAGCCATCCATCTCACGGAAGAGGGCGGGCTCGCCGGCTACCGGGATCTGTCCGGGCTTCTGGCGACGTTGCCGGCGATCGACATCGAGGCGATGCACAGCTTCGCCGACCGGGTGGCGGGGAGGGGCAATGACGAGGCCTATGAGGGCTTCATAGACGCCCTTTCCGCCTGGCTCGACCGCCGTGTCTGCGGTGAAAACGAGCCGGATCCAGCCGCGCGGCTTGCCCCGGCGGTGCTCGCCGCGCCGCTTGAAACATGGGCGGAGCTATGGGAAAACCTCCGCCATTCGTCGACCCGTACCGACGACCTCAACCTCGACCGGAAGCAGGCAGTCCTGTCCATTCTCATGAATCTCGCTCGCGCGACACGAATGTGATGGCTTCGCGGTGACCGGCTTCCGCCCGGCACGGACCAACGTCGCACGCGCAGCAGGAAAGGCGAGATTGTTTTGACGGCGCCCAAATTCTACATCACCACCGCGATCTCCTACCCGAACGGTGCGCCGCATATCGGCCATGCCTATGAGGCGCTGGCGACCGACACGATCGCGCGCTTCCAGCGGCTCGACGGGCGCGAGGTCTACTTCCTGACCGGCACCGACGAGCACGGCATCAAGATGAAGCAGACCGCCGGGCGCGACGGCATCACGCCGCGCGAGCTCGCCGACCGCAACACGCCGCTGTTCAAGAAGATGGTCGAGGCGCTCGGCTGCTCGAACAATGATTTCATCCGCACCACCGAGGAGCGCCATCACCGTTCGTCGGAAGAAATCTGGCGGCGCATGGCCGCCAATGGCGACATCTACAAGGACAGTTATTCAGGCTGGTACTCGGTCCGCGACGAAGCTTACTATGGCGAGTCCGAGACCGAGGTCCGTCCGGACAATGTCCGCTACGGACCGCAGGGAACGCCGGTCGAATGGGTCGAGGAGGAGAGCTATTTCTTCCGCCTCTCCGACTATCAGGAGCGGCTGCTCGCCCATTACGAGGCCAATCCGGATTTCATCGGTCCCGACGAGCGCCGCAACGAGGTAGTCAGCTTCGTCAAGGGCGGGCTCAGGGATCTGTCGATCTCGCGCACGACTTTCGACTGGGGCATCAAGGTGCCCGGCGACGACCGCCACGTCATGTATGTCTGGGTCGACGCGCTGACCAATTACATCACTGGCCTTGGCTTCCCCGACGAGAAGGACCCGCTCTGGCGCTTCTGGCCGGCCGACCTGCATGTGATCGGCAAGGACATCGTGCGCTTCCACGCGGTCTACTGGCCGGCCTTTTTGATCTCCGCCGGCCTGCCGCTGCCGAAGCGCGTCTTTGCGCATGGCTTCCTGTTCAATCGCGGGGAGAAGATGTCGAAGTCGGTCGGCAATGTCGTCGACCCCTTCACGATGGTCGATCACTACGGCGTCGACCAGGTCCGCTATTTCTTCCTGCGCGAAGTGCCCTTCGGCCAGGATGGCAATTACAGCCATGAGGCGATCGTCAACCGCATCAACGCCGACCTCGCCAATGATCTCGGCAACCTCGCCCAGCGCTCGCTGTCGATGATCGGCAAGAACTGTGATGGCAAGCTGCCGGTGCCGGGGGCTCTCAGCGCCGACGACCAGCGCATCCTCGACGCCGCCGATGCACTCATCGGCACCTGCCGCACCGCTATGGCGACCCAGCAGATCCATCAGGCGCTGAATGCCATCTGGGCGGTCGTTGCAGACGCCAACCGCTACTTCGCGGCCTCCGAGCCCTGGGCGCTCCGCAAGACCGACCCGGCTCGCATGGGGACGGTGCTCTATGTGACGGCCGAGGTCATCCGGCAGGTGGCGATTCTGGTCCAGCCGGTGATGCCGTCTTCGGCGGGCAAGCTCCTCGACCTCCTCGCAGTCGCCGAGAGCGAGCGGGAGTTCGCCATGCTGGCGGACAAGGGCCGGCTGAAGGCAGGTACGGCGCTGCCGGCGCCGGCCGGTGTCTTCCCGCGCTATGTCGAAGCCGAAGCGGGAGAAGCCCGCTAGAGGGATGGGATGAAGAGGAGTCGGCTCCACCACGCACCGCTCATTCCCGCGAACGCGGGAATCCAGAGGGCGGCACGGCCAGAGGTTATGGCCCCTGGGTCCCCGCTTTGCGCGGGGACGAGCGGAAAGAGGCTCGGCCCAGAATCCCATTTCTGGCACATCTCGTCCTAGCCGCCATGCTGGTCGACAGCCACTGCCATCTCGACTTTCCCGATTTCGAGGCCGATCGCGATGCCGTCGTCGAACGGGCCCGGGCGGCGGGCGTCGGCACGATGGTGACGATCTCGACACGGGTCCGGCGCTTCGCTGAAATCCGGGCGATCGCGGCGCGCTACGAGCGCATCTACTGCTCGATCGGCACCCATCCGCACAACGCCGCCGAGGAGCCGGACGTCACCACCGACGAGCTCGTGGCTATCGCCGAAGATCCGCTCGTCGTGGCAATCGGCGAGGCGGGGCTCGACTATCACTACGACAACGCGCCGCGCGATGATCAGGAGCGAGGCTTGCGCCGCCACATCGCGGCGGCGCGGATCACCGGCCTTCCGCTGGTCATCCACGCGCGCGACGCCGATGACGACATGGCGGCGATCCTGACGGAGGAAACAGGGAAGGGGGCCTTCCCGGCTGTCTTGCATTGCTTCTCGTCGGGAGGCGGCCTGGCGATATGCGGGCTCGAGCTCGGTTTCTATGTTTCCTTCTCAGGCATCCTGACTTTCAGGAGCGCCGACGAACTCAGGGCGATCGCTGCCGACGTCCCGATGGAACGGCTGCTGGTCGAGACCGACGCGCCATATCTGGCGCCGGTGCCCCATCGCGGCGGCCGCAACGAGCCGGCCTTCGTCGCCAATACGGCCAAGGTCCTGGCCGAGGTAAAGGGTGTTACGCCGGAGCAGTTGGCGACCGCGACCAGCGACAATTTCTTCCGGCTTTTCGCCAAGGTCCCGCGCCTCTAGGATCGGACCATATGGCGAGACTACGAGCGACAATCCTCGGCTGCGGTTCTTCGCCCGGCGTGCCACGCATCGGCAACGACTGGGGGGCCTGCGATCCGAACGAGCCGCGGAACCGGCGCACCCGGTGCTCGATGCTGGTCGAGAGATCGGGGCCGCAGGGCACGACGACGCTGCTGATCGACACGGGGCCTGACCTTCGCGCCCAGCTGCTGACGGCCGATGTGAAGGCACTCGACGCGGTGGTCTACACCCACGCCCATGCCGACCACATCCACGGCATCGACGATCTCCGCGCCTTCTGGCTCAACACCAAGCGGCGCGTCGATATCTATGCCGATGCACCGACCTACGCCCGGCTTACGGAAGCCTTCGGCTACTGTTTCAAAACGCCGGCCGGATCGCTCTATCCGCCGATCCTCGAATATCATCCGATCAAGGTGGCGCAGGTGATCACCATCAACGGGGCAGGCGGGCCGATACGGGTCTTGCCATTCCACCAGCAGCATGGCGACATCGACTCGCTCGGCCTGCGCGTCGGCGGCCTGGCTTATTCCTGCGATATCAGTGCCTTGCCGGATGAAAGCCGGAGCGTCATCGAGAACATCGACGTCTGGATTGTCGATGCGCTCCGCTACAAGCCGCATCCGAGCCATTTCAGCGTGGCTGAAACCCTCGCGGCCATCGACACGGTTGGCGCCCGGCGCGGCGTGCTGACCCACATGCATACCGATCTCGACTACCAGCGCCTCCGGGCCGAATTGCCGGAGCATGTCGAGCCTGCCTATGACGGCATGGAGATCGCGTTCGAGAGCGACGACTGATCGTTTCAGGCAGCCGTCGATTGGGCGCGCGGCCGTTCCGGCCTTCGGGTGAGATCGACTTCGGGCTGGGTGCCGTCGAAGACCACCGCCTGATTGCGGCCGGCGGCCTTGGCGGCGTAAAGGGCCCGATCGCCGCTGTGCAGCAGCGCATCCATGTCTGTGGAGCGATCCGAGCGGATGGCAATGCCGATGCTGCTCGCGACGGTGACGTCGCCGCTTTCGAGGAAGATGGGGGCGGCGATGGCGGCGCGGATGCGCTCGGCAAGCGCCACGGCCCGCAGGGACAGCGAACCGGCGTTGACGCCGCTCAGGACGGCGACAAACTCGTCGCCGCCGACCCGCGCGCAAAGGCCCGTGCCCTTGACGCTGTCGGCGAGGCGGTTGGCGATGGCCTGGAGCGTGTCGTCGCCGGCGGCATGGCCGAAGCGGTCGTTGATCGGCTTGAAGCCGTCGAGATCGATCGTGAGGATCGCGAAGGGATGGGGGCCTTGGGCGAGCCTGGTGAGGTGCGATTCCAGAACCCGGCGATTGGGAAGGCCGGTGAGCTCGTCATTGAGCGCCATGCCTTCGAGGCGATCCGCCATGCTGTTGAAGGCATGTCCCATTTCCCGGACCTCACGCGGACCCCGATCGATGCGGACGCGGCCACCGAAATTGCCGCCGGCCATCGAGAGCGCCGTGTCGCGGATCTGGCGCACCGGCTTCAGGAGCAATTGCGTGCCCGATACCCACGCCATACTGCCCGTCGTCATCAGGATGGCGAGCATGGCCAGCAAGGCCGCCATCAGATCTCTCTGGCTCGTTGCCAGCACGGAATCGCGCCCGATGCCGACGATGATCGTGGAGCCCCATTCGGGCACCGTGATCGATGTGAGGATGCGCTCGACGTCATCATGCAGAGTCCCGAGATGCGCGACGCCGGTAAATTGCAGAAGCTTGGCGATGGTCGGATGCGCGTGAACGGGCTTGCCGATGAGGCCGATCGTGTCGTTGCTGTGCGACAGGACGCGGCCTTTCTGGTCCAGCGCGATGACGAGGACGTCGGACCGCGTGCCGGCCGGTCCGGCAAGATCGTTCAGCGAGCGGATGTCGACCGTCGTTTCGATCATGACCCGATGCGTATCGGCCGTCGCGCCGCTGACCATCGCCGCAACGACGTGGTGCGAGTTGTCGCCGGCGTCCTGGCGGACCTCGGTGATCGCGAAACCGTCCCGTTCCAGCCGCTCGTGATGCTCGTCGTCAAGGGCCGGCGGCGGCGCCGCGGGATCGGTGGCGCAGAGGCTGCGGCCGTCGCCATCGACGATCCACGCGTCCTTCATCCATGTGCGGCGCTGGCGGACATCGATCAGCAGCCGGCGGCACTCCGCCGGATCGCCGATAGTGCGTGAACCAGACACGGCGACTATTTCGAGCGTGTGCTTGACCTGGGTGAGAAAATGCCGGTGCTCGACCGCGATTTCTTCAGCCTTGTCCCGGATCCAGACCGCGGCGTCGTCATGCGCCTCGCGACGCTGCGTCTCGAGCCAATAGACGAAGAAGCCGATGACCGGGAGCAATCCGAGCAGCAGGACGAGTGCCAGGCGCAGGCCGACGCTCGATCGTGCTGGCGTGGGATTGTCTTCGCTCTTCATGGCGCCGTTTGCTTGGGCTCTTGGGAGAAGGCGATCTATGACAGAGAAGCGTTTCGGCCACGCTTCGGACTTTGCTCAAACTTTATCGAGAACGCATAAGACAAAATATTCCATAATATATCTTATGCGACTTTCATTGAGGCAGATCGCCAACCGAGCCGACTTGCGCCCCTCTTGCCACCAAGCCCTTATATTCGACGTTCGCCCGATGACTCGCTTCCGGAGTTTTGAATGACGCCTTCACGCGATATCGGACGGCTGATCGAGATTATGGCGGCGCTCCGTGATCCGGACACCGGCTGTCCCTGGGACAAGGAGCAGAGCTTCGCGACGATCGCGCCCTATACGGTCGAGGAAGCCCATGAGGTTGCCGACGCGATTGCGCGCGAGGATCTCGGCGACCTTTGCGAGGAGCTCGGCGACCTGCTTCTCCAGGTCGCCTATCACGCGCGCATGGCCGAGGAGATCGGCGCCTTTGCCTTCGGCGACGTCGTCGAAGCCATCACGTCCAAGATGATCCGCCGGCACCCGCATGTCTTCGGCGACGAGGAAGCGCGGGCCGCGGGCGCCGCCAAGGGCTTCTGGGAGAAGGTCAAGGCCGACGAAAAGCGTGAGCGCGCGGCCCGGCAGCCTGAGGCCCAGAGCGTCCTCGATTCCGTCTCCGCGGGCATGCCCGGGCTCGCCAGGGCCGTGAAGCTCCAGGCGAAGGCCGGGACCTTCGGCTTCGACTGGAACGATCCGCGGGCCGTCCTCGACAAGCTCCGCGAGGAGACCGTCGAGATCGCGGCGGAAATCGATCGTGAGCCGCAGGAGCCGGAGCGGATCGAGGACGAGATCGGCGACCTGCTTTTCACGGTGGCCAACCTCGCCCGCCATCTGAAGGTCGACCCGGACCAGGCGCTGCGGCGCACGAACGCGAAATTCGTCCGGCGCTTCGGTTCGATCGAGCGATCGCTCGGCGCCACCGGCAGGACGCCGGCCGAAGCCAGCCTGGCCGAAATGGAAGCGCTCTGGCAGCAGGCGAAGAGCGAAGAGTAGCCGCTTCCCGGAGCTATTCCCGCTGCCTGCCTTTCGTGCCAACCTTCCGACGAACAACCGCGGCGTTTCAGACTGTTGGACGAATAAGGCGGGAGGTCGGTATGTATCATGGCCCGATCATCGACACGCACCATCATCTCTGGGAGGTGCGCAACTATCCCTGGCTGGTCGCGCCGCCCTCGCCCAAGATCTTCGGTGAAAGCTACGAACTGCTCCGCAAGGACTACCTGATTGGCGACCTTCTCGCCGACTTCGCCGGCAACAACGTCGTCAAATCCGTGCACATGCAGGCGCACTACCTGCCCGACGATCCTGTCGGCGAAACCCGATGGCTGCAGGCAGTCGCCGACAGGCAGGGCTATCCGCACGGGATTGCCGGGCATGTCCACCTCGCCGCCGACAATGCCGAGGAACTGCTGCTCGGGCATTGCGCCTTTCCGAATTTCCGTTCGATCCGCGACCTTATCTACTGGTCGCCGATCAAGACGGCCTGGCAGGTGGTCGATCGTCCGGATTTCTGCCTGACGCCGGCTTTTCGCCGTGGCGTGAAGCTGCTCGGCGAGCACGGAATGAACTTCGAACTGCAGGGCTTTCCGAACCAGTTCGGCTACTTCGCTGAGCTGGTCGGGACCGCGCCACAGGTGCAGTTTTGTCTCGTCCATGGTGGATTGCTGGTCAGCGACGACGACGCCACATTCGCCGCATGGGAGGCCGGGCTTCGCCGTCTCGTGGGGTTCGAGAATCTCTATGTGAAATGCTCGGGCATGAACCTCCTCAATTGGGACGCGCCCCGCCCCGCCGAATTCGTCTCGCGGCAATACAATACGCTGCTCGATATGTTCGGCGCCGGGCGCTGCTTCTTCGGCAGCAATTTTCCGGTCGAGAAGCTGAGGAGCAGCTATGACGGATTGATCGCCATGCTGAAGGAAGTGCTTGCGCACCGGCCGGAGGCCGAGCAGCGCCGGTTCTTTCACGATACCGCCGCGCAGTTCTATCGGATCTAGCCGCCAGTCTTCGTCGGCTTTGCCTTGCGCGCGTCCGGGAAGGATTTGCGGAAGCGGCTGAGGCTTTCGTCCGGCACGCGAACTTCGGCGACCGTCGCGCCCTCCGGCGTGTCAACGCGGCGCACGACCTCGCCGAGTTCATAGAGGCGGTGGAGGTCGGCAAGCCCGGCGCCCGAGAGCTCGACCTCGTAGATCTGGCGGCCGGCCGACAGGCGCTGCTCGATGACGTTGAGGAGTTCGTCGATCCCCTCGCCCGTCAAGGCCGACAAAGTGACGACCTGCGGTCCATCCGAACTGGTCGAGCGCGGAACGGCGCCCGGCAGGAGGTCGATCTTGTTCCAGACCTCAATGACGCGCTCCGACTCGCCGACGTCGATGCCGAGCTCGGCGAGCACCGCGGCGACGTCTTTCGCCTGCGCGTCCGTATCCGGATGGGCGATGTCGCGGACATGCAGGATGAGGTCGGCTTCGGTGACTTCCTCGAGCGTGGCGCGAAATGCTGCGACCAGAGTCGTCGGCAGGTCGGCGACGAAGCCGACGGTGTCGGAGAGCACGGCCTTGGTGCCGTGTGGCAGCTCGATCTGGCGAAGCGTCGGATCGAGCGTCGCAAACAGGCGCGCGTCGGCGAAGGTATCCGCCTGGGTCAGGGCGTTAAAGAGCGTCGATTTTCCCGCATTGGTGTAGCCGACGAGGGCAACGACGGGGATCGCCGATTTCCGCCGGTTGTCGCGTTGCAGGCGGCGGCGCGTCTCGACCGTCTCCAGTTCGCGCTCGATCCGGATGATGCGATCGCCGATGACGCGCCGGTCGGCTTCGATCTGTGTTTCGCCGGGGCCGCCGAGAAAGCCGAAGCCGCCGCGCTGGCGCTCGAGATGGGTCCAGCTGCGGACCAGCCGGCTCTTCTGGTAGTTCAGATGCGCCAGTTCGACCTGAAGGGTGCCCTCCCGCGTCTGGGCGCGCTCACCGAAGATTTCGAGGATCAGGCCGGTGCGGTCGATGACCTTGGCCTTGAACGCCGTTTCAAGATTGCGCTGTTGGACCGGCGACAGTGCATGGTCAACGATGACCAGCCCGATCCGCTCTTCGGCAACCTGCCCCGCGATCTGGTCGACCTTGCCGCTGCCGAAGAGCGTGGCCGGCCGGAAGACTGCGATGGGGACGGAGATGCCCTCGACAACATCGAGATCGATGGCCTGCGCAAGGCCAATGGCTTCGGCGACGCGAGCCTCGGTACCCCTCGCCGCACTATCCTCGCCTCTACCCCGGCCCTTGCGGATCGGTACCAGCACGAGCGCTCGCTCCGCGGCCGGTTGTCCCGGCGCGGCGCCATCGTCGATGCCTGGAGGCGTTGTTTCAGTGTTCAATCAGAATCCCGGCCTGACGGATCGTCCGGATCAAAAAGCTGCAGCGGCGCGCCGGGCATGATCGTCGAAATCGCGTGCTTGTAGACCAACTGGGAATGGCCATCGCGGCGCAGCAGAACGCAAAAATTGTCGAACCAGGTGACGATCCCCTGGAGCTTTACGCCGTTGACGAGAAAGATCGTCAGCGGCGTCTTGTTCTTGCGAACATGATTGAGAAACGTGTCCTGAAGGTTTTGTGCGCGGTCCGCCATCGTTCTCTCGTAAGTTCATTTCTCGCGACACTGTCGCTCTTTTTGTTCAAAGGCCAGCCGGCCGGCAATATCTTGACATGATTTGGGCCGGTTCCTCGCAGAAACAGCGAATCCATTCATTTTTCAGCTATATTTTGACCGTTTGCAAGCGGTCGACCGCGCAGGCTTTTGGATGAATGTTCGGCGTGCTTAAAGAATAAGCGCCTGAGTTTAAGGCCGATCTCTCCTGGGCGGCCCGTACCAATGTCGCGTCCGTCGATCCTGACTACCGGCATAATCAGATTGCCGGCAGATGTCACGAAGGCTTCGCGCGCGGCGAATGCCTCCTCGACCGAAAAACGGCGTTCTTCGTAGCGCAGGCCTTCGCTGGCGAGGAGATCCATGACCACGTCGCGCGTAACGCCGCGCAGGATGGCGTTGTCGATTGCATGGGTCACCAGGGTGCCGGTCGCGGTGACGATCCAGGCATTGGTCGACGATCCTTCCGTGACATAGCCCTCGCGGTCAACGAACCAGGCCTCGCCGGCACCGGCAACCTTGGCCTTCTGCTTGGCGAGCACGTTAGGAAGGAGGCCGATCGTCTTGATGTCGACCCGCTGCCAGCGGATGTCGGGCGTCGTGACGACCGCAATCCCCTCCTCCGCCATCTTGTCGCCGGCCGTTATGTCGGCCGGCCGGGCCGTGACGACGAGGCTCGGGCGGACGGACGGCGAGGGAAAGGGGTGGTTGCGCGGCGCCACGCCGCGGGTGACCTGCAGATAGACGACGCCATCCACGATCCGGTTGCGGCGGATGATCTCCCGTAGAATGACGCCGAGCGCCGCCGGGTGGACCGGCGGGCGTATCTCGAGCTCGCCCAGCGAGCGCATCAGGCGGCGGAGGTGTCGTGTCTCGTCGATCAGATGCCCGTCGCGGACGATGCAGACCTCATAGACGCCGTCGGCGAACTGGTAGCCGCGATCCTCGATATGCACCGCCGCACCGGAGAGCGGTAGATAGCGTCCATTGACGTAGGCGATGCGCGACATGGCAAGCGGTTCCAGCGGTTCAGGAGCGCCAATATGCAATACTGGCAAGGCCGAGCAAGGCGATCGTCTCGACCCGGCCGATGATCATCGCCGTTATCAGGACGATCAGCGAGAAGCTGTCCAGTTCGGCATAGTGCGGCAGAAGCTCGCCGCCGGAGACACCAGGATAGATCGGTCCGATATTCGAGAAGGCGGCGATCGCCGCCAGCGCGCTTCCATCGAAGCTCGGCAGGTTGATCGACAGTAGCGTCGCGGCGGTGGCGACCACGGCGAGCCCGCCGATGGTGCTGGCCCAGATGCCTTTCATCAGCTCCGTATCGTAGGGCTGGCTACCGAAGCGGGGGCTGCGGACGCTGTGCGGGTAGATCAGCTTCTTCAGCTCATGCATCGACTGAACGAACATCGCGCCGAAGCGGTAGAGCTTGATGCCGCCGGCGGTCGACATCGTGCCTGCCCCGACGAATCCGAGCAGGGTCACGATGGCCAGCGGCAGGTAATCGAAAAGATTCGGCCAGGATTCGAAGCCCGTCGTGCTGACGATCGAGATGCCGGCGAACAAGCCGTAGCGAAGCGCATCGACCGGGCGCGGCATGTGCAGGAGGTCGGCGATCACGAAGGAGAAAAGGATGCCGGCGAAGATTGCGAGTGCGATGATGTAGAGGCTTTCGCGATGGGCTCGAACCAATGGCCAGCGCCCCTGCAGGATCATGCGGTGCCAGACGACGCTGGTCGCCCCGATCAGCATGAAGACAGCGAGGACGAGCTCCGCCAGCGGACTCGAATAGGTCGCGATGCCGCCGTCGATCGGCATGAAGCCGCCGGTCGAGACGGTCGCGAAGGCAAGGCACACCGCGTCGAAAATCGGGATGCCGGCAACGACCAGCAGGGCGACGCAGATGACGGTCGTCGCCAGATAAAAGGCGCCGATGGAGCGCGCCGCATCGAAGGAACGCTGCAAGCCCCCCTCTCCTGCAGCCCCGAGTATTGCGATGTTGCGCGCCGTCAAGCCGCCGACGCCGGCGGGGGCCAGGATCGTGCCGAGGACGATCAGCGTCACCAGCCCGCCGAGCCATTGTAGTTCGGCACGCCAGAAGATCGCCGCCGGTCCGATCACCTCGACGGAAGGCAGGATCGTCGCCCCCGTCGTCGTGAAGCCGGAAACGGCCTCGAACAGCGCATGAAGCGGACCGATGTCGACGATCATCAGAAACGGCACTGCCGCGATCAGCGACGGCAGCACGAACATGCCGAGAACGAGGCCGCAGGCGCCGGCCCGGCTCAGGCGCCAGCGGCGACCGCGGAGGGCAAAGAACATCGCGCCGGAGACGAAGCCGGTCATCCCGGAGACGAGCAGGAAGGCTTCCGCATCGCTGGTGTCCTTGACGAGAAGACCGACGACGACAGGCGCCAGCATGGCAAAGGCGAAGATGCCGAGGACCTGCGACAGGAGGTAGAGGACGCCGAACATCCGGCGGTCAGAAATAGTCGAGGCTGACGCGGAACATCTGCTCGACCTGACGGACGCGTTCGGCCATCGCGAAGATCACGACGCGATCCTTGGCGGCGATCTGCGTGTCGCCATTCGGGATGATGACGTTGCCGTTTCGGTAGACGGCCCCGATCCGCATGCCGTCGGCGAGATCGAGCTCGCGGAGCGGCTTGCCGACCAGCGGCGAGGTTTCCATCGCCTCTGCCTCGATCACCTCGGCAAGGCCGTTCTCGATCGTATGGACGCCGCGGATGCGGCCGCGGCGGACATGCTGGAGGATGCGCGAGACGGTGACGGCGCGCGGATTGACCGTCGCGTCGATGCCGAGCGACCGGGTGAAGGACGGATAGGATCGGTTGTTGATGAGCGCCATGTTGCGGCGGCAGCCCAGCCGTTTCGCCATGACGCAGGCGAGGATGTTGACCTCGTCCTCATTGGTCAACGCGACCAGCGTATCGGCCTCCTGGACGTCGGCTTCGCGGAGGATGTCCTGGTCGAGGGCGCTGCCGTGCAGGACGACGGTGCGCTTCAGCTGATCGGCGATCGTGACGGCGCGATCGCGTGTCGCTTCGATGATCTTCACCCGCGCCTTGGCGCCGCGCGCCTCCAGCGTCTGGGCGACGTAAAGGCCGATATTGCCGCCGCCGGCGATGACGACGCGGTGCGCCACCTGTTCGTCATGGCCGAAAATGCTCAGCGTCCGGCGGACCTGGTCCTTGTGGCAGACGACATAAACCAGGTCGCCGACCAGCATCGAATCCGACGAGCGCGGCACGAAGAGCCTGCCCTCGCGGACGACGCCGACGACGACGGCCTGCAGGTCGGGAAAGAGCTCGGTGAGCTGCGACAGCGGCGTGTCGACCACCGGGCAGTCCTCGTGGCATTCGATGCCGACCGCGACGACGTCGCCATTGGCGAAACGGACCGTATCGACCGCGCCCGGCAGCTGCAGGCGGCGCAGCACCATCTCGCCGACCTCGACTTCGGGCGAGATGATGACGTCGATCGGCAGATGGCTCGACGAGAACAGGTCGCTCCAATGCGGCTTCAGGTAGCTCTGCGCCCGGATGCGCGCGATCTTGGTCGGCACGTTGAAGAGCGAATGCGCCACCTGGCAGGCAACCATGTTGACCTCGTCATACAAGGTCACGGCGATGATCATGTCGGCCTGCTCGATCCCGGCCTGCGCCAGCGAATCGGGGTGGGCGCCGTGGCCGACGAAGCCGCGCACGTCGAGCGTATCGCGGAGTGCGTGGATCAGTTCGGGTGAGGTATCGATGACCGATACGTCGTTCTCCTCGGCGGCGAGCCTCTCGGCGATACCGTAGCCGACCTGCCCTGCCCCGCAGATAAGGACGCGCATAGAATCACCCCGACGGAATTAACCCGCTCAGCTTACGCCGAGCGACTTCAGCTTGCGATGCAGGGCGGAGCGCTCCATCCCGACGAATTCGGCCGTGCGCGAGATATTGCCGCCGAAGCGATTGACCTGGGCCGCGAGGTACTCGCGCTCGAAGATCTCGCGGGCGTCGCGCAGCGGCAGCGACATCAGGTGCTCGCCGCCCGCCCTGCCCGGCGTCGTCGGCAGCATCTCGCCGATCTCGGCCGGCAGCAGCGCCGCGGTGATCTCCTCGTTGGCGTCGCCGCGCGCCAGGATCATGAGACGTTCGACATTGTTGCGGAGCTGACGGATGTTGCCGGGCCAATCATGGGCCTGCAGGACAGCCATGGCGTCGGCGGCGATCTCGCGTCCCTGCAAGCCGGTCGAGCGGGAAATCTGGAAAACGAAGTGACGGACGAGATCTGGAATGTCCTCGCGCCGTTCGGCGAGCGGCGGCACCCGGATGGGGACGACCGCCAGGCGATGGAAGAGGTCCTCGCGAAAGGTGCCCTCGCCGATCTCGCGTTCGAGGTCGCGCGAGGTCGAGGAGAGAATACGGACGTCGACATTGACCCAGGTGGCACCGCCGATGCGCTGGAAGCTCTGGTCGACGAGCACGCGCAGGATCTTGTTCTGCGTCTCGCGCGGCATGTCCGCGATCTCGTCGAAATAAAGCGTGCCGCCATGGGCCTCCTCAAGCAAGCCGACCTTGCGCGCGACGCCGTCATTCGGCTCGACTCCGAAGAGCTCCTGTTCCATGCGCTCGGGCGTGATGGTGGCGGCGTTGAGGACGATGAACGGGCCGGATGAGCGCCCCGAGGTACGGTGGAGCGTCCGCGCAACGAGCTCCTTGCCCGCGCCGGACGGTCCGGAGATCATCACGCGGCTGTTGGTCGGCGCGACCTTGTCGATCAGTTGGCGGAGCTGGTTGATGGCTGCGGAGCCGCCAACGAGTTCGCTTGCCTCGTCGGTCCGTGCCCGCAGGGCCTGGACCTCGCGCCGCAGCTTCGTCGCCTCGATCGCCCGTTCGGCGATCAGGACCAGACGGTCGGCCTTGAACGGCTTCTCGATGTAGTCATAGGCGCCGCGCCGGATCGCCGAGACTGCCGTCTCGATATTGCCGTGACCCGAGATCATAACCACGGCGAGGTCGGCATGCTCGCTCTTGATCGCGTCGAGGAGCGTCAATCCGTCCATGCGGCTGCCCTGCAGCCAGATATCGAGAAAGATCAGCGAAGGGCGGCGCTTGGCGATCTCGGCCAGCGCCGCGTCGGCGTCGGCGGCGGTGCGCGTCGCATGCCCCTCGTCCTCGAGGATCCCCGCGACGAGATCGCGGATATCGGCTTCATCATCGACTATGAGGATATCGGAGGACATTTCGCTGCTACTTCACTGAAACGAATTCTGGCTTCCCGGGTTGCCCCGAGTTCGGCTCCGCAGACGTGTTCTGCGGCATGGTGATCCTGACAAGCGCGCCCGTGCCACCCGTCTCCACCGCGGGGGCGTCGAGAAGTTCGATCCTTCCGCCGTGGTCTTCAATGATTTTGGTCACAATGGCCAGGCCGAGGCCGGTCCCCTTCTCGCGCGTCGTCATGTAGGGCTCGAGCAGGCGATGCCGGCCCTCATTGGGAAGACCAATGCCGTTGTCGATCACGTCGACGACGATTGTGGCTTCTTCGCGCCTACCGGCGACGGTGATCTTACCGCGCTCGTCGCGTCCGGCGGGAACCGCGGCAATCGCTTCGCTGGCGTTCTTGACGATGTTGGTGAGTGCCTGGGCCATCAGCCGCGCGTCGAAACGTCCGATCAGCGGCTCCTCCGGCAGGTCGACGTGGAATTCGATGTCGGGATGGGCGACCTCCATGAGGAAGGCCGCCTCGCGAATCGATTCGGAGAGGTTGCGGACCTCGATGGCCGGCTTCGGCATCCGCGCAAAGGCGGAGAATTCATCGACCATGCGCCCGATGTCGCCGACCTGGCGGACGATGGTGTCGGTGCACTGGTCGAATATGGCGCGGTCCTCAGTGATTACCTTGCCGAATTTGCGGCGAAGCCGCTCGGCGGAGAGCTGGATTGGCGTCAGCGGATTCTTGATTTCGTGGGCGATGCGCCGGGCGACGTCGGCCCAGGCGGTGCTGCGCTGCGCCGTGACGAGGTCGGTGATGTCGTCGAGCGTGATCACGTAACCATGCGCCCGCCCGTCCGAACGCTCGGTGGTGACGCGCACATTGATCGTGCGCTCGCGGCCGGCGCGCGAGATGACAATCTGGTCGCGCAAATCGCTGCGTTCGTCGCGAAGCGCGGTTGCGATCGGCGGCCCGAGTTCTGGCAATGCCTCGGCAACGAGCTTTCCAATGGAGGTTTGCTCCGACAAGCCGAGAAGCGTCAGCGCGGTGCGGTTGGCGATGGTGATGCGTCCCTGTGCGTCGACGCCGACGACGCCCGCCGGAACGCCGGAAAGCACCGCCTCGGTGAAGCGGCGGCGGCTGTCGATCTGTTCGCTCGCCGAGACCAGGTCGGAGCGCTGCGTCCGCAACTGCGAGGTCATCGTGTTGAAGGTATCGCTGAGCGCGCCGAGATCACCCTCGGAAGCCTTCACCGACACGGCCACGGAAAGATTGCCCCGCGACACCTCCTTGGCGGCGTCGATCAGGCGCCGGATCGGCGAGACCAGCCAATTGGCGAAAGCGATGCCCAGCCAGATCGCTGAGAGGAGGACGACGATCGAGACGCCCAGATATAGGATGCCGAAAGCCACCTGGACACCGAACCGGGATGCTTCTAGCGATCGGAACTCGCTCACCGTTTCCTCAGTCAACGATACATATTTGACGACGTCTTCCGAGACGTCGCGGGTGACGTAGAGGAAGACCTCATCATAGCCGGCGAGCCTGACGAGGCCACCGGTGACGTTGGAGGTGCCGCCAGGCGCGATCAGAACGGGGCGTCCGGTCGGCTGGCTCGCCTCCGCCATCGCGGCGGTCGGCACCGCCGTGAACTCCTGCTGTGCCGCTGCCTGCGCCTGCGCGATCATCTCTCCTTTGCCGTCGACGAGATAGATGCCGGGGATGCCGCGCGACGCCGCAGCGGCATTCATGAAGGCCTGGAAGCGGTTGGGGTCCTGCAGGAGAAGCGGCCGGGCACGCTCGAATTCCGGCTTCAGCGCCAATATGTCCGTGCGCATGATCTGCGCCTGCTGGTCGACATAGGCGCGGGCGATCGACTGCGAGGTGTCGATGATCGAGCGCGTCCGGGTGGAAAACCAGTTGTCGAGGCCACGATCGAGCGTGATGCTGGCGACGATGGCGACCAGGATCGCGGGCGTGATCGCGACGACGCTGAACAGCGCGACGATTCGAATATGCAGGCGGGCGGCGGCGCGGCCCCGCCGGCGCGCCAGCAGGAGGTTGCCGACCTCCCATCCGACGACGAAGACCAGGAACGCGACGAGGCCGCCATTGACCGACATCGCGAGGATAACGACATCCTGCGTCGGGGCGATCGGCGTCAACCCCATCAGGATGAAAAAGGTCACGGCGGAGACGGTGAGCGCCAGCGCGACAGCGACGTAGCCGGCCGCTCTCACGAGGCGGGAGAATTCGAATTTTCTCTTTCCCGCCGCCGGGCGCGCAGAAATCACAGGCATCGCAGATGACTCGACAGTCATGAAAAGGCGCTAAACCCTAAGCTTTGCGGCATTGCCGCCCCCTATGGAGTCATTCAAACTCCGGCACGATTGCAACAAGATTGTGATCAAAAAGCAACAAGCTGTGGCCGAGTGTGAATTAGTGCCAAAAGCCGCCCGTCAAGCGTCCGCCCCGTTTGCAACACAATCGAATTGCTTGCCGGGACGAAGGACAGTACGACTTTTCTCGTCCGACAAACGAAATCAGGTGCCACAGGGGGGACCTCGATGCCGGTCGCAGACCGGGCGTTTGTTACAGAAACTGCTGCACATTCAGGGAGATGCTTATATGCGTATGCTCGGACTTGCCCTTCCGATCCTGGCTTTGGCCACGGGATCGGCAGTCGCTCAGGACTACCCGAACCGCACGATCACGCTGATCGTTCCGCAAACCGCGGGCGGAAATACCGATGTGCTGGCGCGCTGTACTGCGGCCCGGTTTTGAGACACTCGGCTGAGCCTATTCAAGCGGCCAACTTTAGATTGGCCGTAGCGTTCTGATCAAGTCGGGATTGATCGGCCCGCACCTGGGCCGGGGTACGATAGCCGTGCCGGGCGACGAGCCAGGTTT
>CAMCWB010000052.1 GCA_945882315.1 Bauldia litoralis | reverse complement strand
ATGAGGACAATATCGGAGCTTCCGCGACCCGACGCGCCGAATTTACCGGCCGCCGGGGCATCTGATCGCTCACGGAGGGGGGCGGGCTTGCGACTGCCCGTCCCTGGTGTCAATCTTGGCCGAAGAGCCGGTCATCCGGCGGATGCCGGGTAATGTCTCTGGAAGTCGACAATCATCGTTTCCTCGCGCCTCGAACGTTGCGGATGAGCCGGCTCATAAATTTATGAATGCATATCCGGTCGAGTGAAAGGGCAAATCGGCAAGACAGCCGCACAGTTCCCGGATTCCTATCAACGGCATTTTTTGCCGGTAATCGCAGCTTGCGGCATGGACGTCCGTCGGATTGAAATGGCGCATGATGGATATTCGCGACCGGCTCGCCCTGCATTCGTGGACGCTCGAATCGACGCCGCTGCCGCGCTTTCTCGAAGTTGCCGCCGAGGCGGGCTATGCGGCCGTCGAACTGCGCTTCATCGATTTCCAGCGCAGCCTCGATGTCGGCATGACGGACAGGGATGTCGTGCGGCTGGTGCGCGACAGCGGGCTGGTCGTCTCGGTCCTCGGGGTGGAAGGCGGGCTCCTGTTCGCCCGTGGCGCCGAGCAGGAGCGGCTCTATGGCTCGGTGGCGCGAAGCAGCGAGAACGCGGCCGCGATGGGCTGCGACACGCTGATGATATCGCCCGGCCAGAACGCGCCCGACAAGGACCTGCCGGAGGTTGCCGACAGCCTGCGCCGGGCCGGCGAGATCGCGGCCGGATACGGGCTGCGGCTGGCGCTCGAGTTCAACTCCCGCCATCCGGTCATCAACAATCCCGCCGTCGCCAGCGCGCTGGTCAAGATGGCAAGCCATCCGAACTGCGGACTCCTGCTCGACGCCTATCACCTCGAATGCAGCGGCCATGGCGGCCGCGGCTTCGAGGACGTCGATGGCAACCTGATCTGGGCCTTCCAGTTCAGCGACGCGCCGGCAACCGAGCGAACCGCGCTGCGCCGGCCCCTCGACCGGCTGCCGCCGGGCGAGGGGGCCGTGCGCTGGCCAGAGGCTTTCGGCCTGCTCGCCGAGAAGGGCTACACGGGTTATCTCGCCTATGAGGCGCCCAATCCGGCCCAGTGGTCGCGACCGGCGGGCGAAGTGGCGCGTGAGGGCTTCAAGGTGCTGTCGCTGATCTGAACCTCCCCGCCGACGCGAATAATGACGCGTGACTTCCGCGCCCGGCCCAGCGCAGGGTGGCCGGGATTTGCGATTCAGGAGAGCGAAATGGCGGGATTGAAGGAGAAGCGCGGCACGATCGACCGGCAGAGGCTCGACCTGTCGGAACGACAGGCCGTGGAATTCTGGATGAAGCGCTGGGGCGTCAGCCGCGAGCAGCTGACGACCGCCCACAGGGCGGCCGGGCGGCTGGTCAAGGACATCGCCGCCCATCTCGGAAAGAAGCCCTAGCTCCCTCCGGCCGCGAGCATTGGCAGGTTAGCGGCGGGCCTTGCGGGCGGCGTAGCGGGCGTCGCGGGCGGCCTTCTGATCGGCCAGGCGCTGGACCTCGGCATCGGCCTCGGCGCGCCTGAGGCGGGCGTCCTCTTCGGCCTTTTCGAGCGCTAGGCGCTCGTCTTCGAGCCGCTTGGCCTCCTGGGCGGCGAGCTGGCGTTCTTTTTCCAGTTTGGCGGCTTCGGCGCGCGCCGCGGTGCGCTTGTCGCGCTCCTGGCTGACGGCGAGGCGCGCTGCCCGCCTTTCATCGGCGGCGCCATCGTTTACCGTGGCGGTCTTGAAGCGGTTGAGCAGCGCCTTTTTGGCGTCGGCGGACTTGGACAGGCGGCTGGACGGGTCGTTATCGTTGAAGCGAGGCATCGAAAAGGGTCTCTGCGCATGGAGGTTGAGGGCTCCTTCTAGCGCAAGTCTCGTCTCTTTGCCCGCATTGTTGCGAAGAGATGTGAAAAGGCGCCGGGAAGCAGCCTGGATGTAGGTCTTTCCCCGCCTAAGTTCCAGTCTCGACCAGTTTGGCGAGCTGTCCCACGACCGTTCCCCAGCCGTCACGGAAGCCCATCTCCTCATGCATGTCCCGGTCGGCCTTGCTCTTGTGCATGACATGGGCGGCATAGTCGGTGCCCTGCGGATGGTCGCCAAGCGTGATGATCGCCGTCATGAAAGGCTGCTCGGCCGGCCGCCAGCCGCCAATCAGGGCGTTGGTGAAGACGATGCGGTCGAGAGCGGCGACGGCGAGGAAGCAGGCGTTGAGATGCGGCGTGAAACCGCCGCCCTCGTCGATCTCGGTCACGAGGCCGCCGCCGGGGCGGAAATCCATCTCCACGACCTTGCATCTGGCCGGCGCCGGCACCCACCATTGCGCGAAGCTTGCGGGCGTCGTCCAGGCGTTCCAGACAGCCTGGCGCGGCGCCTTGATGATCCGCGACAGCGTCAGGTCGAGTTCAGGGTTTGGCGAGCGGGTCATCGTGATTTTCCTTTTTTCTGTGCCGCGGTGACGAATTGCTCGAGGCGGTCGGTGCGGCCTTCCCAGAGGGCGCGCTGTTCCGACAGCCACGTCTCGACGGCGGCAAAGGGCTTCTTCTCGATCGCGCAGGTCCTGACCCGGCCCTGCTTGCGGGTCCGGATCCAGCCGCTCTCCTCGAGCAGATGGATGTGCTTCATGAAAGACGGCAGAGCCATGTCGAAGGGTTTTGCCAATTCGCCGACGCTTGCCGGCCCCTTGCCGAGCCGCCCGACGATGGCCCGGCGCGTCGGATCGGAAAGGGCGTGGAAAACGCCGTCGAGCTGCTCTGGATACTGTTCCATTTGGCTAAGTATAGCTCGGGAAACACTTAGCGCAAGGGCTAACTATCGCGGGGCGCCTCGGGCCTTGCTGAAAGCCATCGCGGAACCCATGTGCTATGACTGAAGCCGGCGGAGGAGTGTTTTTTGGCGAAAGTGAAATTCGGATCGCGGACGGTCGAGCTTCCCGGCAATCGCATCGTGCGCATCGCCATGGGCATCGGCCTGATCATCCTCGGCATTTTCGGCGCCGTCCTGCCGCTCCTCGGTGTCTGGATGATCCCGCTCGGCCTGATCGTCCTGTCGGTCGACATCCCGGTTGTCCGCCGCCTCAACCGCCGTGTCAGCGTCGCCGTCTCGCGCTGGTGGCACGGCCGCAAGTCGCGCCGCGCCCAGCGCGAATCCGTCTAGCGCCAGCACAGCCACCAAGACGGCCGCCCAAGACCGCTTCGCTAGCGATATTTCGCTGGCATTCGCCCTTTCCCTCGCGCTTAATTTCTTCCGATCCCGCCCGGCTCAAGGGCGGGGCAGGGGAACGCACGGGAAAAGGATGAGCTTCGATGGATAACGGCATTTGGGCGACCTGGTATGACCTCGGCGACGGCGACCACAGCGACTATTTCGGCTGGCTGAACGAGGACTACCTGCCGTCGCTCCGGTCGCGGCCGGGCTATGCCTGGTCGGCGCATTACAAAGGCGGCGCCAAGGAAGGCACCGGCATGGGTGACGTCCGCAGCCGGCTAGGCCGCATGGACGACCCTTCGGTCGGCACCGGCAGCCAGTATCTGATGCTGGCGGGTGCCGTGGAATGCGGGACGCTGGTGTCGCCGAGCGTCTTCAACGACGACATCAAGCACTCGGCCGAAGCCAGGAAGATGCTGGCGCGCCGCAAGGGCGTCCGCACCTGCCTGTTCAGTGTCTTCGCCCGCGTCGACGGCCCGGAGATCGGCAAGCGCCCGGTCGGCACGACGCCGGGGCCGGTCATTCAGATGGGCAGCTTCCGCACCCGCACCCTCGACGATGAATATGACGTCTGCGCCTGGTATGCGCAGCACCGCCTGCCGGCCATCGCCAATATGGAAGGCTGCATCGCGGCGCGTGTCATGCTCGGCGCCGCCGGCTGGGCGAAATATTCGGTGATGTATGAATTCACCTCGGTCGAGGCGCGGCAGCGTGGCTTCGAGGAGAAGCACGAGGCGCTGAGCGCCGAGGAAGTACCGTGGACGCATCGCATCCACGATTACACGGTGCACGCGCCGGGCTCGCCGACGGTCGGCACGCGGCTCTGGCCGCCGGTCGCGTAGGGCGGTTCGGCGGGTGATAAACCCTCTCCCGTGGGGAGAGGGCTTTGAGCCTTAATGAGCGAAGCGAATTTTAGGCGAAAAAGGTGAGGGGTTGGAGTCTATCGATAGGCTCGCAGGCGTCTCCGCTTGGAGTAACCAGCCGGTGTCTTAACCCCTCACCCCGCCGTTCTAAAGCTCACTGCGTTTGCCAAGAACGACGGCCCTCTCCCTATGGGAGAGGGTATCAAGTTCAGAGCTTCGCCGGACGAATGCCGCCGACCGGGCTGAACGGGGCCGGGATCAGGAGCTTGTTTTCCTGCGAGACGATGTTGCCGCGCGACTTGGCGACATAGTCGAGCCACTTCTGATCCTGGAACAGCGCGGTACGACGCTTCGTCCGTTCCTCGAAGCTGTCGTAGCCCCAGATGTGGATGACCTGGTTGAGCGGTCCGACTTCCGTGCCGAAATAGCCGATCAGATGGCCGAGGATCGGCAACTGCACCGGCAGGCCGAACTCCTCATAGATCTTGAAATACTCGTTCGTCTTGCCGGGCAGCAGCGTGTAGATGCGTTCTTCGACGATCATCATTCTCTCCGTGGGTTATCGATGATGTTTAGTGCACGCCGCGCCGGGCGTCATCCAGGATCATGTCGGAAGCCTTCTCCGCGATCATGATGGTCGGCGCGTTGGTGTTGCCTGAGGGGACGGTCGGCATGATCGAGGCATCGACGACACGCAGGCCCGTGAAGCCGCGAACCCGCAGGCGCTCGTCGACGACCGCGTCGTCATCGATGCCCATGCGGCAGGTCGCGACCGGGTGGAAGCTTATGCCGCCGAACTTGCGAAGATAATCGATCAGCTCGTCGTCGCCGCGGACCTTGAAGCCCGGCATGTGCTCGTCGACGATGAAGCTGCGCATCGGCTCGGACTCGGCGATGCGGCGCGTCACCTTGAAGCCTTCGAGAAGAACTTCGCAGTCGCGCTGGCTGGTCAGGTAATTCGGCTGGATCGTCGGCGGGGTCAGCGCATCGGCGCTGTTGATGTGGACCGTGCCCTTGCTCTCCGGCCGCAGCAACCGGTCGACGATGGTGATGCCCGAGAAGGGATGCAGCGTGTCGCCGGTCTTGTCGCCGCTGAAGAGCGATAGCGTCGACTGGATGTTCGGCGTCGCCAGCGCCTCGTCGGTCTTGAAGAAGCCCGCCGCGTAGGAGCCGGCCATGGCGAGCATGCCGCTCCGCTGCGTCACGTAGCGGAAGACCTGCCAGGCGCCGCGATGGACATTGCGCAGGCCGACCGCGTCGTTGAGCGTCGTGCGGTCCTTGATCCGGTAGACCTTGCGGCTGTTGTAGTGGTCGAGAAGATTTTCGCCGACGCCCTTCATCTCGGCGACGACATCGATGCCGTGACCGCGCAGACGCTCGCCCTGGCCGATGCCGGACAGTTCGAGGAGCTGCGGCGAATTGAACGAGCCGCCGGACAGGATCAGTTCGCCGTCGACGCGCGCCGTCTTGCGCACGCCGTCATGCAGATACTCGATGCCGATGGCGCGCCGTCCGTCGAAGAGGATCTTGGTTGCATGCGCCCGCGTCACGACTGTCAGGTTCTGGCGCTTCTTCGCCGGCTTCAGGAAGGAGGTCGCAGCGCTGCTCCGCCGGCCGTTCCGCACCGTCCATTGGTAATAGCCGAAGCCTTCCTGGTCGGGGCCGTTGAAGTCGTCATTGTAGGGATAGCCGAGCCGCTTGGCGGATTCGATGAAGGCGTCGCAGAGCGGATGCGGTTCGGTCGGATCGGAGATTTTGAGCGGCCCGCCGGCGCCGTGATATTCGTTGGCGCCGCGCTGCTGGTCCTCGGCCTTGCGGAAATAGGGGAGGACGTCGTCATAGCTCCAGCCGGTATTCCCGAGCTGGCGCCAGAGATCGTAATCCTCCTTCTGGCCGCGGATATAGATCAGCCCGTTGATCGAGCTCGAGCCGCCGAGCACCTTGCCGCGCGGCTGCAGGATCGGCCGGTTGGCGGTCGCCGGATTGGGCTCGCAGCGATAGAGCCAGTTGACCCGCGGATTGTTGAAGGTCTTGCCGTAGCCGACCGGGATATGGATCCAGGGATAGGTATCCTTGCCGCCGGCTTCGAGCAGCAGGACGCGATGCTTGCCGGATGCGGTCAGCCGGTTGGCGAGGACGCAGCCGGCACTGCCCGCGCCGACGACGATATAGTCGTAGCTGTCCGCTCCACCCATCCGCTTCCCCTTGCCGCCTGCCGGTCTTGTCGCCGGCTGCGGTGTGGCCGGGGCTGGAAGACCCGCCCCGGAAAGCCGGCCTATTCGGCGGCGATGCGCGCCGACCGCAGATGGTCGAGGAGACCGGTCGCGGCGAGGTCGGATTCCATCTCTGCCTTTGCCTTGGCGGTGATCGGCAGGACCGGCGGGCGCACCGGGCCGCCATGCATGCCGAGGATCTCCTGCCAGGCCTTCATTTCGCCGAGCGGCATGCGGCCGCTCTTCCAGTAGCCGTTGATCCACTTGGCGTGGAGGTCGCGCAGCGGCTTCAGCGAGGCCGAGATTTCCGTGGCCTTCTTGATGTCGCCGGCCAGCGCCGCCTGGGTGTAGTCGCGGATCGGCAGGTAGCCCGGCACCTGGTAGAGATGCGGGTTGTAGTTGACGAGCCACTGCAGGCCGAACTGCGTCATGCTCTGCAGCCACGGAGCCTCGTCGGCGACCGAGACGACGAGCTGGTCGCCGATCGCGTTCAGGATCGCGGAGGTCGCGGCGGGCGAGGGGTCGGCCTGCTTGTAGGCGCAGATGTTCGGCAGCGTCGCGAGCCGCTTGGCGAGGTTCGGCCCGATCGCGTGGAGATGCGGCGGCGTGTTGAACAGGATGATGCCGATGTCGACGCGTTGCGAGATGTATTCGTAATAGGAGAAGATCGCGTCGTCGTCGCGGGCGGCCACATAGGGCGTCAGCACGATGACGAAATCGAAGCCGATGTCCTGGGCGTGCTTGGCAAGCATCGTCGCCTGCTTGACCGACTGGTGGTGGCAGCCGGCGATCAGCGGGATGCGGCCGCGGGTCTGGTCGAGCATCACCTCATGGGCGCGCATGCGCTCGGCGTCCGGCATCGACCAGAACTCGGCGATGTTGCCCGAGCAGTAATGCCCGTCGATCTGGAGCCCGGAAATGATGTGCTCCATATTGGCCCGGTTGGCGGCCTCGTCGAACTCGTCCTCGGCGGTCCAGCTATAGGGCATGGCCGTCCAGATGCCTTTGAGCACCGACTTGGCGGCATCCTTGGCTTCACTCTTCCTGTATTTCATCGGAAGTTCCTCCTAAGTGGTTGGCCGAACGAAGGTTCAGCATCCCTAGGTTATTGTTCAATGCTTGCCGAATGGCTCGTTATCTATGCCGATACGCTCTTCGAGGCCAGCGATACCGCGCAAAATCTCGATAAAGGCGACCGAGTCCTTCTCGCCATAGCCCTTTTCATACGCCGCTTGCAGGATCTGTGAAAAGACGCCGGTGAGAAATAACGGCGCGCCGACCTTCTGGCCCTCTTCGATCATCAGCCGGTTGTCCTTGAGCGCCGTCTTGATCTGGCCCTGCTTGGAGTAGTCGGCCTTGAGCATTTTCGGGCCCTTGTCGACCATAGTCTTCGACGAGCAGGCGCCGTCCTTCAGGACATCGAGGAGATTGTCGAGGCCGAGGCCCATCTTCTCGCCGAGCACCAGGCCTTCGGCGAGCGCCAGCCGGTTGCCGGAAAGGATCAGGTTGATGACGAGCTTGGTGCGCGCACCGGAGCCGACCGGACCCATGTAATAGGCGGCGCGGCTGAAGCCCGCGAAGACGGGCTTGGCGGCTTCGAAATCCGCTTCGCTGCCGCCGGCAATGACGATGAGGTCGCCGGCCTGCGCCATGGTGCTGGTGCCGCTGACCGCCGAGTCGAGGAACTTGATGCCGCGCTCGGCCAGGTCCTTGGAGAGCTGCTGCGAATCCTCGGGGCGCGACGTGGTCGTGTCGCAGATGATGAGGCCGGGCTCGGCGCCTTCGGCGATGCCGTTCTTGCCGAGCACGGCTTCGCGCACGATGGTGCTGTTGGGCAGCGAGGTGATGACCAATTTCATGCCCTTGGCGGCCTCGGCCGGCGTCTTGACCGGATGCCCGCCCTGTTCCTTCAAATCGTCGAGCCGGCTCGCTTCGGTGTCGTAACCCTGGATGATGAATTGCGACTTCCGCATATTGTGGATGAAGGCCTGCCCCATGAGGCCCATGCCGACGATACCGACCCGCTCAGCCATCTACTCGCTCCCTTTTCTTTCAAATCTTTCAAACACTACGCCACGCTGACGACGATCTTGCCGACCTGCGCGTTCGATTCCATGTAGTCCTTCGCCGCCGCAAGCTCGTCCAGGTCAAAGATCCTGTCGACCAGCGGGGCGATACGGCCGTCATTGAAGGCCGGCAGAATATCGCGGATGAAGCCGCGTGCCGTAGCCGCGTGGCCCGTTTCACCGGCCTTGCTGTTCGATATGCCGAAGACAATCTGCCGGTTGCTGTGCAGCGCCTGCAGGTCGATCTCGGCCTTGTAGGAGCCGTCGACATAGCCGACCGTGGCGAGCCTGCCGCCATAGCCGAGCGATCGCATGCATTCGCCGAAGAGCGTCCCGCCGACGCAATTGACGGCAAGGTCGATGCCCTTGCCGGACATCTTGCGGACGGCGTCGGCGAAGTCCGGGCTTCGCGTCACGATCCCTTGCTGCATGCCGATGGCCTTCAGGCGTTCGAGCTTCGCCGCGGAGCCCGAGATCCCGACGACATGCGCGCCGAGCAGGATGCCGAGCTGTACGGCACAGCTTCCGACCGCCGATGGCGCCGCCGTCACCAGCATCCAATCACCGCTTTGCAGCTTTCCGTAGGCGACCACCGCGTCATAGGCGGCGAGGAAGCTCACCGGGATCGCCGCCGCCTGCTCGAAACTCAGATGCTCCGGGATCTTCATCGCCTGATGCACCTGCATCAGCGTGTATTCGGCAAAGCCGCCCCGGTCCGGCCCGAGCACCCGGCCCATCACCCGTTGGCCGGCTTTCCAGTCGGTGACGTCAGGGCCGACCGCATGGACCTCGCCGGCCGCCTCGGTACCGCCGACCTTGCCGCTCCTGTGATGCATCGCCCCGCCGACGATCAACTCGCCGCGGTTCAGCCCGGCCGCCCGCACGCGGAGCAGAATCTGCCCCGGCCCGGCAACGGGCGGCGGCGTATCGCGCGGCTCGAACACCGTGCGACCATCCTCGGTCCTGACCCAATAGGCTTTCATCGCGCGCCTCGCGGCAATTTACGCCGGCAGCGGAAATTTGGTCAGCCCAGGCGCGTAATGCTCCTCGATGTCGACTTCGAGAGTGCCGAGCACGCGGATCATCGCATTGTAATGGGCGATGGTGACGATGAGGTCGACCATCTCTTCATTGTTGAGGAATTCATGCAGCGCGTCGAAGGTCTTCTTCGACATGGCGATGTCCTTCGTCATCTCGCGCGCCGCGTCGACCGCCAGCGTGACCTTGGAATCGAGCTTGTGCGGCCGGCCCTCGATATAATTGATCAGCTCGCGGATATCGTCGTCCGAGACGCCGAAATCCTTGGCGAGGATGACATGGTGCGACCACTCATAGGGCGTCCGCGTGATCCAGCCGATCGCCATGATCGCCAGTTCCTTCATGCGCGGGTCGAGGCGGCTCTGGTAGCGGATGAAATGCGCCATCTTCAGCCCGGCGCGCCGGCAGTTCGGCGAGTTGACCAGGACCCGGTTGAGATTGATCGGCCGTTCGAGAAGCTCCTTGTTCTCGGGCGACAGGTCCTTCTGGTCGAGATAGGGCAGGCGGGCCATCGTTTCCTCGTTCTTTTGATTGGCCGGCCCTGGCGGGCGGCGGTTCTGGCGGGCCGCCATCAAGCCTCGTAAAGCCGCGGACGGCAAGAGGAATATGTCCGCCTTTGCTTGACCGCTCCGGCAAGCTCCAGTCTATTTCCACAAAATAGAAAGAAGGGGATGCAGGTGGCAGATTCGGTCAATCTGGATGAAAGAGTCGGCACCGACGGCGGCCTCGACATCGACCCGAAATCGCTCTCGGCTCGGGACCGTTACAAGCTCTTGTGCGGCCTCGTCGTGCCGCGGCCGATCGCGCTGGTCACGACGCTGTCGCCGGAAGGCGTCGTCAACGCCGCGCCCTTCTCCTTCTTCAACATGTTTTCCGACGAGCCGCCGATCGTCATCCTCGGCGTCAATCTCCGCAATGACGGCACCGAGAAGGATACGACCCGGTACATCCAGGCGAACGGCGAATATGTCATCCACATCGTCTCGGAGGAGGATGGCCATGCGATGAATGTCTGCGCCACCGAGTTTCCGGAAGACATCAGCGAGATCGACATCGCCGGCTTCACGCTCAAGCCCTCCCGGAAGGTCGCGCCGCCGACCATCGTCGAGGCAGCCGCGGCATTGGAGTGCCGGCTCCACTCGGTCATTCCCTTCAGCGAAAAGCGGGCGATCATCGTCGGCGAGGTCGTCCAGATCAAAGCCCGGGCGGGCATCGTCGATCCGGCCAAGCTCTATGTCGACGTCAAGAAGTACCGGCCGATGGCGCGCCTCTTCGGCAACCTCTATGCGACGCTCGGCGAGGTCTACGAACTGAAGCGCGAGACCTATCAGGAGTGGAGCGAGCGGACCGGGCGGAAAAGGTAGAATGCAGGGCGGATGAGCGCTGCCTCATCCGCTCATCCCCGCAAAAGCGGGGACCCAGGGGCGACAAACTCAGGCCGTGCCGCTGGCCCTGGATTCCTCCTCGGGCTTGACCCGAGGATTGCAGCGGGAATGAGCGGAGTGTGGGGTCGATTTCACGTAGCTCAGATCGAGCGCCGCGGAATGGTCCAGGCGACCACCGCCGCCATGGCGGCCATGATCGAGATAGCCAGGAAGACGCCGCGGAAGGCGATCGCGACATTGGCGCGGATGGTTGCCTCCGCACCGGCCGAGAGTTGCGCCAGCGCCTCCTGGCTGCCCTGCAGGATCGCCTGAAGGTCCGAGGACAGTTCCGTGCCGGTCGCCAGGATGCCGGCAAAGAGGATCGTGCCGACGATCGCCGTGCCGACCGCCGCACCGAGCGACCGTGACAGCTGGACGAGGGCGGCGGCGGTGCCGAGCAGCGGCCCGGATTCCATCTGCACCAGGATCTGCATCACGGCCATGACGAAGCCCTGGAAGATCGCCAGGACGCAGAGATACCAGGAGAATTCGATGGTCGAGAGATTCTGGGCGCCGAACACGAGGAACAGCATCATCGCCGACAGGACGGTGAGCCCGACGACCGGGAAGATGCGCGTCCGGCCGGTGCGCGCGACGAGCTGGCCGACAATGGTCGAGCCGATGCCGACGCTGGCCGTCATCGGCAGCAGGAGAAGCCCGATCTCGGATGCGGAGGCGCCCCGCACCGTGCGCAGGTAGATCGGCAGCAGGCTGATCGAAGCGACGAAGACGGCGCCGTAGAGAAACGCCGTCGTGTTGCAGCGCCAGATCGTCGGGTTGCGAAACAGCGGCAGCGGAATGAGCGGATTGCTGGCGCGGCGTTCGCGGAAGATCAGCAGGAACAGCGACACGACCACGACGATGCCGAGCCCGATCGTCGTCGGGACGTCGAGCATGGAGAGGTCCTGGAACTGGCGCACGCCGATCAGCAGCGAGGCGACGAAAAGCGCCAGCAGCAACAGGCCGGGGAAATCGAAGCGGAAATGCTCGAAGGGCGTGCTGCGCGAGGGCAGGCGCATGACCAGCGCCATGCCCAGAAAAAGGATCGGCAGGTTGAGGAAGAAGATCGACCGCCAGCCGAGATGCTCGGTCAGGAAGCCTCCGACGACCGGGCCGCTGGTGCTCGCTATGACTGCGACCGTCGCGATGTAGCCCTGATACTTGGCGCGGTCGCGCGGCGGCACCGACTGGCCGATCAAGGCCTGCGACAGGCTGAGGAGCCCGCCGCCGCCGAGGCCCTGGATGAGGCGCGCGACGATCAGCATCTCCAGCGACACGCTGAACGCGCAAAGCAGGCTGCCGACGGTGGCGACGCAGAGCGCGACGACCATCATCCGGCGGCGGCCGAAAGCGTCGCCGAGGCGGCCATAGACCGGCGCCGTGATGGCGGTGGTGATGAGATAGCCGGCGACGACCCAGGTTATCTGGTCGATGCTGCCGAGCGACGCGGCGATCGCCGGCAGCGCCGTCGCCACGATCGTCTGGTCCATGATGCCCATGAACATGGGCAGCATGATCGAGGGAAAGAGGGTGAGGAACGGAACCAGCGCGGGCGGCGGGGCAGGGGCAACAGCGCTGGTCGGGTCGGGCGGCAAGGGCGGGACTTCGTCGGCCTCCGCGGATATTGCGATGCGGAACGGGAAGGAGTTTCGTTTTCACTTCCTCCCTCCGGTGCGCTTCGTCAAGCCTGTTAGCTCTTGAACCGAGATAATTGCCGGGAGCCGCGACAAAGTCTCCCGCCGTTCCCGTCCGGCCCGCCTCGAAGCTTGTCTTCGAACCGCTTCTCGGCCTATTCCTGCCGCCGAAATGCGGGGCCAGCCCGTCCAGCGCGAAAAGCCAAAAGAAAAGGGAAAAGCAAATGATCGACCCGGAGTTGAAGAAGAAATACGGCGAGCACGCCATCGAGAACGGCCTTCGCCTCCAGCCGGCCTCGTTCGAGCGCAAGCTGGCGCTGCGCGACAGCCTCGATCAGCATTTCACCAAGGCCTGGGTCGATTTCGTCATCAACGGCTTCGGCGACCGCACCGCGCTCGACGACCGCACCCGCTTCCTCGTCCTCGTCGGCCAGTTCACCATGGCCAAGGCGCAGCCGGCGCTGGAAGACGCGATCCGTGCGGCGCTGGCCGTGCCGGTGCCGCCGCGTGAAGTCCTCGAGATCATCCTGCAATGCGCCATCTATGGCGGCAACACGACCGTTGACCCGGCGCTCGACGTCTTCGCCAAGGTCGCCGACGACCTCGGCATCCGCGACGAACTGCGCAAGGGCCAGTTGCCGCTCGAGGGCCACAACCCGACCCGCAAGCGCGACGAGGAAGAGAAGACCTGGCATGCCGAAGACGTCGCCGATCCGCGCCTCGCCAAGCTGACGGCCAAGCATGACTGGCGCGGCATCTCGAGCGGCCTCAGGCTCCGCCCGAAGCACCACCTCAACATCCTCGACTACCTCGACTCGATGGACGAAAACTTCGCCGACAACTGGGTGAATTTCTGCTACCGCGCCATGTATTCGCGCTGGATCGTCGACGACAAGACGCGGCTTCTCTGCATGGTCGGCGACTGCATGGCGGTCGGCGAGACGACGCAGGCCCGCGCCCATATGCGCGGCTCGATGCGCGCCGGCGCCAAGCCGCGCGAAGTCATGGAAGTGGTCCTCCAGAGCTGCCAGAATTTCGGCATGCCGACCATGCTCCGCGGCCTCGGCGTCTTCGTGAAGATCATGACCGAGGACGGCCGCCTCGACGAGATCGGCAATCCGACCGGCGCGGTGGAGTAACCGAACGACGCCTGTTCTCGATCCTCATCCTGAGGTGCCGCCGAAGGCGGCCTCGAAGGGCGAGGATCGAGCCTCGGCGATTGATCAAGGCTGGGGCCGCCTCGTCCTTCGAGGCCCGGCTTTCGCCGGGCACCTCTGGATGAGGCGGAAACAGGGTCAGGGCATTCGGCCCTAGCTCGTCCCCGTCCATCCCGCGTCGAGCATCAGCGACGAGCCCGTCATCAGGGCCGACTGCTCCGAGGCGAGAAACACGACCGCGCCCATGACGTCCTCGAGCCGGCCGAGACGACCGAGCTTGATCTTGGCCATGACCCAGTCGCGGAAGGTCTTGTCCTCGAAGAAGGGCTTGGTCATCGGCGTCTCGATGAAGGTCGGGCAGATCGTGTTGACGCGGATGCCGTATTGCCCGAGCTCGGCCGCCATGGCGCGGGTGAAGCCCTCCATCGCGTGCTTGGTGGCGCAATAGACGGTGCGCCGCTGAGCGCCGATATGGCCCATCTGCGACGACATGTTGATGATCGAGCCTTTGGCGCCGTCGGCGATCATGCGCTTGGCGACGGCCTGCGCAATGAAATAGGCGGCGCGGACATTGATCGAGAAGACGTCGTCGTAATCCTTGACCTTGGTGTCGACGAAGAGCCCCGGCCGGTTGGTGCCGGCATTGTTGACGAGGATGTTGAAGGCCTTCTGCGCGCCGACCCAGTCGGCCGTCGCCTCGACATCGGTCACGTCGAGAACCACCGGGACGGCCTTGCCGCCGGCGGCGTTGATCGCTTCGGCAGCCTCCTCGACTTCCTTTGCCGTGCGCGCGACGAGCGTCACTTCGGCGCCGACGCTGGCGAGCGCCACGGCCGAGGCGAGCCCCAGGCCCTTGCTGCCGCCGGTGATGATGGCACGCTTACCGTCGAGCTGAAGGGACGGGGTGACCGGCAGTTCCATGACAGGCCTCAGCGCCGCGCCGCGGCGGTGTAGGGGGCGACGTTCCGCCCGCCATAGCGCCTGAGCCGGATGTTGGCCTGCTCGGCATGGCCGGAGAAGCCTTCCAGCATGCAGAGCCGCGAGCAATATTCGCCGATGAGCGTCGTCGCCTCGTCGGTGAGCACCTTCTGGTAGGTGCAGGTCTTCATGAACTTGCCGACCCACAAGCCGCCGGTGTAGCGCGCCGCCTTCATGGTCGGCAGCGTATGGTTGGTGCCGATGACCTTGTCGCCATAGGCGACATTGGTGCGCGGCCCGAGGAAGAGGGCGCCGTAATTGGTCATGGTATCGCGAAACCAGTCGTCGCGATCGGTCATCACCTGGACATGCTCGGAGGCGATCTGGTCGGCGACCTTGGCCATCTCCGCATGGTCGTCGGCGACGATCACCTGGCCATAGTCGGCCCAGGATTTCGAGGCCGTGGCGCCGGTCGGCATCTGGGTGAGCAGCTTCTCGACCCAGGCCATCGTATCTTTGGCGAGCTTCTCGGAATTGGTCAGCAGGATCGCCGGCGAGTTCGGCCCGTGCTCAGCCTGGCCGAGGAGGTCGACCGCGCAGATCTCGCCGTCGACCGTCTCGTCGGCGATGATCAGCGTCTCGGTCGGACCGGCGAGGAGATCGATGCCGACGCGGCCGAAGAGCTGCCGCTTGGCCTCGGCGACATAGGCGTTGCCCGGGCCGACCAGCATGTCGACCGGCGCGATGGTCGAGGTTCCGACCGCCATCGCCGCGATCGCCTGGATGCCGCCCAGCACGTAAATCGCATCGGCGCCGGCAAGATGCTGCGCGGCGACGATCGCCGGCGCCGGCTTGCCCTCGAAGGGCGGGGCGCAGGAGATGATGCGCTTCACGCCGGCGACCTTGGCCGTCACCACCGACATATGCGCCGAGGCGAGCAGCGGATATTTGCCGCCCGGCACATAGCAGCCGACGGAGTTCACCGGTAGGTTCTTGTGGCCGAGGATGACGCCGGGCAGCGTCTCCTCCTCGACGTCGCGAAGCGCACCCTTCTGGATCGTGGCGAAGTTGCGGACCTGGGTCTGGGCGAAGCGGATATCGTCGAGATCGCCCTTGGTGAGCTGGCCGAGGCAGGCCTCGATCTCCTTGTCGGAAAGCCGGTAATCCTCGCGGTCCCATTTGTCGAAGCGCACCGACATGTCGCGGATTGCGGCGTCGCCGCGGGCCTCGACATCGGCAATCGCATCCTCGACCGTCTTGCGGACCTGATTATCGATCGCCCGGCGCTCGGAATCGTCGATGCCCCGCTTCAACCACCGCGCCATAGGCTCCCTCCCGGTACATAAGGCTTGTGCTCAAGGCGGAAGTCTCATGCGAGGGCAGGCGAGTCAACCGGAGGCGGCAGTGGCGAACGAGGGTGAAGCCTGGCAATGCCTCGGCTCAATCCTCGTCCTTCGAGGCTCGGGGTCTTCTTCCTCGCCTGTCCTCGATATCCTTGGCCCTCGCTCCTCAGGATGAGGATTGAGGAATTGCGCTGGCTTTTGGTGGCCCAAGGCACAATTCCAGTTCCGCCTCATCCTGAGGTGGCCGCGTCAGCGGCCCTCGAAGGACGGGGCGGCCCCGGCGACAGCCGAGACGCCCGGGCGATCCTTGTCCTTCGAGGCTCGCTCCTCGGGATGAAGATCAGGATAGTCGTTCAGCCCCACAACGCCCTTATCCCGAAGAAGGCCGTGTCCTTCACCCGGCGCATCGATTCCTGCACCACCGAATTGCGCGGGTCGGTGCAATAGGTCATCGACAGCACAATGCGGCGCTCGCCGGCGGCGATCGGCGTTACCTTGTGGCGGACCTTGGCGCCCTCGAAGACGACCAGCGCGTTGGGCGGCGTCGCGACCGCCATCTCGCCATTTCCCTGCTTCACCAGAAGCTGCGCCGCCGAAAGGCTGCTGCCGGACTTGTTGCGGTTGACGATCGGAATGAGGATCGTGAAGTGCCGGCCCTTTTAGAAATTATGGTCGAAATGCCAGCCGATATGGTCGCCCGGCTCCTCATAGACGAGAAGCGAGCAAGAGCTCTTGTCGGAGGTCGGCGTCGGCTTCACCTTGACCCCGGTGATGCGCGAGACCAGCGCCGGCATCTCGTCGGAGAGATAGAGCTGGACGATCGCCGGTATCTCCTCGCGCAGCGTCTCATAGGCGATGGCGCCGCCCTTCTTGTGGGTTGGTAGGTAGCTCCGCTCGCTGCGGGCGCGACGCTCGATGTCCGAGGAGATTTTCCCGAAGGCGATCTCCGACAGGACACCGGCGCCGATGAACAGGCGCTTGGAGAAATCAGGCGCGGTATTGCCGCGGCCCGCGACGGTGGAGTTGATCAAGCCGGTCATGGAAGAGTCGCCTTGCTGTCACAGTGCCCAGTCGCTGTGTAATCGCCCTTCGTGACAACTCGATTGCGGCGGCACAGTCGACGACGGCCACCTGTTGCAAAGCCGGCTAATAAATCATGGAGAATGATTCGCGGCTTAGCTCTCTGTCGTCTTCTGACCGCGCCGGGCGCGTTCGAAGGGCAGGCGCCAGGCGTTCGGCGCGACGAGCTGGTGGATTGATTTCGGTCCCCAGGAGTCGGGCTCGTAGAGACGCACCGGCGGCGGCGCGTCGAGAAGCGGCATCGAGACTTCCCACAGCCGTTCGATGCCTTCGGCGGTCGTGAAGAGCGTGTGGTCGCCGCGCATGGCGTCGAGGATCAGGCGCTCATAGGCTTCGAGCACGTCGCCGACGAAGCTGGTGTCGTGCATGGCGAATTGCAGGCTGAGCTTGTCGAGGCGCATGCCGGGACCGGGACGCTTGCCGTAGAAGGAGAGCGATATCTTGGTCGCGTCGGCGAGATCGAAGGTGAGGTGGTCGGGGCCCTGCGCGCCGACGCCCGAGCCGGCCGGGAACATGCTCTTGGGCGGCTCGCGGAAAGCGATCGAGATGATGCGCTGGCCTTCGGCGAGGCGCTTGCCGGTGCGCAGGAAGAAGGGCACGCCCGCCCAGCGCCAGTTGTCGATCGCGCATTTCAGCGCGATGAAAGTCTCCGTGTCGGATTCCGGATCGATGCCTTCCTCGGCGCGGTAGCCGGTATATTGACCGCGCACGACATCCTTCGGATCGATCGGCAGCATCGACCGGAAGACCTTGTTCTTCTCCTCGCTGATCGGCTTCGGCTCGAGCGCCGTCGGCGGCTCCATCGCCATGAAGCCGAGGATCTGGAAGAGGTGGGTGACCACCATGTCGCGATAGGCGCCGACCGTCTCGTAGAAGGCGACGCGCTTGCCGAGGCCGATCGTCTCGGGCACGTCGATCTGCACGTGGCTGATGAAGTTCCGGTTCCAGATCGGCTCGAAGAGCCCGTTGCCGAAGCGGAAGGCGAGGATGTTCTGCGCCGGCTCCTTGCCGAGGAAATGGTCGATGCGGAAAATCTGCTCCTCGGCGAAGACTTCATGGAGCCTGGCGTTCAGCGCGACGGCACTGGCGAGATCGGTGCCGAAAGGCTTCTCCATGATGATCCGGCTATTGGCGACGAGATCGGCCTCGGCGAGCAGGTGAACGGCCGAGATGGCGGCATTGGGGGGCACGCTGAGATAGTGGATGCGGCGGCACTCCCCGCCGATCGACTGCTCCGCCGCCTGCACGGCCGTTTTCAGTGCTGCGGCCCCGGCCGATATCGGCACATAGTCGAGGATCGCTGCAAAATTGGCCCATTTCGTTTCGTCGAGCTTGCGGCTGGCGAATTCATCGAGGGCCGCGCGGGCGAAGGCGCGGAAGCCCTCGGCGTCGAGCCCGTCCAGGGAAACGCCGATGATCCGGCAGTTCGGAATGAAGCCGGCGCTGCACAGGTGAAACAGGCCGGGCAGGAGCTTTCGCCGCGACAGGTCGCCGGTCGCGCCGACAAGTGTCAGGACCTGGGGAAATTTCGGCCCCACCAGTGCTGCATTTTTCGCCAAGCAACGCACCTCGCCGTCAATTCGCGTCTAGCCGATGTCCAAGCATGACTCGTGCCACCGGCGCATCTTACTGCGTCCGGAAACATTACAGGCCGATGTCGACCGTTTTTGGTGCAGCTCTTGGCTGGAGGCTACGGCACCTCTTCCGGCGGCTTCACATGCCGGAAGGTGTAGAGAACCGCGATATCGTAGGCGATCTTCAGCACGCCGCTGATCAGCAGCGGCATGGCCGGGAAGGCGCTCGCCATCATGATGCCCGCCAGTGCCGGGCTCAGCGCGGCGGCAAGCGTCCTCGGGGCGGCGGTGAAGCTGGCAGCGGCCGGACGCTCTGCCGGCGTCACGACGGCCATCACGTAGGAAGAGCGTACCGGTATATCCATCTGCGACAGCGTCGAGCGGATTAGAAGCAGCGTCAGCGCGACGGTAAGGTTCGGCGCAAAGGCGGCAGCGATGATGCAGAGATTGGACGGGATATGGGTGAAGACCATGGTGTTGATCAGCCCGATGCGGCGAGCAAGCGTCGATGCGAACAGAAAGGAAGAGGCGGAAAGCAGGCTTGAACAGAAGAAGAAGAGGCTCGCCGAGGCGAGCGACAGGTCGAACTGGACGAACAGCCAGAGCGCGAGCAGCGATTGAACGGTGAATCCGCCGGCAAAAGAGTCGAGGCTGAAAAGCACCGCAAGCTTCACGACGATGCCGCGCGACGGCCCGAGCGCCGTCGGGGCCGGCGCCTCGACCGGCCGCAGCGACGGCAGGCGGAAATAGAGGAACGCGGCCGCGAGCCCGAGCAGGGCATACAGGATGAACATCGAGCGGAGCGCATCGGGGAGGGCGCTGCTCTCGTCGGTGAGCAAGTCGGGGAGGCCTGCGGCCAGGGCTCCCGCGGCGGTCGAGAGGGTGCCGATAAGGCTGTAGCGCGCGAAGATCGCCGTCCGGTTCCGATGCTCGACGCTCTGGGCGATCGAGGCATGCTCGAGCGGAATCATCAGCCCGGTTTCGCCGGCGCTGGGCGTGAGCGTGCCGACCATGACGGCGAAGACGATGACTGCAATATGTCCCGAACTGGCGACCAGGAGCCCGGTCGCCGCCATCAGCAGGCCGCCGGCGATCAGGAGGTTGCGGAGATCGTAACGGCGGCCGAGCAGGCCGACGGTCAGCGTCGTCGCCGCCGATCCGAAGAGGGCGAGCGTCGCGATCGCTCCGATCGCGGCCAGGCTGTAGTCGAGCGCCGCCAGGTAGGCTGGCAGGATGATGACGGCGAAGCCGTCACCGAAACCGCGCAGCCCGCGGGCGACGAAAAAAGTCGTGAGCGAAGATTGGGTGGGCATCGGCGGGGCGACTCTGCCGCTGGGGAGGCGACAGGTCCACGTTACACCGGCTGACCGGAATTCATAGACGCGCCGGTGTTGCCTCGCGGATCGCCCGCCAGACGCGCTCCGGCGTCGCCGGCATGTCGATATGGCGGATGCCGAGCGGCGACAGCGCATCGACGATGGCATTGAGCACCGCCGGCAGCGCACCGACCGTGCCGGCCTCGCCGGCGCCCTTGACGCCGAGCGGATTGGTCGGCGTCGGCACCGGGTTGGCGCCGGTCTGGATCGGGCAGATATCCTCGGCGCGCGGCATCGCGTAATCCATGAAGGAGCCGGTGACGAGCTGGCCTTCCTCGTCGAAGCGGATGTCCTCCATGAGAATCTGGCCGATGCCCTGGACGACGCCGCCATGGATCTGGCCGTGCAGCAGCAGCGGGTTGAGCACGGTGCCGACATCGTCGACGACCGCGTAGCGCGACATCTCGACGACACCCGTCTCCGGATCGATCTCGACCTCGCAGATATGGCAGCCGTTCGGATAGTTCGCGACCGGTGTCTTGAAGACGCCGGTTTCCATCAGGCCCGGCTGCATACCGTCCGGCAGGTCCGCGGGATCGACGGCGATCTTGGCGATCTCCTTGATGGTCAGCGTCTTGTTCGTCTTGGGGCTCGAGAGGATGCCCTCGTTGAAGTCGACATCCTCGACATCGACCTGCAGCACATGCGCCGCGACCTGCCGCGCCTTGACGATGATCTTGTCGGTCGCGATGAGGAAGGCAGAGCCGCCCAGCGCCGCGGTCCGCGATCCGCCGGTGCCTTCGCCCATCGTCACCTTGTCGGTGTCGCCTTGGATGTAGCGCGTCTCGTGCGGGTCGAGGCCGAGCCGGTCGCAGACGATCTGCTTGAAGGTCGTCTCATGGCCCTGGCCGTGATGGATGCTGCCGGAAAACATCGTCGCGGTGCCGGAGCGGTCGAAGCGTATCTCGCCCGCCTCGAAGCCGGCCTGCGCCGCGCGCTCGATCGAATAGGCGAGGCCGATGCCGCGCAGCCGGCCTTTTTTCTTCGCCTCTTCCCGCCGCGCCTTGAAGCCGCGCATGTCGGCGAGTTCGATCGCCATGTCCATGGAGCGCTCGAATTCGCCGCTGTCATAGGTGAAGGCCATCGCCGTCTTGTAGGGCATGGCGCTCGCTGGAATGTAGTTGCGCCTCCGCAGCTCGGTCGGGTCGATGCCGAGCTGGTCGGCCGCGAGGTCGACCAGCCGTTCGATGACATAGGCGGCCTCGGGCCTGCCGTTGCCGCGATAGGGGCGCACCGGATTGGTGTGGGTATAGACGGCGATGACGTCGGCGAAGACGGCGGGCGTCCGGTAGACGCCGGCGATCGAGTTCACATTGGAGGTGAAGTTCGGCATGCCCGGCTGGCAATAGGCGCCGACCGCCGCGATCAGCTTCACCCGCACGCCGAGGAAATGACCGTTCTCGTCGAGCGCCAGCTCCGCCTCAGTGACGTTGTCGCGCGCCTGCGCGTCGCTGAGGAAGCCCTCCGAACGGCTGCTCGTCCACTTGACCGGCCGCCCGATCAGCTTCGAGGCGAGCAGGCAGAGCGGGCCTTCATTGAAGACCGGCGTCTTCATGCCGAAGCTGCCGCCGATATCGCCGGCGATGATCCTGACCTTGGTCTCCGGCACCTTGAGTATCTTGGCCGCGAGTTCGGACCGGTAGCCGAAAGCGCGCTGCAGGCCGGTGTGCAGTGTGTAGTGGTCTTCGCCGGCGTCGTAGAAGCCGACGCAGCCGCGCGGCTCCATGGTCGCGGCGGTGACGCGGTTGATCAGCAGCCGCGTCTTCACGACATGCGCCGCCTTGGCGAAGGCCGCGTCGGTCGCCGCCTTGTCGCCCATCGGCTCGACGAAGCAGACATTGTCCGGGCATTCCTCCCAGACGCGCGCCGCCGTCACATCCATCGCGTCGGCGGTCGCGGTGACGACCGGCAGCGGCTTGTAATCGACCTCGATCAGCTCGGCGGCGTCCTTGGCCTGGTTCAGCGTCTCGGCGACGATGAAGGCGACATAATCGCCGACCCAGCGGACGCGGTCCGTCACCAGAGCCGGGTAGGGGTGCTTGAAGGCCGGCTTGCCGTCGCGCTTCTTGATGCCGCCGGCAACCGGCATGTCGCCCCAGCCCGAGGCAGCCCAATCCTCGCCGGTCAGGACCGCGAGAACGCCCGGCCCCGCCTTGGCGCGACTCGTATCGATCGAAACGATTTTGGCATGGGCGTAGGAGGAGCGGAGGACGACGGCATGCGCCATGTTGGGCAGGAAAACGTCGTCGATAAACATGCCGCGCCCGCTGACGAGCCGCGGATCCTCGAAACGCGGCACGCCCTGTCCGATGGCGAACTCACCCATGGAAACGCTCCCCGATTTTCTTCTGATTGATGGTCTGGGCGCTCAATCGACCCCCATTGTCGGGCCGAATGCGGCGGATCGTCAACACGCCGGGTGAGAGCGGTTCCCCGGCTACAACCGGACTGGCCGCCAGCGCGCCAGCTCCGAGATCGGGATTTTGGGAAGGCCGGGGCACTAGAAGAAGTGGTGCGGTACGCAATACCTGTCCGCGAGAAGGACACTAGCGCGCGATGGTTAGCAGAAAGTGAACAGGCTCGGCGCAGGCTGCGAAAGATTGTGTGGTCTCCGGGAGATCGCCGCGATTTGACGCGATGGTGGTCTTCCGCTCCCGCAAGCCATGCGTTTAAACTCCGGCCGAGGCGGCAAGGATCACACCGACAAGAACGCCGTCCCTGGGAGAGAAAATGCGCGTCATCGCAGTCGAAGAACATTTCTGGGCGCCGGAATTCACCGCGCATTATCCGCCGGCACAATTGAACCGCGCCGCCGATACCAAGCGCCGCCTCGACGATCTCGGGCCCGGCCGTCTGGCGGAAATGGACGAGGCCGGCGTCGACGTGCAGATCCTCTCGCATTTGCCGCATGGCCCGCAGCGCGTGCCGCATGGCGTCGCCGTCGAGGCGTCGCGCCAGGTCAATGACCGGCTCTTCGCGGCGATGAAGATCGCGCCCTCGCGCCTCTACGGGCTGGCGGCTGTGCCGACCTCCAATCCCGAAGCCGCCGCCGACGAGCTGGAGCGCACGGTGAAGGATCTCGGCTTCCGTGGTGCGCTGATCCACGGCACTACCGACGGCCGCTTCCTCGACGACCGCGCCTTCTGGCCGATCTTCGCCCGCGCCGAGCAGCTCGACGTGCCGGTCTATCTGCATCCCGGCCGTCCGCTGCCGGCGGTGATCGACGCCTATTACAAGCCCTACGCCGAGACGCATCCGGCGCTCGTCCAGGCCGCCTGGGGCTTCGGCGTCGAGACCTCGACACATGCCATCCGCATGGTGTTGAGCGGCCTCTTCGACGAATATCCGAGGCTCAAGATCCTCATCGGCCATCTCGGCGAGGGCATCCCATTCTTCCTCGAGCGGATCGACGAGGCGCTGTCGCGGCCGGGCAACCAGCCCTCCAACTTCCGCGAGGTCTTCCGCAAGCATTTCTACATCACGACCAGCGGCTTCTTCTCGAATTCGGCGCTGCGCTGCTGCATCGACGAGATGGGCATCGACCGCGTCCTCTTCGCCGTCGACTGGCCGCTGGTCCTCCAGAAGCCCGGCACCGACTGGCTGAAGGCGGCTCCGATCACCGAGGACGAGCGCGCCAAGATCGCGCATGTGAATGCGGAGAAGCTGTTGAAGCTTTAGGGCAGGGGGGCGTGTTTCAACCTCTCCCATAGGAGACCTTTGCACAACCTCGCAAGGCGCGGGACAGACCGGATTCGAAGAGAGAACGGATCGGAATCAACCCAAGAACATCCGCCTCGCTCTGTTAGGTTATGCAAAGGTCTCCATAGGGAGAGGGCCGGCGCGCTTAGGAGCGTAGCGAGTTAGCGCGCTGGGTGAGGGGTTGTGCCTCCAGTTACTTGCCCCGGACGCGAAGTTTCGAAGCGATACGGACAAGCCTTAACCCCTCACCCTTCTCGCCTAACTCGCTTCGCTCCTAAGGCTCAAAGCCCTCTCCCATTGGGAGAGGGTAACAGCCCTAATGCCCGCTCACATAGACCGGCGCCGGCCGCGTGAAGAACGTCTCCAATATGTCGTAGACCATCAGATAGTTCTTCTGCTGGAAGCTCGCATGCGAGATGCCGGTCATCACCGAGAACTGCTTGTCGGGATTGGGCAGCTTGGCGAAAAAGGCCAGCAGATCGTCGATGCCGGCGATGCCGTCGAACTGGCCGCGCATGACCAGCGTCGCCGCCTTCAGCCGCGTCGGGTCGTTGAGCGGCAGCTTGGTGCACATGTCGACATAGGTGCCGATCGGCACCGACTGATCGAGCGAGCAGGTGGCCTCCGCGAAGGCTTCGATCACGGCGGTGTCGGTCGTCTCGACATGATCGCGCGTGAAGACCGAGCGGATGAAGTCGCGGTCGATGGGGCGCCGGTTGCTCTTCAGGAATTCCGGCAGCTTCTTGCGCCGCTGCTCCAGCGTCGGGCTGCCGTCGCCGGTCCACACGAAGGCGTCGAGCGCGATGCGCGACACCTTGTCGGGATGGCGCTCGGCAAAGAGCGCGGCGCGGATCGCGCCGGACGAGCTGCCATACATGAGGAGCGGCGCCGGACCGCGCAGCTTCTGGATATAGGCGACGGCGGCGGCCACATCGTCGGCGCCGTTGGAGACGTCGCAGGGAATGTCGCGCGTCTTGTCGGAGCGGCCATAGCCCTCCATGTCGACCGACCAGATGTCGTAGCCACGCACCGCGAACCAGTTCATCGCCGAGCTGAAGGGCCGCCCGTCGACATGCAGGTCGAAGCAGGGTTGCGAGGCCATCGACGAGCCGTGGACGAAAAGCACGACGGGCTTGTTCTCCGGCGCGCCGACATATTTCTCCCAGAGGAAGAGTTTGACGCCGTTCTTGTCGGTCCAGTGCTCCGTGCCGATAACGTCTTTCTCTGCGGCGATCTGCTCGGTCATTCCCGGTGTTTCCCTTTTGCTTGTCAGAAGAGACGCGCGGAGGCGAGGTCGGCGCCCTCTCGCATTGATCTGAATTTCGCCCAGACGACATCCTCGGCGACCCGGCCCCAGCCGGCGGCGGTGTCGAAGCCGCAATCGGTGCCGGCCAGCACGCGCGTCGGGTCGCCGATGACGCGCGCCACGCGCTCCAGCCGGTCGGCGACGACTTCGGGATGCTCGATGACGTTGGTGAGCGTGTCGATGACGCCGGCCACCAGCACCTGGTCGTCGGCCAAAGGATAGTCGGCGAAGCATTTGAATTCGTGCGCGTGGCGCGCATTGGCGAAGGGCAGGACGAGGCCGCCGACATTCGCCTGCCGGATGATCGGCAAGATGTCGGCGAGCGGCACGTCGCAGTCATGCGGCGATTCCGAATTGCCCCAGCAGACATGCATGCGCACCCGGTCGCGCGGCACTTTGGCGAGCGCCTCGTTGATCGTCGCGATCACTTTCTCGACGAAGTCCTGGAACGAGCGCAGCGGCTTGTCCTTGAAGGTGACGTGGCGCTCGATGGCGAGATTGGGCGCATCGATCTGCAGGATGAAGCCGGCCGCGACGATCGCCTCATATTCGACGCTGAGCGCCTTGCCGAGCGCCTTGAGGTAGCTCTCGAGCGAGTCATAGTGCGCGTTCTTCAGCGCCGCTGCGACGATGCCGGGCGAGGGCGAACTCATGAAGGCCTGCTTGAAGGCGCCGGGCTGCTTTGCCAGCGCCGCGTTGAGCTGGCGGCATTCGGAAGCGATCGCCTCCTTGTCGGTATAGGTGACGTCGCCGATCGCCATCGGCACGTCCCAGACGCCGCTGATCCGCGTTTCATTGCTTGGCTGTCCGATGAAGCGCTTTCGGAACACCGGATAGCGGTCGACATCGGCGCGCGTCGGCCGCTCCCAATGCCCGCCGAAGCCGCTCATCCGCTGGCGGAGATAAAGGAAGAAGGAGTCGCGCGGCTGCTCCCCATTGTTGCCGATATCGACACCGGCATCCGACTGTCGGGTGATGATCGACGCGACCGCCTCGGCGCTCGCCCTGTCGAGCGCCGCCTGGTCAACCGGCTTTCCCGCGCCGCGGTCGGCGTACATCCGGGTCAGCGGCTCCGGCCTCGGCAGGCTGCCAGTATGGGTTGTCAGAATCCGTTCCGTGCTGCGGTGCATCTTCTTTTTCTTTCCCCTCGACGTCGCGTGCCGTCGCCGCAAAATCGCTGTCGTCGCCGCCGCTCGCGAAAAACCGCTGCGGCGCCCCGCTGCGAAGCGGCGCGCCGTTGCCCGGTCCGGCAAGCCGGCCGTAGAGCGCACAGGCGAAGCACATAGGCGTTTCCTCGGAGGTCCGGTGTCCCCACACCGGTATACCAGGATCGGTATCGCGGTATGTTAGCCTGGCAAAATCACAAAGACAGGAGGATTCCGCTTCATGAAGATCGAGGGAGGATGTCACTGCGGCAGTATAGAATATGAGGCCGAGGTCGATCCGGCAGGCTCGCGGGTCTGCCACTGCACGGATTGCCAGACAATCGGCGGCAGCGCCTTCCGCCAGGTCGTCCCGACACTGCCGGGCAGCTTCACCGTGACCAAGGGGGAACCGAAAATCTACATCAAGGTCGCCGAGAGCGGTAACCGCCGCGTCCAGGCTTTCTGCGGGGATTGCGGCACGCATATCTATGCCAGCAATGTCGGCGACGGCCCGAAAATCTACAATATCCGCACCGGCACGTCGCGGCAGCGGACCGAACTCGCGCCTCAATTCCACATCTGGCACCGCTCGGCCCAGCCTTGGGTCGTCGACATGGATTCACTCAGAAAATACGAGAAGAGCGATACTTAGGCCACGCCGCACAATAATTGCTACGAGCTTCGGGGCTTGATTGTGTAGTTCCATTCGGGATGGGGTGCCGTCGCTGGTCGTGTTGGAATTCGCGTGACGTGGCTCCGGCGTGGTGAAGGTATCGGTTCAGGCGGCCAGGTCAACCGGCTGATCGACGGGCTTGGTTGCGAGGGTCTGCCAACCGTCGATTTTGCGCATGACGATCTGTCCG
>CAMCWB010000051.1 GCA_945882315.1 Bauldia litoralis | reverse complement strand
GCGGCGTCGGCAAGTCGACGACCGCGGTCAACCTCGCGCTCGCCTTTCATGCCAATGGCCTGCGCACCGGCATCCTCGACGCCGATATCTATGGTCCGTCGCTGCCGCGCCTTCTCAAGCTCACCGACAAGAAGCCGGAGGTCGTCGGCGGCCGCATTCTGCGGCCGCTCGATGCGCATGGCGTCAAGGCGATGTCGATCGGTTTCCTCGTCGAGGAAGAGGCGCCGATGATCTGGCGCGGGCCGATGGTCGTCTCGGCGCTCACCCAGATGCTTCGCGAGGTCGAATGGGGAACGCTCGACATCCTCGTCGTCGACATGCCGCCCGGCACCGGCGATGCGCAACTGACCATGGCCCAGCAGGTGCCTCTGGCCGGCTCCGTCATCGTCTCGACACCACAGGATCTGGCGCTCATCGACGCCCGCAAGGGCCTCAACATGTTCCGCAAGGTCGACGTGCCGGTGCTCGGCATCATCGAGAATATGAGCTACTTCATCTGCCCGCATTGCGGCACGCGGTCGGATATCTTCGGCCATGGCGGGGCGCGCCATGAAGCGGAGAAGCTCGGCACGCCCTTCCTCGGCGAGATACCGCTCGACATCAATATCCGCCTCACATCCGATGCCGGCACGCCGATCGTGATCGCCGACCCGGACGGCGCCCACGCCCGCATCTATCGGGAAATCGCCGCGCGGGTCTGGGAGGGCATCGCCAATGAACGCCAGGCGGGCCGCAGGGCGCCGCCGCGGATCGTTCTTGAGTAAACGTCACGTCCGCGCGAATTTCGCCCATTGGCCGGTCGCCACCGCCGAGAGCGCCAGGACAGTCATCAGGATCGGCACCAGCATCGGCGAATCCGTCAGCGTCAGGAGGTAGCCGATGATGACCGTTGCCACCGCACCGAAGCCGATCTGGAAGCTGCCGGCGATACCCGAGGCCGCGCCGGCGAGGTGAGGGCGCACCGAGACGGCGCCGGCGATCGAATTGTTCGAGGACAGGCCGTTGGCGAGGCCGATCAGATAGATCGGCGCGAAGAGGGCGAGCGGGTGCTGCCAGCCCGAGCCGAGCAGCAGGAGCGAGCTGATCGAGGCGGCGAGCGATATGAGATTGCCGATCCGCATCAGACGACCGCTCCCGATCCGCATGACAAGACGGGCCGTGAAGAAATTGCCGATCAGGAAGCCGATCGGCACGAAGACGAAATAGAGCCCGTATTCGGTGCCGCTCATGCCGAACAGCGTCGTCGCGACATAAGGCGTCCCGCCGAGGAAAGCGAAGAAGACGCCCGTCATGAAGCCGGTCGTCAGGGCATAGGCCCAGAAAGCGGGAACCTTGGCGAGAACCGCGAAGCTTGCGAAGAAGCCGACGCGCTTTTCTCCCTCCGGCACCGGCCTTCGCGTCTCGGGCAGCGCCGCCCAGGTGAGGAAGAGGAGGATGCAGCCGACGACGGTCAGGAACAGGAAGATGAGCCGCCAGCCGAGATGGTCGCTGATCAGCCCGCCGATCAGAGGCGCGACCATCGGCGCGAGCGAGAAGCCCATCGTGATGTAGCCGAGCATGCTTGCCGCCTTCTCGCGCTCATAGAGGTCGCGCACGATGGCGCGGCCAAGCGCGAAGCCGGCGGCAGCACCAATGCCTTGCAGGATGCGGCCGAGGATGAGCATCCAGACCGACGTCGCGAGGAGGCAGACCAGGCTCGCAAGGATGTAAAGAAGCATGCCGGCCAGGAGCACGGGCCGTCGTCCGAACCTGTCCGACAACGGCCCATGGACGAGCTGCGCAATGGCGGTGGCGAAGAGGTAGGAGGACAGCGTCAGCTGCACGCTGGCAAAGTCCGTCGCGAGACCGGCGGCCATGCTGGTCAGTGCCGGTACGATCATGTTGATCGACAGCGAGTTGAGCGTCGCGACCGCGATCAGCACCGCGATGACGATCCCCGAGGCTCCGGTTCGCGCCTCCGCCGGCGGTACGGGATTGTCTTTCATCGCGAGCCGAAGAGATTGTCGCGCAAGCAGGTCATAGCCGGGGCGCCCGATAGAGGTGAGGGCAAAGCGACCGCTGGCGGGCGGGTCGCCGGGGTCGCGGGCGGGAAGGAAGTGCGATGATGCGTCCGTGCGGACGGGCTGTCGAGTCGGCGGGCGAGCCGGAAGCTCAGGAGCGGGCGTATCTTGCCCAGAAGCCGGTGGCGAGCGCCGCGATCGCCAGCGCGGTCATGAAGAGGGGCAGCGGCATTGGCGAGTTGGCCGCCGTCAGGAGGTAGCCGACGACGACCGTTGCGACGGCGCCGAAGCCGATCTGGAAACTGCCGGTGATCCCGGCCGCGGTTCCGGCGAGCGCCGGACGGACGGAGACGGCGCCCGCCATGGAGTTCGACAACGAAAGGCCGTTGGCGAGCCCGATGAACCAGACGGGTATGAACAGCGCGAGCGGGTTCTGCCAGCCGATCGCGAGAAGAGCGATCAAGACGACTGCGGAAACCAGAGAGAGAGCGTTGCCGGCGCGCATCATCGGGCCGGCGCCGAGCCGCATGGTCAGGCGGCCGGTCAGGTAATTGCCGACGAAGAAGGCGATCGGCGAGAGGGCGAAGTAGATGCCGTAGGCCGTGCCGGTCATGCCGAAATGCATCGTGGCGACGAAGGGGGCACCGCCGAGAAAGGCGAAGAAGATTCCGGCCATCAGGCCCGTGTTGAGCGCATAGGCCCAGAAGGCCGGAATGCGCGCCAGCACGGCAAAGCCCTGGAAGAACCCGACGCGCTGCTGCCCCTCAGGCATGGGCTTCCGCGTCTCGGGCAGGGCGAGCCACATCACGACGAACATCACGATGCCGACGGCGGCCATGAAGAGGAAGATCAGGCGCCAGCCAAGATGATCGCTGAGGAGGCCGCCGATCAGCGGCGCGACCATGGGCGCGGTCGAGAAGCCCATCGTGATGTAGCCCAGCATGCTCGCGGCGCGCTCCCGCTGGTAGAGATCGCGTACGATCGCCCGGCAGAGCGCGAAGCCCGCGGCGGCTCCGACGCCCTGCAGGATACGGCCGAGGATGACGATCCAGACGGAGGTCGCGAACAGGCAGACGAGGCTCGCCACGGCATAGATCAGGACGCCCCACAGAACGACCGGACGGCGGCCGAACCTGTCGGAGAGCGGACCATGGACGAGCTGGGAAATGGCGGTCGCGAAGAGATAGCAGGAGAGGGTCAGCTGAACCGTCGCAAAATCGGTGCCGAGGCCGTCCGCCATCGCGGTCAGCACCGGCACGATCATGTTGACCGAGATCGGATTGAGCGTCGCCATCGCGATCAGGAGCGCGATCATAAGAGGCGAATCGGCCGCCGGTTTTGCCGGTTGCGGACTCATCGACGGCCGACGGACATGAAGTGGATATTCTCTTGCGCGGAGGTGGAAGGCTCAGCCGCCGGTGACGCTCATATGACGGCCGACGGCCGGCTTGCGGTGCTGGCGGTCGATGATGAAATCGTGGCCCTTGGGCTTCCGCGAGATCGCCTCGTCGATAGCGGCATTGAGGAAATCGTCCGCCTCCGATGCGCGCAGTGGCGCGCGCAGGTCGGCGGCGTCCTCCTGGCCGAGGCACATAAACAGCGTGCCGGTGCAGGTGACGCGGACGCGGTTGCAGCCCTCGCAGAAATTATGGGTCAACGGCGTGATGAGGCCGAGCCGGCCGCCGGTCTCGGCAACCCGGACATAGCGCGCCGGCCCGCCGGTCTTGTAGGCGATGTCCTCGAGCGTCCATTTGCTTTCGAGACGCGAACGCACCAGCGAGAGCGGCAGATACTGATCGGTGCGGTCGGTGCCGATCTCGCCCAGCGGCATCGTCTCGATCAGCGTCAGGTCCATGCCGTCGCCATGCGCCCAGCGGATCAAATCGTCGATCTCGAACTCGTTGACGTCCTTGAGCGCCACGGCGTTGATCTTGATCTTCAATCCGGCGGCTCTCGCGGCCTCGATGCCGGCCTTGACCTTGTCGAGTTCGCCCCAGCGCGTGATTTCCTTGAACTTCACCGGATCGAGCGTATCGACCGAGACGTTGATGCGCCTCACGCCGGCATCGGCGAGCTCGGTCGCGAAGCGGGCGAGCTGGGAGCCGTTGGTCGTCAGCGTCAGCTCTTCCAGCGCACCGCTGTCGAGATGGCGCGACAGCGACCGGATGAGCGACATGATGTTGCGCCGGACGAGCGGTTCGCCGCCGGTCAGCCGCAGCTTCCGTACGCCCTTGTCGATGAAGGCCGAGCACAGCCGGTCGAGTTCCTCGAGGCTGAGCACGTCCTTCTTGGGCAGAAAGGTCATGTCCTCGGCCATGCAATAGACACAGCGGAAGTCGCAGCGGTCCGTCACCGAAACGCGTACATAGGTGATCGCCCGACCGAAGGGGTCGACGAGCGATGCCGGGCGATGGGTAACAGCGGTGTCGAGCATGGATCTCTGGCGACTTGGCCGAAGCGGCTTGTCGAAGCTGGCAATATGGTGCCGATTGGGGTCGTGGTCAAAGCGGCTTGTAACGAAAGAGGACGTCGTGGCGGAAGAGAAGCGGCCTTGGCCGGAAGAAATCAGGCTGAGCAAGGATCGCAGGGTCCTGACGGTTCGTTTCGACGACGGCAGGGATTTCCCGCTCGCCGCCGAATATCTGCGGGTTCTGAGCCCGTCGGCCGAGGTTCAGGGGCATAGCGCCGAGCAGCGCGTCACGGTCGGCGGCAAGGCCGACGTCTCGATTTCGGCCATCGATTCGGTCGGCAACTACGCCGTCCGCCTGACCTTTTCCGACCGGCACAATACCGGCCTCTTTTCCTGGACCTATCTCCGCCGTCTCGGGGAGGAGCGCGAGACGCTCTGGGCCGATTACCTGCGCGAGCTTGCCGCCAAGGGTCTCCAGCGGACGCCTGCCTGAGGGGACGAGGGCAGACTTCAAATGCAAGAAAGCCGGCCTAAGGCCGGCTTTCGAGGTTGCTTCAGTACGGTTCTTCTCAGCGTAGAACGACGACCTTGGTGCCGACCTTGACGCGCTCGTAGAGGTCGGAAACATCGTCATTGGTCATGCGGATACAGCCCGATGATACCGCACGACCGATCGTCCACGGCTCGTTGGAGCCGTGAATCCGGTAAAGGGTGGAGCCGAGATAGAGGGCCCGCGCTCCGAGCGGGTTCTTGATGCCGCCTTCCATGAAGGCGGGGAGGATGCGGCCCTTGGCGCGCTCGCGCTCGATCATCTCGGGCGGCGGCGTCCAGCCGGGCCATTCCGCCTTCCGCGTGATGGTGTTGGTGCCGGCCCATTCGAAGCCTTCACGGCCGACGCCGATGCCGTATTTCAGCGCCTTGCCCTTTTCATAGACATAGTAGAGCCGGCGTTCGGTGGTGTTCACGATGATCGTGTTCGGCCCATAGGGACCGGTGTATTTCACGTCCTGGCGGCGGATGCTGCTACTGGCCTTCGGGTTCACGGCTTTGGCGCCGCCGCCGCCGAAGGTCACATATTGCTTCTTTGCGGGATCCCAGAACTGCTTGGGCGCCGCCTCGACGCTGAAGGCGCCGACCGCGAAGGCCACGGCCAGCGAGAATGCCAGGGTTATCGACTTGCGCATTCCAATATCCTTCCGAATATCCCGCCCCGGCCGAATCGGCCAAACGACCGCTGCGGCCGCCGAGGTTGATTTCTTTGATGCCCAAGCCAGCCGGCAGGGGCAAGTGAAAGCGGTCACACCGAGCGGGATACTGACGAATTTGTCAGGGACTGTGTTTTTGTCGCAACGCCGACAGTGCATCTATTTCAAGCAATTGACCGCTTCGTGTGAAATATTGTGGCCGGGTTGCCACGGACGGCATGGCGGCCTTGCCTCCAATTTCGCCGTGACAGCGCCGTGACGGCCGGGTCTAATCCGGTCGGGAAGGTAAGGGGCAGGGATGGCTTCGATCCTCGATTATTGCGACGGCGTGGCGCGCACCGATTTCGCACCGGGAACGACGCTGCTTGCCGAGGGCGAGAGTTCCGGCCGGCTTTACGTCCTCTCGTCCGGCTCGGTCGAGGTGTTGCGCGGCGAGACGCGCGTGGCGGTGATCGCCGACCCCGGCTCCGTCTTCGGCGAGATGTCGGTTTTGCTCGGCCTGCCGCATACGGCGACGGTGCGGGCCGCTTCGCCGGTCGCGGCCTTCGTCTTCGAGGATGCCGAAGCCTTCCTCAAGTCACGGCCGGAGATCGCCTTCTTCCTCGGCCGGCTGCTCGCCCAGCGCCTCAACGCGGCGACGACCTATCTCGTCGACCTGAAGCGCCAGTTCGAGGGCCACGGCAACCATCTCGGCATGGTCGGCGAGGTGCTGGAGTCGCTCATCCACCAGCAGCACGAAGAATTCACGCTCGGTCCTGAACAGGCGGCCGATCCGCGGCTTTGAGCCAGTCGGGAATGCCGGCCAGCGGCGCGACCGGCCGTTCGAGCGGCTCGCCGAGGCGGACGAACTGATTGCCGGCCGCCGAGAACCACAGCGCTTCGCCGGCCACCGTGTCCATGATGATATGCGCCGGCGGCGCCCCATACTGGTGGCCGGCATTGAAGACCCAGGTCTCGCCGATCCGGTCGACCCAGGAGCCCTGGCTGACGAAGGGTGACTGGTGGACATGGCCGGAGAGGACCATGTCGGGCTTGAATTCCTCGATCCAGCCGCGCAGCTCCGCATCGCCATAGGACCGCGCACCGCCCCAGCTTACCGGCGACTTGTCGGGCGGCGCATGGTGGATCCAGACCCAGTATTTGCCGCGCGCCGCGGCGGCAGCGGCGATCTGGGCGCCGATCGCCTGGCGGGTCAGCGCCCCGTCCCACCACGGGCAGATGGTAAAGACGGTCTCGTCGAGCTGGAAGGTGTCGCCGTCGGACAGAAGCCCTTCATTCAGCGGGCCGGTCAGCCAGCGCGCGACCTTCTCGCCTGATTCGTTCTTGGTATCGAGGTCGTGGTTGCCCGAGCAGATCAGGAGCCGGGTCTTCTCGCGAAGGCGCTCGAAATATTTCCGGACGACGATGCTCTGTGCCCGCCCGTCGACTATGGAGCCGAGGTCGAGATGGTCGCCGGCCATGACGACGACGTCGAAGTCCGGCGCCACGTCGAGCACCCAGTCGAATTGCGGCAGCGAATAATGAAGGTCGGCTACGACGAGCATGCGCATCTGCGTCACCAAGTCCGGGGCTCGAGGGAACGAACGGGAGGGAGATCGTCTTGAATGTGCGTTGAGACTTCGCTAACCACGCACGCCGCGACGGGACGGCATGTGACGCGGTTCACAGCAACTCGGAATTAACGGAACTAAGGCTATCCCAGAGAGCCTCGGGAGGAAATCATGTTGATGCGTATGACGATCAGGGTGCTGGCGTTCCTTGGCCTCACGGCCGCAAGCACGGCGCTGATGGCGCTGCCCTACCTCACCATCCAATAGTTCGTCCGCCGCTGAACGAGCGGCGCGACCATCTCTGATTCTTCCAAAAATCCGGCGGAAATGGTGGGCGGTACAGGGATTGAACCTGTGACCCCACGCGTGTGAAGCGTGTGCTCTCCCGCTGAGCTAACCGCCCGCAGCCTTAGAGTCCGAACCGCAAGGGTCCTAGGCCGAACGCGGCGGATATAAGCTTTCGACCGTCCCCAAAGTCAAGCGACGGCCAGCCTTATCCGGCGCGATATTCCCCGACTGCCAGCAGCTCCGTCGCCGCGTCGAAAAGCGCGCCGTAATCGTCGATGACTCGGTCCGGGCCAAAGTCTGCGAGCGGGACGGGGCTGTAGCCGAAGGAGACGCCGACCACCGGAATGGCGGCCGCCTGGGCCGTGGCGATGTCGACTTCCGAATCGCCGACCATGACCGCACGCCGCGCATTCCCGCCGGCGCTCCGGATCGTTTCGGTCAGGTGGCGCGGATCGGGCTTGCGGACGTCATAGGTGTCCTGCCCGGCGATGACCACGAAGCGGCCGGCCATCCCGAGGCGGCCGAGGAGCTGGCGCGACAGGCTTTCAAGCTTGTTGGTGCAGACCGCCAGCGTCCAGCCGGCCGCGGTGAAACGGTCGAGCGCGGCGAGCGTCCCGGGGAAGGGCCGGCTCGTATCGGCGATGTGGTCGGCGTAATAGGCGACGAATTCGTTGAACAGGACTTCGACGCGTTCTGGCGTTGCCGCCAGCCTGCTGGCCAGCAGCCCGGCCTCCAGCATGGCGCGGGCGCCGTGGCCGACCATGCCGCGCGCCACGTCGAAGGCCAGCGGCGTCGCCCCTTCGCGCTGCAGGATGAAGTTGAGCGTCGCGACCAGGTCGCTGGCCGTGTCGACGAGCGTCCCGTCGAGGTCGAGGACGAGGGTAGGGGCTTCCAGGGTCATGTGTGTCCGGGCCGGCTAGAGTCCGACGCCGCGCGCCGCGGCGGCGGCGAAGGCGGGGATGGTGACGAAAACGATGGCTTCCGCCTTCAGGAATTGGCGGACGCGGGCGATCTCGTCCTCCGGGGCGGAGAAGAAACCCCCGCCCTTGGCCTGCTGCCACCAGGAATAGATCTTCACCGTCGGCTGGATCGAGATCAGCCCGACCAGCGCGAAGGCCGCCATCTTCATCCAGAAGACCGGGTTCTCCGAATAGAACTCCTGGCCGCGCGCCCCGAAGGTGACGCGCAATATGCCGATGAAGAGGATCAGGCCGGCGAGCGACCCGTAGAAGCCGTCGAGGCGGCGCAGCCGGATGACCTCCTCGGCGGTGATGCCCGGGCGCACGAGTGCGATCTGGATCGCGAGGATGGCGACCAGCGTGAACACGACGAGATGGTGGGCGATCGCCAGCCACAGATCGATCATGAGCGGCTCCTTACCTGTCTTCGGCCGCGTTTTAGAGAGTTTTGTCCGCCCCGGCAAAGCGGCTGGAATGGCTTTGGTGGCGCTGACCGGCCGCAGATGGTAACAAGCCGGCCAAAATGCAGAGTTTTTCTGCCGGATAGAGGGCTGGCTGCCGATGGTCGACAAGCTGCCGACTGACGATGAACTGCGCCGCATGGCGGCCGGCGAGGCGCTCGGCGCCGTCGAGCCGGGCATGAAGCTCGGCCTCGGCACCGGGCGGACGGCCGAACACTTCGTCCGCCTTCTCGGCGTCAAGGTCCGGCAGGGCTTCGACGTGGTCGGCGTGCCGACCTCCGAACGCACGGCGACGCTCGCCAAGGCGGAAGGCATCCGCCTCGCGACCCTCGACGAGGAGCCCGCTCTCGATCTTACTATCGACGGCGCCGACGAGATCGATCCCGCCTTGCGGCTTATCAAGGGGGGCGGCGGCGCCTTGCTGCGCGAGAAGATCGTCGCCGCGGCCTCGTCGCGCATGATCGTCATCGTCGACGCGGCGAAATTCGTGCCGGTGCTCGGCGCCTTCCCGCTGCCGATCGAGGTGGTTCCCTTCGGACTTGCCGCGACGCGGCGCGCCATCGAGGCGGTTGCCGCCGAACTGGACCTTCGCGGCGCGATCGCGCCACGCGCCGCCGACGGTCGCGCCTTTGTCACCGATGGCGGGCACTATATCCTGGACGCTTCCTTTGGCCGGATCCCCGATCCGGAGCGTCTCGCCGCAAGGCTTTCCGGCATTCCTGGCGTCGTCGAGCACGGCCTGTTCATCGGTCTTGCTTCCGCCGCCATTATTGCCCATCCGAACCGAATTGAATGGCTGAAGCAAAGCCGTACCTAACGGAGTAATTTCATGATTTCGATCCGCAGCCTCATCCGCGCCGGCTTGTTCGCGTCGCTGATTGCGATCCTCCCGGCGCCGTCGGCCACGGCCCAGGAGTTCAGCGAATCCCACCTCGCTGCAGCGAAGGCGGCCGCGATTGCCTCGCCGCTAGCCCAGGAATTCAATACCGTCCTGCCGTTCCTTGCCAATCGCGTCCAGAATCGCCTGGTTTCGCTCCGGCCCGACCTTCACGAGGTTATCTCCACGGTGGTTCGGGAAGTCGCCCTCCGGCTGACGGCACGTCGCGCCGATCTCGACAACGCCGCCGCACTTCTCTGGGCGCGTGAGTTCACCGAGGAAGAGCTGACCGCCATCGCCGCCTTCTACAACAGCCCCGCCGGCAAGAAGTTCGTCCAGCTCGGCCCGACGCTCGGCAAGCAGACGGTGCAGACGGTCCAGAACTGGTCGAACCGCGTCGGCGAGGAACTGCTCGACAAGTCGCGCGAAGAACTCAAGAAGCAGGGTCACGAACTCTGAACGACCGCAGTCCCGGAATGAGCAATTTCGACTACGACTTCTTCGTCATCGGCGCGGGATCGGGCGGCGTTCGCGCCGCGCGGGTTGCTGCGGAACGCGGCGCCCGGGTGGCGATCGCCGAGGAGGACAAGGTCGGCGGCACCTGCGTGCTGCGCGGCTGCGTCCCCAAGAAGCTCTTCGTCACGGCGGCTCATTTTGCCGAGGCTTTCGAGGATTCGGTCGGCTTCGGCTGGACGGTCAACGGCCTGCATTTCGACTGGCCGCGGCTTCGCGACAACGTCCTCAACGACGTCGAATGGCTGAGCGGGATCTATATCCGCAATCTCGAACGGTCCGGCGCCACGCTCTTCCGGAGCCGCGCGGTCCTCGAGGACCGGCACACGGTCCGGCTTCTCGCCGAGAACCGCACGGTGACGGCTGCCACCATCCTGATTGCCACCGGTGGCCGTCCGGTGCGCGATCCGCTGATCCCCGGCACCGAACATGCGCTGACTTCCAACGACATGTTCCATCTCGAGCGCCTGCCGAAGCGCATGCTGGTCATCGGCGGCGGCTATATCGCGGTCGAGTTCGCCGGCGTTTTCAACGCTTTCGGTGTCGACACGACGCTGCTCTACCGCGGCGAGGAAATTCTCCGCGGTTTCGACGGCGACGTCCGCAAGACTGTCCGCGCCGGGATACAGCACCGCGGCATCACGGTGCGCTGCGGCGACACGCTGGCCGGGATTGAGAAGACGGGAAATGCCTTCGTCGCGACGACCAAAGGCGGCGAGGAGATCGAAGCCGACCTGATCCTGTCGGCGATCGGCCGGCATCCGAACACCGAGGGCATGGGTCTCGACCGGGCCGGCGTGGCGCTCGACATCAACGGCGCCGTGACGGTCGACCAGTATCTTCGCACCAATGTCGACAACATCTATGCCGTCGGCGACGTCACCAACCGCATCCAGCTCACGCCGGTGGCGATCCGCGAGGGCATGGCCGTCGTCGAGACGGTCTTCGGCGGCCGGCCGACCAGCGTCGACTATGCCGATATCCCGACCGCCGTCTTCTCGCAGCCCGAGATCGGCACCGTCGGCCTCACCGAGGAGAAGGCGCTCGCCCTCTACCCCTCGATCGACATCTACAAGACGACCTTCAAGCCGCTCCCGAACCGCATTGCCGGCCGCGAGGAGCGCATGCTGATGAAGCTCGTCGTCGATGCCGAGACCGGCCGGGTGCTCGGCTGCCATGTCGTCGGCCCCCACGCCGGCGAAATGGCCCAGCTCCTCGGCATTGCCGTCAAGATGAAGGCCACCAAGGCGGATTTCGACGCGACCGTTGCCCTCCACCCAACCATGGCCGAGGAATTCGTGACGATTCACACCCCGACCGAGCGGCACCGGCGCCAGCCAGCCGAGTAGTTCTGCGAAGGGTCAGGCGAAGGCTCTTGTGGCCTTGACGGGCGGCCACATGTATAAGTCCGGCAATTCTGTCGGAGTTCTCAAGATGAAAAAGCAAGCATGGAGCCCGGATAGCTGGAGGTCGAAGCCGATCCAGCAGGTCCCCGATTACCCTGATCCTACGGCGCTGGCCGCGGTCGAGCAGAGAATTGCGTCCTATCCGCCGCTGGTTTTTGCAGGCGAGGCGCGCAAGCTCAAGAAGGGTCTGGCGAGCGTTGCCGCCGGCGAGAGCTTCCTGCTCCAGGGCGGCGATTGCGCCGAAAGCTTCTCCGAGCACCACGCCGACAATATCCGCGATTTCTTCCGCGTCTTCCTGCAGATGGCGGTCGTGCTGACCTATGCCGGCCAGATGCCGGTGCTGAAGGTCGGCCGCATCGCCGGCAACTTCGCCAAGCCGCGCACGGCGCCGACCGAGAAGGTCGGCAATGTCGAGCTGATGAGCTACCGCGGCGACAACATCAACGGCATCGAGTTCACGCCGGAGGCCCGGATTCCCGACCCGAACCGGATCGAGATGTCGTACCGCCAGTCGGCGGCGACGCTGAACCTCCTGCGCGCCTTCGCGCAGGGCGGCTATGCCAATCTCGAGCATGTTCACCAGTGGATGCTGGGCTTCGTCAAGGACAGCCCGCAGGGCCACCGCTACCAGGAACTCGCCGACCGGATCTCGGAGACGATGTCCTTCATGCGTGCCTGCGGCATCGATTCAGAGACGACCCCGCAGCTCCGCTCGACCGATTTCTTCACCAGCCACGAAGCCCTTCTCCTCGGCTTCGAGCAGGCGATGACGCGCGTCGATTCGACGACCGGCGACTGGTACGCCACCTCCGGCCACATGATCTGGATCGGCGACCGCACCCGCCAGCCGGATCATGCCCATGTCGAATTCTGCCGCGGCGTGAAGAACCCGATCGGCCTGAAATGCGGTCCGACCACGACGCCGGACGGCCTCCTCGAGCTGATCGACCTGCTCAATCCGGAGAACGAGCCGGGCAAGCTGACGCTGATCGCCCGTTTCGGCGCCGAAAAGGTCGCCGAGAAACTGCCGGCGCTGATCCGCGCCGTCGAGCGGGAAGGCCATGTCGTCGTCTGGTCCTGCGACCCGATGCACGGCAACACGATCAAGGCGGCGAGCGGCTACAAGACACGGCCCTTCGACCTGATCCTGCGCGAGGTCGAGCAGTTCTTCCTGATCCATCGGGCGGAAGGCACGCATCCCGGCGGCATCCATGTCGAGATGACCGGCAAGAACGTCACCGAATGCACCGGCGGCGCCCGCGCGATCACCGACGAGGATTTGCGCGATCGCTACCATACGCATTGCGATCCGCGCCTCAACGCGGATCAGTCGATCGAACTGGCGTTCCTGGTCGCCGAGCTCCTGAAGCGCGACCGCCTGGCGCTCGACAGCCGCAAGGCTGCCAGCGCCTGACATCACTCAGGGACAGGCGGTAGACGCCTGTCCCCACGGCGGCATCAGCAGCGCGCCCGTCAGGCGGGCGTGCCCGGTTATTTAAGGACGCCGCTCTTCTTTGCCGTCCAGGTCGCGACGAAATCCATGAGGGCCGGCGACAGGCAGTCATAGGGTTCGAGCCCGACATCCCGGAGCTTCGAGCGGATCCCATCCATTTCCGATGGCTGGACACCGCCTTCGATCGCGGATGAAACGAAGGCCGCGAAACCCGGGGCAGGCCAGTCCTTGCTTTCGAACAGCTCCGGATGGACGAAGCTCAGCCCCTTGAAGGCGTGATCCCTCTCGACCGGACCATGCATATGCGTCCCGCATACCTTGCAGGCGTGACGCAGGATGAGCGCGCTCGCGTCGACGACAGCGAGCTTGTCGCCATTCTCCACGACCGTGACGCTATCGGTGGGTGCGACGGCGACCACGGAGAAGGACGCCCCCGCCGGTTTCCAGCACTTCGTGCAGCCGCAGGCGTGGTTGTGGGCGATGTTGGCGGAGATGCGAACCTTGACCGGCTTCTCCTTGCATTTGCAGACCAGCACGCCGCCGGCGAACTGCGGATTTCCCTTTTGAAGACCATTCTGGATGGACGGATGCAAAAGTAGCGGCATGTCTTGCTCTCCCTTGCTGTCTTAAAGTCTTCTTCTCAATTCGCTCGGGCCCTGCGCCCGATCGTCTAGATCCCAGGCACCAATGAACCGCGCCGGCCCCCCTCAGGCGGAGGTCCGCCGTCGCCATCCGGTGGAGGCCCAGGAGGCGGCCCGCCGGCAGGTCCATTGCCGGCCGGCGCCTCGGCGCTCCGGTCGATGCCAATGATCAGCGCCGCCAGATAGCGGTCGGCCTCTTCCTTGATCGAGACGAAGGTCTCGCGGCCATTGCCCGACGACTGCAATATGCCGTCGCGGTCGTTGGTCGTGTCCCGTTCATGGCTGCGCTGATTATAGGGCGGGACGCTCGTGTAGATGAACTCGCTCAGCGCATCGGGAAAATAGATCTGCCCGGTGACGACGGTCCGCTCGTCGATGAAGACCTTGAAATGGATGTGCGGCGTACGGCCCGAATACCAGCCCGGATAGACCGTCGCGAAGGCGACTTCGCCGCCCGTATCGGTGAATTGCGTGCCGCGCAGGAAGGTCTTGCCCTCGGTCGAGACGTTGCGCTCGTCGCCCTGGCCCTGATAGCCCGAATAATGCCCCGAGGCATTGGCGTGCCAGATATCGACCCGGGCACCAGTCAGCGCCGAGCAGTCGCTCGCCTCGACGACCTGCAGCAGGAAGCCGAGCGGCACGCCGGGCAGGCCCTCGGAGATATCCGGCCGTTCGAGCTTCGGATCGAAATAGAAGGGCCCTTCGACGGCTTGCGGCGTCAGGAAGCAGATATTGGCGCCGGGCAGGAGCCTCGCCACCGTGCCGGCCTCCATCTGCGCGAAGGCGCGGGTTCCCGCGACCGTGGCGGCGGACGCAACGCCAAGGCCGGTCAGCGCCTCGCGGCGGGTCATGCGGGAGTAGGGCGATTGTCCGCTCATCGGCCTCGATACCTCCCGACCCTCTTATCAGCCGCATCCGGCAAGGCATAGATCAGGCGCTGCGCCCCCATTATGATCCGAACCGCACAGCCAAGAAAAACAGGGAGCGACCATGGGGAACTTCATCAGCCTGACGGCAAAGGACGGCCACACATTCACGGCCTATGAGGCGAAGCCCGAGGGCAAGCCGCGCGGCGGCCTCGTCGTCATCCAGGAGATTTTCGGCGTCAACCAGCATATCCGCTGGGTTGCCGATGGCTATGCCGCCGACGGCTATCATGTGCTCGCTCCGGCGATGTTCGACCGCGCCGAGCGGAATGTCGAACTGGGCTACGACAAGGAAGGCATCGATCGCGGCCGCGCGCTACGCGGGGCGATCCCGACCGATGCCATGCTCCTCGACATCGCCGCCACGCTCGACGCGCTGAAGGGCGCGGGCAAGGTCGGCCTCGTCGGCTATTGCATGGGCGGCTCCTTCGCCTGGCTCTCGGCTTCGCGCATTCCCGGCTTCGCCGCGACGGTCGGCTATTACGGCGGCACGGTCTCCGAGAATCTCGGCGAGCAACAGAAATGCCCGGTCATGCTGCATTTCGGCGACAAGGACGGAAGCATCCCGCTCGCCGACGCCGAGAAGGTCAAGGCGACGCTGGAACCCCGGGGCGTGTCGGTCTTCATCTATGAAGGCGCCGGCCATGCCTTCAATCGCTTCGGCAATCAGGCCTGGCACGAGCCGAGCGCCAGGCTTGCCCGCGAGCGCAGCCTGAAGTTCCTGCGCGACAATGTCGGATAGATCAGCCGGCGCCGCGCCTTACTTTCCCGGCTTGACCGGCGTTTCGCAACGGCGCTTTCTGACGCCGTTGCCCGCTCGACGGAGGAAGGAATGACGTTCGCGACCTGGCTTGCCTTCGCCGCCGCCTCGGCGGTGATGCTGATGATCCCCGGCCCGACGGTCCTTCTCGTCGTCAGCTATGCGCTGACCCAGGGGCGGCGTGTGGCGCTCGCCATGGCCGCCGGCGTCGCGCTCGGCGACTTCACGGCGATGACGCTGTCGCTCGCCGGCCTCGGGGCGCTGCTGCTTACCTCGGCGACGCTCTTCACGGTCCTGAAATGGCTGGGCGCCGCCTATCTCGTCTATCTCGGCATCAGGCTCTGGCGGGCCGAGCCGCATCTGCAGGCGATTGCGGCATCCCCGGAGCAGAACGCTTCGCGCGGCATCTTTCTCCACGCCTTCGTGGTGACGGCGCTCAATCCGAAATCGATCGCCTTCTTCGTCGCCTTCGTCCCGCAATTCATCGACCATGAGGCCAGCCTGCTGCCGCAACTGGCCATCATGGAAGCGACCTTCGTCAGCCTCGCTCTGCTCAATGCGCTGGCCTTCGCCTTCGCCGCCGACCGTCTCCGCAGCCGGATCCGCCAACCGTGGATGTTGAAATGGTTCAACCGGGCAGGCGGCTCATGCCTGATCGGTGTCGGCGCCGCGACCGCGACGCTCAGCCGGAACGGATAGAATGAAGTCTCGCAATCGACTGGCGGGCGTCGGTATCGTCGCCGCGGCAACCGCGGCGCTCTGCTTCGCCGCGTCTGCGGCAGGCTATCGGCTGGCGCCTTACAAGGACGACCTCTTCGATTATCCCGCCGTCATCGAAACCGGCTATGGCGGCGACTATGTGAAGGTCGACTACAGCGAGACGCGCAACCTCGACCAGCGCGACGCGGTGCCGGAGAAGCAGGCGCGGCCGGAGTATGTGTCGTTCGACACCAAGGCGGTCGAGCAGGACCTGACGCTCGATACCGGCCGCTCGACGCTGAAATATATCGCGACCGGCAAGACCGATGGCGCCAAGGCGATCGTCCTGTATATCCACGGCCGCAACGGCAACCGTTTTCAGGGTGCGAATGACGGCATGTTCGGCGGCAATTTCAACCGCATCAAGAATCTGATGATGCGGAATGACGGGCTCTATCTCTCGCCGGGCTTTCCTGACCTCAAGAACAAGGGCCGCGACGCCGCCAAGGCGCTGCTCAAGGAATATGCGGCGAGGTCTCCCGATGCGGCGATCTTCGTCGCCTGCGGCTCGCTCGGCGGCGGCATCTGCTGGCGCCTGATCGAGGACCCGGAAGTCGCCCCGATGCTGAGCGGCCTCCTGCTGCTCGGCTCGACCAACGACAACCGCTTCTTCAAGAGCCCGCCCGCCACCGGTGCAGCCCCGCCGGTGCCGATCTATATCGGCCACGGCACGCGCGACCCGATCATCAAGGCGAAGTCGCAGCTCGCTTTCTTCAAGAGCATCAAGGAGCGCGTGCCCGGCTATCCGGTGCGGCTTGCGCTGTTCGAGAGCGGCGCGCATGGCACGCCGATCCGCATGACCGACTGGCGGCTCGTCCTGAACTGGATGCTCGAAGTGGACGGCAGGTAAGGCGGGCTGGCCGGTGCTGCCCTCCGCCCTCGGCAATTCCGGACCGTCCTGCCGGCTGGCGTTGACGATCGGGCCGGGTCCGCGTCGGGTGGTTGAGGACGGCGACCGGCCGCGGCTCTATATCCCGGCCGCGCGGCGAAGGCGGCGGATGCCACCTCCGGACCTGGCGCGCTGCCGCAAGATACTCGTCGTCAAGCCCGACTTCATCGGCGACTGGGTGATGACCACGCCCTTCCTCGAAAACCTCCGCGCCAGCGCACCCCGGGCAGAGATCACCGCCGGGGTGCTCGATCGCGTCTTCACACTGGCCGAGACCTGCCGCTTCGTCGATCGCGTCATCTCGATCGGCCGGGCCGAAGGACGCCGCATCGTCTTCGGCGCTGCCGACCGCGCAACGCTCGCCGCCTTCGGGGACGACTATCGCCGCGGTGCTTTCGACCTCGCGATCGTGCCGCGCTACGACGCCGACTTCAACGGCGCATTGGCGATCGCCCATGGCAGCGGCGCGCGGTCCGTCGTCGGCTTTTCCGAAATGTCGACGCCGCGCCGACGCAGCCTCAATCGCGGCGATGACCGCTTCTACACCATGGCGATCACCGATCCGCGACCGGTCGCTCACGAATCCGAGCGTGAACTGGCGTTGCTCGAGGCGCTGGGTGGGACGGTGAAAAGCAGGCGGCCGTCGCTGGACGTTCGGCCTGCCGACGAGGCGGCGGCGGGCGAGTTTCTCGACGGGGCCATTGGTCGGAAGGCGAGGGGGTTCCTCGCCGTCGCGCCTTTCGGATCGGAGGCCAAGAAGACACTTCCGGCCGCAGAACTGGCGCCGGTCATCCGTGGCCTCGCCGCACGCTTCGAACTGGATATCCTCGTGATCGCCAGTCCGGGCGATGCCGCGGCTGCCGATCTCTTCGCAGTCGGTATCGGCGCGCAATCGACAACCCGCGGCCTCGGCCTGCGTGCCACCGCAGCACTGCTCCGCAAGGCTACCGCTTTCATCGGCATGGATAGCGGCCCGGCCCATATCGCCGCCGCCATGGGCACGCCGGTTGCCGTGCTCGCCTGCCATCCGCTGGATGGAAGTCCCATCCATACCAATGCGCCGGAGCGCTTCGCGCCGGTCGGCGCAACCGGACAGGTCACGATCATCCGGCCGGCACGAGCGAAGGCATCCTGCATCGAGGGCTGCGAGGAAGGCGAGGCGCACTGCATCCTCGGCCTGACGGACGAGATCCTGTCGCGGCGACTCGACGCGTTTCTTGGCGGCGCGACGGCATCGGACGGCGCGTCCAAATCGCAGTCGCGGCGCCGCCGTGCATCCGCTATGGATGCCCGCGCCTGAGAGCTGTTGCCAGCATGGAGTGGATTTCGATGAGCGACAAAGAAGACCTCGCAAAGACCTTCGCGGCCCGCCGCGGCAAGGTCTATCCGGCGCATTCCTGGCTGGCCGAGAAATTCCCGGATTATGTCGAGGTCATGCTCGAGCTCGACGAGGTCATCCGCCGCCGGCCGCGCCGCTATGACGAGCGCATGCACGAGCTTTTCCACATCGTCGCGCTGGCCGTGAAGGGCTCGAATTTCCACAACCAGCCGCATCTCCGCGCCCATCTCAAGAAGGGCCTGCAGCTCGGCCTGCATCCTGAAGAGATCGGCGAAGCGCTGATGGTCTGCGTCAACCCGACAGGTGCCGCGACACTCACCTACGGCATCACCTGCATGCTTGAGGCGATCGAGGAGTTGAAGGCAGAGGGCTGGGTAGAGCCGGCCTGAGTTACCCTCTCCCATAGGGAGAGGGCTTTGAGCCTTAGCGAGCGAAGTGAGCTTAGGCGAAAAGGGTGAGGGGTTGCGGCGGTCGCATTGAGGCTCAAGCCATTCGCGCCTTAGCCCCTCACCCCGGCTTGCTAACTCGCTTCGCTCGCAAGCGCGCCGGCCCTCTCCCAATGGGAGAGGGTATTAAGCCGGCACCTTGAACAAATCCTTGAACTGATCGCGGAGCAGGTTCTTCTGGACCTTGCCCATAGTGTTGCGCGGCAGGTCGTCGACGATGGCGACGTGGCGCGGCACCTTGAAGCGCGCGAGCCGGTCCTTGAGCGCGTCGAGGATCGCCGGCTCGCTGGTGGCGCCGGGCGCCTTTGCCACGACCACAGCCACGACGCCTTCGCCGAGATCGGGATGGCTGACGCCGATCACCGCCGATTCGTCGACGCCGGGTAGCCCGTCGATCTCGCTCTCGATCTCCTTCGGATAGACGTTGAAGCCGCCGCAGATGATCAGATCCTTGGAGCGGCCGACGATCGAGACATAGCCGCGCTCGTCGATGACGCCGAGGTCGCCGGTGATGAAAAACCCGTCGGCGCGGAATTCGGCGGCGGTCTTCTCCGGCATGCGCCAATAGCCCGAGAAGACGTTCGGTCCCTTGACCTCCAGCACGCCGATCTCGCCCTGCGGCAATTCCTTGCCGTCGTCCGGGTTCGCGACACGGACGCTGACGCCTGGCAGCGGGAAGCCCACCGTGCCGGCGACGCGATCGCCATCATAGGGGTTGGAGGTGTTCATGTTGGTCTCGGTCATGCCGTAGCGCTCGAGGATCGCCTGGCCGGTCAGGTCCTCGAATTCGCGATGCGTCTCGGCAAGCAGGGGTGCCGAGCCGGAGACGAAGAGGCGCATATGCGCCGTCGCCTGCCTGGTCAGCCCGGGATGCTTGACGAGGCGCGTGTAGAAGGTCGGCACGCCCATCAGCACGGTCGCGCGCGGCAGCAGGCGCATCACCGTGTCGGCGTCGAATTTCGGCAGGAATATCATCGAGGCGCCCGAGAAGAGCACCGTGTTGGTCGCCACGAAGAGGCCATGCGTGTGATAAATCGGCAGCGCGTGGAGGAGCACGTCCTTGCCTGTGAAGCGCCATGTCTCGACGAGCGCCAGAGCGTTCGAGGCGAGATTGTCATGGGTCAGCATGGCGCCCTTGGAGCGGCCGGTGGTGCCTGACGTGTAGAGGATGGCGGCGAGGTCGCTGCCTTGCCGCTCGACGGTGGCGAAGTCTTCCTTCTGGCCCGCGGCGAGGTCGGCGAGCGAGCCCTTGCCTGCGGCGTCCATCGTCTCGACGGTGGCGCCCACCCTGGCGGCGATCTCCGCAAGCCCGGCGCGCTTTTCCGGATCGGCGACGACGAGCTTCGGCTCGGCATCGCCGATGAAATAGGCGAGCTCGTTCAGCGTGTAGGCCGTGTTGAGCGGCAAGTAGACAGCGCCGGCCCGGACGCAGGCGAGATAGAAGATCAGGATCTCGGGGGTCTTCTCGGTCTGCACCGCGACCCGGTCGCCGGGCACGACGCCCTTGGCGCGGAGCGCATTGGCGTATTTGCCGGACAACGCCACGGCATCGCCATAGGTGAATTTCCGGCCATCGACGGTCTCGATGAAGAGTCGGGAGAGGTCGGCGTCGCGGAAGACGCGGTCGAAAAGGTTCTCATTCATGAATCGAGCTTCCACCCATAGATCCAGTCGTTTCTTCTTAAGGCCAGCCTGGCGCCGGCCAGCCATAGCGCCGCATTCCGCATGACGGCAAGGGCTCCGCCATGGTGATAATGCATTCCTGTCTCGAATGCCGCCCGGTGCACCGTCGCGACGCGCGGCTTCCGGGCCGCCTCATAGGCGAAAAGCGCCGCCGCGGCGTCCTCGGGATCGGCGGCAAAGCTGGCGGCAAGGACCGCCGCGTCCTCGATCGCCATGGCCGCGCCCTGCGCCAGGAAGGGCGGCATGGCATGGGCTGCGTCACCGAGGAGGGCGGCCCGGTCCGAGACCCAGGGGCCGGTCGGATCGACCGAGAGGATCGCCCATTTGCGCCATTCCGAGGGGGCTCCGACGATCGCCCGCGCCGCTTTGCCCCAGCCGGCGAAATGGGCGGCAAGCTGGTAGTGGTCGCCGGGCTCGCTCCAGCCGACGCCCGTCCAGTCTTCCTTGACGATGGCGACGATGTTGATCATCCGCCCACCGGCGATCGGATAATGGACGAGATGGGCATCGGGCCCGAGCCACAGGCCGACCGCATCCGCCGAGAGGATCGTCTCGGCCACCCGCGCCGGGATCGTCGCGCGCCATGCTGTCCGGCCGATCGGCTTCGCCGTCTCCGCGCCGTCGATCTTGTCGCGGAGCCGCGACGACACGCCGTCGGCGACGATCAGGGCCGCGGCGGGAAGGACGCTGCGGCCGGAGCGGCTCTCGGTACTGACCAGCATCTCGTCACGGCCGGCCGCGAAATCGGCAACCGTCCTGCCGAGCCTCAATTCGATGTCCGGATGGGCGAGGGCGGCGCCGGCGAGCACCTGCTGCAATTCGGAGCGCGCCGCCACCCGCCAGGGAAAGCCGTAGCGCTGCGCCATGCCGGAGAGGGAGATCGTGTTGAGAAGCCGTCCGCTGGTCCCCGACCTGACATTCAGCGAGCGCGGCTCCGCCGCTATCCCGGCAACGGCTTTGTCGAGGCCGAGCCCGGCCAGAACGCGGCCGACATTCGGCGAGAGCTGGATGCCGGCGCCGACCTCGCTGAGCTTCTCGGCCCGTTCGCAGACGATCGCCGGGAAGCCGCGCTGCGCCAGCGCCAGCGCCACGGTCAGGCCGCCGATTCCGGCTCCGGCGATGACGATGTTGCGCCGCTCGCCCAAATCCGGTCTCCGTTAGTGTGGAAAGGTCAGGCAGCTTTGGCGCGGATCAGATGGCCCGGCGGATCCGTCTCGTCGGCATGGAGCGAGGGCCCGTACTGGAATAACGTCGAGCAATAGGGGCAGACCTTCTCGCCATCGTCGCCCATGTCCAGGAAGACATGCGGATGATCGTAAGGCGGCGTTGCGCCGATGCACATGAATTCCTTGACGCCCACGACGATCTTCGGCACGCCGGCATCGTTCTGGAAGTGGGGGACGACGTGGTCGGCCATGGAGCTCTTCCCGAATGGCAGTTTTCGTGGCCGGGACAATAACCGGCCTCCGAACCGATGGGTAGGGTCGAATGGCGATGACGATGTCGCGGACGGAGCGGTTCAGTTCCGAAGGAATCGAGATCGCCTTCATCGACGAAGGCAAGGGCGAGCCGATCCTGCTCATCCATGGTTTCGGCTCGAACATGGCGGTCAACTGGTCGCTGACCGGCTGGATCGACAGCCTGCGCAAGGCCGGCCGCCGGGTCGTTGCCTTCGACAATCGCGGCCACGGCCAGAGCCAGAAGCTCTACGAGCCGGCCGCCTATCATCCGGCCGAGATGGCGAAGGACGCGGCCAATCTTCTGGCGCATCTGGGCATCCCGCAGGCCGACGTCATGGGCTATTCAATGGGGGCCCGCATCGCGGCCTTTCTGGCCCTTGCCCGGCCCGAACTGGTCCGCAGCCTGATCATCGGCGGGCTCGGCATGGCGCTGGTCGACGGCATGGAAGGGCAGGACGAGATCGTCGCAGCCCTGGAGGCGCCGAGCCTCGAGGCGGTGCCCGGCGACACCGGCCGGATCTACCGGAAATTCGCCGACCAGACCGGGGCCGACCTTCGGGCGCTGGCCGCCTGCATGCGCGGCTCGCGGGCGACGATTGCGACCGCGGAACTGGCCGCCATAGCGGCCCCGACCTTGATCGCGGTCGGCAGCAAGGACAAGGTGGCGGGCTCGGGCGAGGGACTGGCCCGCCTCATTCCGGGCGCGGAATTCCTTGAAATTCCGGGCCGCGAGCATCTGCCGGCCACCGGCGACCGGGTTTTCAAGGACGCAGCCCTCGATTTCCTCGGGCGGCGGGGCTGATAGGCAAAAAGCCGCCCTTGCGCCTTTTTCCGATGAACCTAGATCAACGCAAATCGTTTCCCTGAAAACGCCCTTCGTTAACGGAACCGCCCTATAAAGCCCTCCCGACGACGTTTGGGATTGCTTCCGGGCCTGTGATAAACTGCCGGCCCGACGGCGAGGAGAAGTGTATGAGCGTCACGACGAGCCGCGCCAGCGATACGCTGAAGACGGTCGATCCGATCTGGTTCGAGGTGAAGCGCGAGGCCGAGGAGATCGTCCGCGGCGAGCCCGCCATGGCGAGCTTTGTCTTCAGCACCGTCCTTAATCGCGACCGCCTCGAAGACGCGATCATCGACCGCATCGCCCAGCGCCTCGACAATCACGTGGTCAGCGCCGAGGTCATTCGTTGCGCCTTCGAGCAGGCGCTCGAAGAAGACCAGTCGCTTGGCGAGGTCATGCGCTCCGACATCGCCGCGGTGTATGACCGCGACCCGGCCTGCCAGCGCTATATCGAGCCGATTCTCTATTTCAAAGGCTTCCACGCCATCCAGACGCATCGCCTGGCCCATTTCCTCTACAGGAAGGGCCGCCGCGATTTCGCGCTCTACCTCCAGAGCCGCTCGTCGGAAGTCTTCCAGACCGACATCAACCCCGCCGTCCCGATGGGGCGCGGCATCTTCCTAGATCACGCCACCGGCCTCGTCGTCGGCGAGACGGCGGTCATCGAGGATGACGTTTCCCTGCTTCAGGACGTGACGCTCGGTGGCACCGGCAAGGAAGGCGGCGACCGCCATCCCAAGGTGCGGCGTGGCGTTCTCATCGGGGCCGGCGCCAAGATCCTCGGCAATATCGAGATTGGTCAGTGCTCGAAGGTGGCCTCCGGCTCCGTCGTTCTGCGCGACGTGCCGCGCAATACCACCGTCGCCGGCGTGCCAGCGCGGGTCGTCGGCGAGGCCGGTTGCGCCGAGCCGGCAAGAATGATGGATCAGCGTCTCGCCAAAGAAGACTGCTGCTCGTAAAAGGGCGGGCTGAAAGCCCGTTCCTGTTCCAAAGCCCAAGGGGGAAGTCTTGGATCGCAAAGAGATCCTGAAGCTGGAAAAATATTTCCAGCAGCGTTTCAACCTGCCGTCGGTGACTGTTCGCCAGCGGCCGCAAAAGAATGATTCCGCCGAGGTTTATATCGGCGACGAGTTCGTCGGCGTCGTCTACCGCGACGACGAGGACGGCGATCTCTCCTACAATTTCACGATGGCGATCCTCGATATCGACCTCGAATAGAGGTTATCGCTCGCCCAGGAAACCGGAGACCGCGGCCTTGAGTTCGCGGTCCATCGCGGCCCAATCGCCAAGATAGAAGCGGTTGACCCGGTAGAGCATCGACAGGTTCCTGCCGATGTTGACGTCACGGATGCAGGTCGCCGGCACTTCGGGGCTTGCTTCAGAGACGCACCGCGCCGTGAAGCGCACCGGACCGGTCCTGGCGTAATAAATCTCCTCGCCGCGATAGCCTGAATCCGCCGTCATGCTGCGGCCCGTCAGCCCGGACGGTCCAGTCACCGGCTCGCCGGCGAAGTAGCGCGCATAGACCGGCGAAAGCCGCTCATCCATGTCGAGCGGCGCGGCGCGCGGGCCAATCGTGACATAGAGGATGGGCGCCAGGCTTGACCCGTCGCGGAAAGCGTCGGCGCTGTCCTCAGTGAAGCCCCCCAGCCCCGGCCAGCGCAGCAGAAGCTCGATCTTGTCGACCGCGCCGCCGCGCCGTGCCGCGGGGAAGCGAACGGCGTTGCCGGGCACGGTCAGCGTCTCGTCGGCGATGGTGAAGACCACCGGTGTCGGGTCGCTGCTCTTGCCGGCCAGCGCGACGCCGTCGCGGTAGTCGCCGACCATCCGCCCGACCAGCCAGGCCAGCAGCGCAATGGCGACAAGCCCGGCGGCGGCGTAGAGCCCCGGCATGCGCCAGTCCCGCCTCTGCGGCCTTGCCTTCGTCTGCGGTTTTGTCGTGCGTGCCATTCGTTGATGCGGCATCCAGTCTCTTAACGAAACGCTAACCATAAATGGGACGGTCGGTGCTTCAACTAAAGTCTAATCATTTCAGCAGCTTCGGAGCGAAACCCGATTCGGCGCCTACGGTACGCGCCTTGCAAACTCTCCTCAACGGGATCGGCGCTTGTACCTGAACGGGACGAATTCGTGAGCAATCTCCTTCGCGACCTGATCATCATCGGTTACGCCTCGACCGTGGGCTTCGTCACCGCCGGCATCGTCGCCAGCTTTTACAAATGGGTGACCTCCGAGCCGGCCCGCTTCACCATGCTGGGCCAGGGCACGCCGGCCATGGTCACCACCTTCGTCTTCTGTGCGATGACCGGCCCCATCATCGTTCTCGATCGGGCCGTTCATCTGCGCCAGACGGAGAAGGGGCCGATCTCCCTGCTGTTGGGGGGGCTTTTGGTCGCGGCCCTGTGGAGTTGCTGCTCCGGCATCCTGCTGGTCTCCCTCATAGTGGCCTTTCGCTAGCCCGCTGCGCCGTCTGGCGGCGGCCGGATGCATGTGGCAGCTTGGCCACCCGAAAATTCGATATCTGGAGGAAGTCCGATGACCGTCTACGCTTACGACGGCGTGAGCCCAACACTGCCCGGCGAGGGCCGTTACTGGGTGGCGCCGACCGCCGACGTCATGGGCAAGGTCACGCTCGGCGAGGATGTCAGTATCTGGTTCGGCGCCGTATTGCGTGGCGACAATGAGCCGATCGTCATCGGCAGCCGCTCCAATATCCAGGAGCATGTGATGATCCACACCGACCCGCGCTTCCCCTGCACGGTCGGCCCCAACTGCACGGTCGGCCATCGTGCCATCCTGCATGGCTGCACGCTCGGCGCGAACACGCTGATCGGCATGGGCGCGATCGTGCTCAACGGCGCCAGGATCGGCGACAACTGCCTGATCGGCGCCGGCGCGCTGGTCGCGGAGGGCAAGGAAATCCCCGACAACTCGCTCGTCCTCGGCATGCCGGGCAAGGTCGTCCGGACGGTCACCGAGGACCAGATCGCGATGATCAAGCGCGGCGTCGACAGCTACGCCAACAAGTGGAAGCGTTTCGCGGCGAGCCTGAAAAGCGAATAGCGAATAGGGAGTAGCGAATAGGATCGGCTCTTTCTATTCGCTACTCGCCACTCGCTACTTCTTCCCGCTCTTCCGCTCGCCGGGCGTCACCGTGAAGTGACGGAGGCGTCCGAGGCGGATCACGTCGATCGCGACGGTGCGGCCGATCCGGTCGGCATTGAGCAGCCGGATCAGATCGTCGACGCCGGTCACCGGCTCGCCGTCGAGGGCCACCACAAGATCGTCGCGCATCAGGCCGCCCGCTGCGGCGGGCCCGCTCTGGTCGACGGAAGTCAGCATCGCGCCGGTGGCGTTGCCGATGCCGGCGGCGAGGGCGAAGCGGCGGGGCAGCGGCGCCGTCTCGCCGGCGACGCCGATGAAGGCGCGCCGCACGCGGCCGTGGCGGATCAGTTCGCCGAGCACGAAACTCGCCGTGTTGCTGGCGACAGCGAAGCAGATTCCCTGGGCGCCGCGGATGACGGCGGTGTTGATGCCGATGACTTCGTTCCGCGTTGAGACCAGCGGTCCGCCGGAATTACCGGGATTGAGCGCCGCGTCGGTCTGGATGACGTCCTCGATCATCCGGCCGGTGACGGCGCGCAACGATCGGCCGAGCGCCGAGATGACGCCCGCCGTGACTGTCGATTCGAAGCCGAGCGGATTGCCGATCGCCACGACCAGCTGGCCGCGGCGCAGACGCTTGGAATCGCCGAGCCGGGCCGAGGGCAGGTCGCGCGCCGCATTGGCGCGGACGAGCGCCAGGTCGGTGTCGGGGTCTTCGCCGATCAGCCTTGCGTCGGTGGTGCGGCCCTCCGCGTCGGAGAGGCGGATCTCGTGGGCCCCGGCCACCACATGGCTGTTGGTCAGGATGAGGCCGTCGGACGACAGGATGACGCCCGAGCCGGTACCGCCGCCCGGCGCGCGGGCATCCTTGCGGCGGGTATCGACCCGCACGACCGCCGGGCCGACCGTGTCGGCGACGCCCGCCACGGCGCGCGAATAGGCGTCGAGAAGCTCGGCGTCACCTTCCGGCTGCGGGTGCAGGGCGACGGGTTCGCTGTCGCTGTCGTCGAGGATCGGATGGGGCAGGGTATCGAGCATGACGTTCCCCTCTTTCAGGAGCGTCATATGGTGTGTCGCCGATCGCCGCGGAAGACCGTCACCCGAGCCTGAAAAAGGGGTTCCTCGACGTCTCAAGTGGATTTGAGGACATCGGGTAGCGGGGCGGCGAGCAGGTAGATGATTGTGACGAAGGTTACGGTATTTCGATATCCGCGGGTGCGTGACCGTGCGGCCTGGAAGATGCCGTTCAAGCCTTCGAGCCGTGCGTTTGAATGGGAGGATGTCCAGCGCTGGAGGATACGATCGACGTTTGCGGAGAAGGTTCGCAGCGCCTTTCGGACGGGATCGAGCAGCGCTTTGGGATCGA